>JAAWQS010000080.1 GCA_022800665.1 Oscillospiraceae bacterium
GTCAAACTATATCAGCTTGTTTGGGTATAAGAAAACCCCGGAAAACCTTGATTTTCCGGGGTTTTTGAGCAATTTTGATACGGTTTGAACAGCCGATTATCGCTTGCTGAACTGGGGCGCGCGGCGGGCGGCCTTCAGGCCGTACTTTTTCCGCTCTTTCATTCTCGGATCACGGGTCAGGAGGCCGGCCTTTTTCAGCACAGGACGGTTTTCCTCACCGGCCAGCAGCAGGGCGCGGGAGATTCCGTGGCGCAGGGCGCCGGCCTGTCCGCTGACGCCGCCGCCCTTAACGGTAGCGACGATATCCACCTTACCTTCGTTGGCGGTAGCCACCAGGGGCTGGCGGACGATCATTTTCAGGGTATCCAAGCCGAAATACTCTTCGATATCCCGGCCATTGACGGTAATGGAACCGGAGCCGCCGGGGAACACCTGGACCCTGGCGACAGAGGACTTTCTGCGGCCAGTGCCGTACAGATAAGGTTTCTTAGACTGATACATATTCCGCTGCCTCCTTTATTCCGCAGTATACATCTCAGGCTTCTGGGCCTGATGCTCGTGGGTGTCGCCGCCATAGACGTGCAGGCGTTTGAGGGAATCCTTGGTGATGGTATTCCGGGGCATCATGCCGCGCACAGCCACGCGCATCGCCAGTTCCGGCTTCTTTGCCATCATATCCTTGTAATTGGTTTCCTTCAGGCCGCCCACCCAGCCGGAGTGGGTGCGGTACATTTTCTGTTCCAGCTTCTTGCCGGACAGGGTTGCTTTACCGGCATTGATGACAATCACGTTGTCGCCGCAGTCGGCATGGGGTGTGTACGTGGGCTTGCGCTTGCCCCGCAGCAGGTCGGCAACGATGACGGCGGTATGGCCCAGGGGCTTACCGGCGGCATCGACGACATACCACTTGCGGACGATGTTGCCCTTATTTGCCATAAAAGTGGACATGGTCGATCTCTCCATTCTTTGTTCCTTCGACAGCGAAGACATAGGGGAATTTGGTTCCTACAGCTTCGCCATCGAAGGAAGCTTGTATTTTGGCTCGAAATCAGGTACAATCCTATGCGAGCAGATATATTTATAGCACAAAAGAACGCGCTTTGTCAACAGCATTTTAATTTATCGTTTAGAATCCTCTTGATATCTCCTGTTTTCTTTTGAAATCGCTTATTATCTCGCTTTCAATTTTCAAATTAAGGGAGTTTTTACAATGCAGCACATATTATCCCTGGTCCGCCGTTGCGTAGACGACTACCGCATGATAACGGACGGCGAGACGGTAGCGGTTGGGGTCAGCGGGGGCAAGGACTCGGTACTGACGCTGGCAGCGTTGGCGAAGCTGCGGGATTTCCACCCGGCGAAATTCCAGGTAACTGCCATTACAATCGACAGCGGCACGCCGGGCATGGACTTCGCCCCGATTGCCCGGCTGTGCCAGGAGCTGGGGGTAACGTACCATCTGGTACCGGTCCCCATTTATGAGATTGTTTTCACGGCGCGGCAGGAGAAGAATCCCTGTTCCCTGTGCGCGAAGATGCGCCGGGGTGCGCTGAGCACGGAGCTGAACCGGCTGGGCATCTCCAAGATTGCGCTGGGGCACCACTACGACGACGCGGTGGAGACACTGCTGATGTCTCTGTTCTGGGAGGGCCGGATCAGCTGTTTCCAGCCGGTGACATACCTGGACCGCACGAAGGTCACGCAGATACGGCCTCTGCTGTATGTACAGGAACGGGAGGTGCGCAATGCCGTGGCCCGGTGCGGACTGCCGGTGGTGGAGAATCCCTGTCCGGCCAACGGTTCCACGGCCAGAGAGGAGATGAAGGAACTGATTGCCCAGTTAGAACCGCAGTTTCCCAATCTGAAGAAGAAGATTTTCGGGGCGATCCAGCGGTATCCGCTATATGGGTGGAGCATGAAGGAGGAGCAGAGATAGAGCTATTGCAGGTAATAAATCATATTGGAAATGATTTCGTCTGACTCTGTTTCTTAGGGGTTTATGAGCATGTAACTGTTTTAGTCAAAGGATAGAAAAACCGGGCGCTGTCAGCAAACAGCGCCCGGTTATTTATCAGGCCGCCCCACACAGTGGACATCTTCTCATAATACGTACCTTATCAATACGGGACAAACGCAATATTCATATCGACTTTTCCCTTAATCCCCGGCACGGAGCCGCTGTCACTATACTGCCAAATCCGGTAATCGTAGTACATTGACGGTTTCGACGCATACTGTGCAAACCAGACGTCATAAGCGGTCAGCCGGTCCAGCTGATAGTGGGTGTACGCCACCGGGCGGTTATAATAGATCATGGGGGTGTACCCGGACTGCGCCACGGTATTGCAGAACGCAATAGCGCAATCTGTCAGCACGGTATTGCTCAGTCCTTTGGTCCGTGCTCCGCTGGCGCTGATGGTTTCCCAGTCGTAGACCAGGGGATAATCCAGGGACTGTCCATTCAGGGCCTGGAGCGCAAACAGGGCCTCCTCCACAGCTTCTGCCGCAGTAATGGACTGAGAGAAGAAATACGCGCCTACTTTCAGTCCTGCCGCCTTCGCGCCGGAGAGATTTTTCTGGAAATAGCTGTCCAGGTTCAGCGTACCCTCGGTACCGTAGCCCCGGTACCCGATGCGGATAAAGGCGAATTCGTAGCCTGCAGCCGCCACCTGCTCCCAGTCCACGTCTTCCTGATAGGAGGACACGTCGATGCCCAGGACGGTCTGGAAAGCCGGGTCGTTATAAAACATTCTGGACCCATCCAGCACGAAAAGGTCTGGATTATAGGGCGCTGCCGGTACCGTAGGCAGCACGGGATAGCGGGTGTTGCCATACTCGATATAGCCGGACTTGGCGGGATCATTTTCTGTGGTATACTTCCAGCCGTTGATGCGGGACACCACCGCGCACATCTCGGCCCGGTTGATGCCCTGGTCCGGGTAATAGAACCGCTGGCCGTTGACTACGGTACCGTTGAGGATATTCTCGCCGTACAACGCCAGCACATAGCCGTCGTCCACATCCGTGAAGGGGGTTGCGCCGAACTTGGGCTGCAGTCCCATAGCCACCGCCGCCACCCGCGCAATGGTCCGGCGGCTGATAGAGCTGTCCAAATTTTCGATTTCGCCCTCGGCCAGACAGCCCATTGTCACCGCCTGGTCCAAGTAGTTGGACGCCCAGTGCCGGCCCTCGGCGTTGCCGGAGTCTTTGTAACCTGCCGCCAGCAGGATCAGCTTCAGGGCCTCGCCTGCCGTGACCTCACGGGCCGCCTGGAAGGTACCGTCCGGGTAACCGGACACCACGCCCGTTGCGCTCAGCTCCCGGACGTATGTAAAGAACCAGTCGCCGGATTTCACGTCTTTATAGGGGTTGACCCAGTTGGAGTAGTCAACCGGGGGTTTTGTGACCGTCGTACCGCCGCTCTCCCACTTGGCAGTGACCTCCACGCGCTCCACCGCTGTGTCCAGAGCCGTCAGCTCCATACCGTTGGCCTGGAACCAGCCTTTGAAGGTACTGTTCTGCCGGGTTGGCACAGACAACTCGCCATAGGGCTGGCCCAGGGGGTAGAAGACGGTATGGTTCTCCACAGAACCGCCGTCCGGGTCATAGTTGATATAGCCGTAGGACCTGGGGCCGTCGTTTTCGTACTGGCCGTAGAGGAAGAGGAACGCCTCCCGCAGACGGCGGGCCACCAGGTGCTCCATCACCGCCGTACCCTGGTGGCACCAGGTTGCAATGGCGTTGACCACTTCCGCCTCGCTGTACTGCTCGATTCCATTGACGAGATAGGTATAGAAGCGGTACCCTGGCTGAATCCACTGGGTACCCAGGTTATAGGTCATACTGACCATGGCGTCAAACTGGTATTGGGTGACAGAGACGTTATTTTTCATGAGCAGGTCGTTGACGATCTCCTCTTTTTCCCGCAGGAAGACTTCCATCAGCTCCCAGCCGGTTTCCCTGTCGATGCCTTCGGGGTAATCCGCCGGGTCGCAGAGGGTACCATAGCCGATATACCACTCGCCGTTATCCTCGTAGGGCATACTGCGGAAGTCCTCAAATTCCTGGATCATAGCAATACCCTCTTCGCTGGTGGTGTAGGTCTCCACAGCCAGGGCGGCGGCAGGCAGCGAGGTGAGCACAAGGACCAGACAGAGGGCCAGTGCGACATGCTTTGCGGCTTTTTTCAGTATCATCATGGGCATTCTCACTTTCTCCGGGTACACAATAATCGACAGAATTTTACCATACTTCAAGGGAAAAGGGAAGTGGAAAGTCCTTGATTTAATATTCTTGTAACATTTCTCAGCGAGGTACGGGCAAAAAAACAGCCGTCTGTGTTTCCACAGACGGCAATTTCGCAGGCTTTAGTGCAGGATATTCAAGGCCAGTGTCAGCACGATAAACACTGCGCCGATCCATTTGGTTGCCTTCGCCAGCTTTGCGTCAAGGGTCTTTGCCTTGCCCTTAGCCATAAAGGTATCGGCCACGCCGCCGATAGCACCGGACAGACCCGCGTTCTTGCCGGACTGGACCAGCACCGCCAAAATCACAGCCAAGCCGCATAACAACTGCAAAATTGTGACAAACAGAACCATTTGCTTACCTCCCCGTTTTAATAAAAAGCCGCAGGCTTTCTGAATACCTATTTCAAAGGAATTTTATCATAGCACATCTGCCGTCCGATTGCAAGGGGGATTTCGCTTTTTACGGCAGAAAAATTTCCGCTTGTGCAGATTCGGTCAGAGCGCTGTGCGCAAATTTTCGAATTCCTTCCGTTGACGCTGTGATGCTGTAATATGCGCTGATTGCCTGCTCCATCGTTGGCGCCCCCCTTCCCGTATCTCTACTATCCCACACTTCAGCAAAAAATACCACCGTTTTTCCCACCCGAACAGCCAGACAACACGCTGTCCGACCGCACAGGTGGGAAAATCTGCAGCTGCTTAGAATTCAATCCCTTTCCGGGCAGGCACTCCCTTTTCAAAGGGATGCTTCCGCTTGCACATTTCCGACACATAGTCTGCGGCGGCCAAAAGCGCATCCGACGGGTCCCGGCCAGTGAGTACCACCTCCAACTCCTCCGGCTTCTGCCGCAGAAGTTCCAGCAGGCGGTCTTCGCTGATCATGCCGGTGGAGCAGGCGCTCATCGCCTCATCCAGCACCAGCAGCCCGGCATCCTCCGCCCTGGCAAACGCCGCCTCCAGCAGTCCGGAGTAATACGCCGCCGCCTCTTTCTTTTCGCTGTCCGAAAGCGTCCAGCTAAAACCGAAGCTGCGGGTCTGGGGGATGACCTCCAGGCCCTGCAAATCCTGCAAAGCGGTAAACTCGGAGCTTTTGCCGTCCTTAAAGAACTGGAGCAGCAGCACTTTTTTCCCGCTGCCTGCGGCCCGTACCGCCAAGCCCAGAGCGGCGGTAGTCTTTCCCTTACCGTCGCCGCAGTAAATGTGGATCAATCCAGCCATATCATTCTTCCTTTCTCACATCCAAATTGAAAATACACGCAATATTTTTTCCAGAATCCGCATCAGCCATGACCGCCGTTCCCAGCGCGCCCCCTCCACCTGGACGCTGCGGGCCATAATCCCCCGCATATCCTCCAGCAGCGGCGCAATGGCCTCGCTGCCGTAGAGCATCACGCCGCATTCGTAGTGGAGCTGGAAGCTGCGGTAATCCATGTTGATCGTACCCACCAACGCCGTCTCCCCATCTGCTGCAAAGCTCTTGGCGTGGAGGAAGCCGGGGGTGAATTCGTACAATTTGACGCCGTGCTGCAGCAATCGTCCATAGTGGGAGCGGGCCACGATATCCGTATAGGGATGGTCCGGGATTCCTGGAAGCATCAGCCGCACGTCCACCCCGCTGTCAGAAGCCATGCACAACGCCCGCACCATGCTGTCCTCCACCGCGAAATAGGGCGTTGTGAGCCAGATATAGTCGTGGGCGTTGGAGATACACTGGAGGTAAATATCCTCTGCGGGATTGTCCGGATTGTTGTCCGGACCGTCCGTAAAGGGCTGGCACCAGCCCTGGGCCTGCCGGACCTCTGTAGCGCGGTAGAAATCCAGGTCCTGGGGCAGCCGGTCCCCCAGCTGCTCCCACATGTGGATGAACCGGCTGGTCAGCCCCCACGCGCCGGGACCGTCCAGCAGGATGCCGCTGTCCTTCCACTCGCCGAAGCGAACCGTATACCCAACGTATTCATCCGCTATATTTGCACCGCCTGTATAGGCATACTGCCCGTCTACACAGAGAATCTTCCGGTGATCCCGGTAGTTGAAGTACAGCCGGTTGACATAGCGGTGGACAGGGTTGAAGACAGCGACCTCCATACCCGCATCCCGCATCCGGGCGATGGTCTCGCTGCGCATCCGGGTGATGTTGCCGAAATCGTCAAAGATGACCTTGATTTCCACACCCTGCCGGGCGCGTTCGATGAGGATCGCCAGCAGCTGGTCCCACAGAAGCCCCTCCGCCAGAATAAAATATTCCAGGAAGATGAACCGCTCCGCCCGGACCATTTTTTCCGCCGCATCCCGGAAAAAGTCCGCCCCGGACGGAAAATACGTCACCGCCGTATCCTGGTACAGCAAAAAGTCCCGCTGGGCCAGCATCTGTGACGCCCGCTTCCAATTGGGCAGGGCCTCCGCCAGCCTGCGCTGGATGGCCACGGACTGTTCCCGTTCCTCGTCCCGGCTGGGAGGCGGCGTCACCGGCAGCAATCCCAATCGTTTCCCCTGGATATTGCCGCCCCAGAGGATATACAGGATCATCCCCGCCACAGGCACCGCCAGCACCAGCAGGGTCCAGGCCAGCTTATAGCTGGTACTGGCGGCAGTGGACTGGATATTGACAGCCACCGCAATAGCCGCCGCCTCCAGGATGCCGAAGAAGATGGCCGCGTGGACCTGGAGGAAAGACGTCAGAAGCAGCACTGCGCCGACGTGCAGCAGCAGCAGTATCAAAACAAAGGCGATTCGAACGGCGGCGGATATCCGCCGCTCTGTGGTTTGCTTGACTGGGCGCTTCACATGGGGTCTCCTATTTCCTAGAATTCTGCCTGATGGGGGACAGCGTCATTTCCCACTCAGCTGTTTTTTTCCAGCAGGCCGTGTTTGATATCCCACAGCTTTTGCGACAGGTCTACATAATACCGGTGGGGGTTGTCAAAGCGTTTGACTTCCTCCCATAATGTGTCTACCTGGGCGAGACAATATGCACGGATTTTCTCCAGTTCCGGCAATTCATAGACCAGTCTGCCGTCCTGGAAGACCGGCGTCTGCAATTCTTTGGCGGTGAAATTATACACCTGCTTCTTTTTCCAGGTAGCGTCCGGATCAAAGATAGTCAGGGGCCGGGAGTCGTCCACCGTCTCGTCGTAGACTGTCAGATAGTCGGCGATGGCCTTGCCGGTATCGTTGCCATAGAAACGGTAGAGCTTCTTAAAGTGGGGGGTGGTAATCTTGGTTACGTTCTCACTGATCTTGATTTTTGGTACAACGGTTCCGTCCCTGCTCTCCACTGCCACCAGCTTATAAACGCCGCCGAACACCGGCTCGCTGCGGGCGGTGATCAGCCGCTCGCCTACGCCGAAGCAGTCGATTTTCGCCCCCTGGAGCAGCAGATCCCGAATCAGCTCCTCATCCAGCGAGTTGGAGGCAGAGATGGTGCAGGTCTCCCAGCCCGCTGCGTCCAGCATTTTACGGGCCTCCTTGGTCAGATAGGCGATATCGCCGGAGTCCAGACGGATGCCGCACTTTTTGATGCCCAGAGGCCGGAGTACCGTGTCAAAGGCCCGAATCGCATCCGGCACGCCGCTTTTCAGCGTGTTGTAGGTATCCACCAGCAGCACGGCGTTGGTGGGATAGATTTCGCAGTAGGTTTTGAACGCCTCGTACTGGGTGTCGAACATCTGCACCCAGGAGTGAGCCATCGTACCCGCCGCAGGAACGCCGTAGACCTGGTCGCTGATGGCGCAGGCGGTGCCGTGGACGCCGCCGATGTAGGCGGCCCGCGCCCCCACCACCGCGCCGTCCACCCCCTGGGCCCGGCGGGAACCAAACTCCAGCACCGTACGGCCCTGAGCGGCCCGGACCACCCGGTTGGCCTTGGTGGCAATGAGGCTCTGATGGTTCATGGCCAGCAGGGCATATGTCTCAATGAGCTGCGCCTGGGAGGCCGGGGCGCGGACTGTAACCAGCGGCTCATTAGGGAAGACCGGCGTTCCCTCCGGCACCGCCCATACGTCGCCGGTGAAGCGGAAGTCCCGCAGATAGTCCAGGAAGTCCTCCTGAAACAGATTTTTGCTGCGGAGATAGGCGATATCGTCCTCGTCAAAGTGCAGATTCTGGATATACTCCACCAGCTGTTCCAGGCCCGCCGCAATGGCGAAGCCGCCGCCGTCGGGAACCCGGCGGAAGAAGACGTCAAAATATGTGACGTGCTCCTGCATACCCGTGCGGTAGTAGCCGTTTGCCATGGTCATCTCGTAAAAGTCGAAGAGCATGGACAAGTTCAGCGGTTTTGTGCGTTCCATAAGCGCATTCCTCGGTTTCTTTTATAATAGCCTGTCTGGTGTCAAGACATGGCCCTTATATAGTATAACTTTTTTCCCGATTTTGCAACGTTTGAATTGACAATTCTATCCTTATTTTTGCCAGGCTGCAGCCGTATGCCTCCAGCCCCGGCAGGTCCCCCGGTCCGCCGTGCGCCCATATAAACCGGCAGAACAGCCAAAGTTAATCATATATTCTTGTTGGATTTTTATGTAGTAAATCATATAGAATTGTGTTATACTCTCTTTATATGAGAGGGAGGTGGGAGAGTGGCCCCAACAGAAGCGCAGAGAAGGGCGTCAGCCAGATATCAGAAGGAAAATATTGCAAGCCTCGCCTGCCGTGTCAGGAAGGAGCAGGCCGAACAATTCAAATCGTACTGCGCGGACCATGGAAAAACTTCCAACGCAGTGCTGCGGGATTATGTCCTCAACTGCATTGGCGAGCAGGATGCCACAGAATAGGAGGTAACTGGAATGCCAACGGAAAAAGATTACAAAGTAATTGAAAAGGCCACGATCTACGATTTGCGTCTGATTTTTACCAACGGTGAAAAGGACACATATACCCGCGAGGAAATTGTGGAGCTGTTGGATCAAATTGCAATGGCAAAAGATGAAACATAACGTAAAACGAGGTTGAACGGTATGGCAATCATATTAGGAATAGATATCGGCGGCTCCACCACCAAGATCGTCGGACTGCGTCCGGACGGTTCCGTCATCGCCAAGCGGCGCGTCCAGGCACAGGACCCCATCACATCCCTGTACGGCGCAATGGGCAACTTTCTTTTCACCAACGCCCTCCAGCTGGAGGACGTGGAAAAAATCGCCCTCACCGGCGTGGGCGCGTCCTATATAGACGGCAACATCTACAACATCCCCACAGAGCAGGTGGAGGAGTTCACCGCCGTAGGGGTGGGGGGGCTGGCTTTGAGCGGACAGTCCCGCGCGGTGGTGGTCAGCATGGGGACCGGTACCGCCTTTATCTGGGCGGAAAAAGGCGGCGGCGTACGGCATCTGTGCGGCTCCGGCGTAGGCGGCGGCACGCTGGCGGGACTCTGCTCCCGGCTGTGCGGGACGAGGAAGTACGACCAGATTGTAAAGCTGTCTGTCGGAGGCAACGTGAACAACATTGACCTGACGGTAGGGGATATCACCCGCAATAGTCACCCGTCTCTGCCGCTGGATATTACGGCGGCGAATTTCGGCAACGTATCCGACGACGCCTCAGCCAGCGATTTTGCCGCCGCTGTGGTCAACATGGTCTTGCAGTCCATTGGGACCACGGCGGTGATGGCGTGCCGGGCCTGCGGGTGCGAGACGGTGGTGCTGACCGGATTCATGCCCAATCTGCCCCAGGCGGCGGAGTGCTTTTCGCTGTTCACCCGCCTCCACGGGATTCAGTTCATCATTCCCGACAGCGCGCCCTTTGCCACATCCATCGGCGCGGCAATGCATGTAGGGAAGACCCAGGAAATCAAAGCCTGAACGATAGAAAGTACAAAAATCGGGGTCCCGGACAGGGACTCCGATTTTGTCTGTGCGCAGGACATATTCGCGCTGTGCGCTTATTGCTTTCCGTTTTTCAGCTCTCCGGTTGCGCTGGCAGTAAGATAGGCATTGATAAACCCGTCCAGGTCGCCGTCCATAACGGAGTTGATGTTGCCGTTTTCATAGCCTGTCCGGGTATCCTTGGCCAGCGTGTAGGGCATGAACACATAGGAGCGGATCTGACTGCCCCACTCAATCTTCATCTGCACGCCCTTGATATCCGAAATTTTCTCAGCGTGCTGCTGGGCCTTCATCTCCATCAGCTTCGAGCGCAGCATCTTCATGCAGTTCTCACGGTTCTGCACCTGACTGCGCTCCTGCTGGCTGGAGACCACCACGCCGGTAGGCCGGTGGATCAGGCGCACGGCGGAGGAGGTTTTATTGACGTGCTGTCCGCCTGCGCCGGAGGCGCGGTAGACCTGCATCTCAATATCCTCCTGCCGGATTTCCACACTGTTGTCGTCCTCAATCTCCGGCATGACCTCCACTGCGGCAAAGGAGGTCTGCCGCCGGGCGTTGGCGTCGAAAGGGGAGATGCGTACCAGACGGTGGACGCCGTTTTCGCTCTTCAAAAAGCCGTAGGCATTTTCTCCCTCAATGGAAATGGCGGCGGATTTGATGCCCGCCTCATCGCCGTCCTCGTAATCCATGGTTTTGACTGTGAAATTGTGGCGTTCCGCCCAGCGGGTGTACATGCGGAAGAGCATCTGACACCAGTCCTGGGCCTCCGTGCCGCCGGCTCCGGCGTGGAGCGTAAGGATTGCGTTGTTGGCGTCGTACTCGCCGGTGAGGAGGGTGGCAAGATTCGCCTCCTCCAGCGCGGTCTCCAGCACGCCGTATCCCTCCTCCACCTCCGGCAGAAGGCTGGCGTCGTCCTCCTCCGCGGCCATTTCCACCAGGGTCGTCAGGTCCTCCCACTGGCTATGGAGTTTTGCGTGGTTTTCCAGCTTGTTTTTCAGCTGCTTGGTCCGCTGGAGCACCTTTTGGGACGCCTGGAGGTCGTTCCAGAAATTCGCGTCCCCGGCTTTTTCCTCCAGCTCCTCCACCTCCCGGCGCGCGCCCTCCAGGTCCAGAGCCGCCGCCAGCTTCTCCAGACGGGGGCCGATGGCGGTCAGTTTTTGTTTGTAAACGTCATATTCTATAATTGGCATGAAAAAATCCCTCCAATGTGGTTTGCTCCCCAGTTTTATCCTCTATTATGCCATAAGATGGGTGAGTCTGTAAAGGGGGAATTTTTTCAGTCCCTGTTTTAGATCAGTGTTGTCGGGATATAACCCCAGAAGTCTGCACAGCTATCCGGGGAACCCCTCCACCGCAAGCGGTTCCCCTCCCCTTTCAGGGGAGGCTTTTAAGGGATTGCATTCAAAAAAGGCTCCCCTGAAAGGGGAGCTGGCACGCGAAGCGTGACGGAGGGGTTTCCCAACAGGAATAATTTTTGCCCAAAAAATAAAGGACTTGTCAAAACGAGGAAAACGTGGTATGATAGCAACAACGAGGCAAATAATAAGGCAGGACATGGGCGATTCGCAGTCACCCATGCCCCTATGCAGGAGACGACCCTCCTACACAATAGCATTTGCTACGCCAGCCCCTATTATAACAGTCTTTCCGCTGTTTTTCAATAGCCAGTTTTCTTACCCTCTACTACGAGGACTGTTTGTTTCACAATACGGGGTTTGTGTCTGTACATATGCGGTGTGGGGTAATTATATCCTGCACCGCTTTTTGTTTGTCTCGGCGGGAAACG
>JAAWQS010000081.1 GCA_022800665.1 Oscillospiraceae bacterium
GCTCATGCCGAACCGGGCCACCAGGTTCCGGGCCAGCTCCGTGGCCCGCTCGATGTCGTTGGCCGCGCCGGAGGTCTGGGTGTCGAACACCAGCTCCTCCGCGCACCGTCCCGCCAGCAGGGTGCGGATTTCTGTGAGAATATCCACCTTGCTCATGAGGAATTTCTCCTCCTCCGGCAGATGCAGGGTATAGCCCAAGGCCCCCTCCGTGTGGGGGACGATGGTGATTTTTGTGACAGGCTGCGCGTTTTTCTGTTTGGCGGCGGCCAGGGCGTGGCCCACCTCGTGGTAGGCGATGATCCGTTTCTCCTGTTCCGTGATAACGGTACCCTTCTTCTCCGCGCCGGCAATGACCACCTCAAAGGAGGCCAGCAGGTCCTCCTGGTTCACCGCATGGCGCCTGTGGCGGACGGCCCGGAGAGCGGCCTCGTTGACGGTATTGGCCAAATCCGCACCCACGCAGCCGGCGGTAGCCTGGGCGATTTTTTCCAGATTCACGTCCTCGGCCATGCGGATTTTGCGGGTGTGGACCTGGAGCGTAGCCAGACGTCCGGCCAGGTTGGGCCGGTCCACGGTAATGCGCCGGTCGAAACGGCCCGGACGCAGCAGGGCTTTATCCAGCACCTCCGGGCGGTTGGTAGCCGCAAGGACGATGATGCCCTTGCTGGGGTCAAAGCCGTCCATTTCCGCCAGGAGCTGGTTGAGGGTCTGTTCCCGCTCGTCGTTGCCGCCGCCGTAGCGGGAGTCGCGGGTTTTGCCGATGGCGTCGATCTCGTCGATAAAGATGATGCAGGGGGCCACCTTCGCCGCCTCCTGGAACAGATCCCGGACCCGGCTTGCGCCCACGCCCACGAACATCTCCACAAAGCCGGAGCCGGAGATGGAGAAGAAGGGGACGCCCGCCTCTCCAGCCACGGCTTTCGCCAGCAGAGTTTTGCCGGTACCGGGGGAACCGACCAGCAGGGCTCCCTTGGGAAGCTTTGCGCCGATGGCGGTATATTTGCCGGGGTTGTGGAGGAAGTCGATGATCTCCTCCAGGGACTCTTTGGCCTCGTCCTGACCGGCCACGTCCGCAAAGGACACGCCGGTGGATTTCTCCATATAGACCTTGGCGTTGGATTTCCCCACGCTGCCGATGCCGCCGAAGCCGCCGCCCCGCCGGGCCATCATATTCATAAAAATCATGACGACGCCGATGAAGATGACCATGGGCAGGATATACGCCACCATGAATTCCAGCACCGGACTCATCTCCGGGACGTAGGGATTGGTGTACTGCTTCACCCCGTACTCGTCCAGCATATCCAGGAGGCCCTGGTCGTAGGCCCCCATCTGCATGGTAAAGAGGGTGAAATCCTCGTTGTACTCCCTGCCGTCCTCATCGGTGTAGGTGTAGCCCTCCACGGTGGTGATCTCCAGCATCCCGTCCTTGAGCAGCACCGACTCCACCTTGCCGTCCCGCACCAGGTCCTTGAACTCGCTGTACATGATCTCATGGGTGGTGGCGGCGGTAGCGGCCTGGCGGCTGTAGGCGGACAGATAGTTGATAATCACTGTCAGGCCAATGGCCCAGGCAATGAGGATCAGCAGGCCGTTTACATTCTTTTTGTTCTTATTATTGTTGTTATTATTGGAGTTTCTATTATTATCGTCCATCATATTCTCCTTTGATTTCAGCGGGCGGACACGCCGTCCAATAATCCCCTGTCTATCATCCTAACACAAAATCAGCATTGCCACAAGAACTTTCTGTGAAATTTCTGTGAATACCTCTTCCTTCCCGCCCCCCTTTTGTGGTATACTGGCAATATCTTATTGCTTGGAGGATGGCCGTGGGCGTAATAGAACGTTTGAAACAGCTGCGGGACAGCTATGTTACCCGCCAGGTGGAGCGGGCAAGACTTCCGGAGTTCGGCGCCGCCCCGGTAATCCGGCAGCGGGTGGTCTTTTCCGGACATGTGCAGGGAGTCGGCTTCCGGTTCGAGGTTCTGTGCCTGTCGGAACGGCTGGGTCTGACCGGCTGGGTGCGCAATCTCTCCGACGGACGGGTGGAGGCGGAGCTGCAGGGCAGCCGGGACCGGGTTGCGTTCCTGGTGGAGTATATGTGCTCGCTGAAGCGGGCCAGGGTGGACCAGGTGGAGTCAACGGACCTGCCTGTGGCTGCGGAGGAGAAGGATTTCACTGTTAAAATGTAAAGGAGCTGCGAATATATGAAGGACAGAGAGGTACGGCCTGAGGAGAGCGGTCTGATTGAAGGCCGCAACGCGGTGCGGGAGGCGCTGCGGGCCGGGACCGCCATTGACAAGCTGTACGCGGCGCGGGGCGGCACGGACTATACTCTGAGCCGTATGATTGCCCAAGCCAAAGAGCAGGGCGTGGTGGTCGTAGAGGCAGACCGGCGGAAGCTGGACGCTATGAGCGTTACCCACAGCCACCAGGGCGTGATTGCTGTGGCGGCGGCAAAAGAATATGCGTCCCTGGACGAGATTCTGAACGCCGCCGCGGAGAAGGGGGAGCCGCCCCTGGTGGTGGTGTGCGACGAGATCAGCGACCCACACAATCTGGGGGCGATCATCCGCACCGCCGAATGCGCAGGCGCGCACGGGGTAATCATCCCCAAGCGGCGCAGCGCGGGCCTGACGGCAGTGGTGGAGAAAACCAGCGCGGGAGCTGTGCGCTTTCTGCCGGTGGCCCGCGTACCCAACATCCCGGCCCTGCTGCGGGAGCTGAAGGAGCGGGGGCTGTGGATTTACGGCGCGGACGCGGCGGGGGAAACCACGCTCTACGGCACGGACCTGCGGGGCCCCGCCGCCATTGTGATTGGCAGCGAGGGCAGCGGCATGAGCCGTCTGGCACGGGAGGGCTGCGACTTTCTGCTCAGCATTCCCATGCAGGGCCGCATCTCTTCCCTGAATGCGTCCGCCGCCGCCGCTGTACTGCTGTACGAGGCGGTGCGCCAGCGGCGGGCGGCAGCGGAACGGTGAGCGGCATGTTTTTCAGTAAGATAAACCCCCGACGGATACGCGAAAAGTGAGTATTATGACAGATAAACTGGAAAACAATCAAATAGAACCGCAGTCCGACCCCTTGATGGACACCCAATGGCTCTTGGGGTCCGGCACCCCGGCGGAGGGCAGCTTTGCCCTGGAGGACATCCTGGCTGAGTTTTCCCCCGGCGGAGAGGCGCAGACGGCGGAGACAGCGGAGGCGGCTGTTCCGGAGGAACCTGCGCCGGAAGAAGCTGCTCCGGAAGAGCCTGCGCCGGTAGCCGCGCCGCCGCCGGAACCCCCAAAGAATCCGCCGCCCCCGGAAACGCCTGCGCCTGCGGCGGCAGAGGCGGCGGAAAGTCCGGAGGAACCCCCGGTCATCACAGAGGAGATGCTGGACGAGGCATTTTTTGCTGACATGCTGACGGGCAGCGACCCCTCCACTCTGCCTCCCCAGGAGCCGGAAGAAGGGACGGAGGAGGGCGGGACGGCAGAACCGCCTGCCCAGGGGCCGGAGCCGCCGGAAGAGGCGCCCTCCCCCCCCGACGCCCGCGCCAACGCCGTCCGTGGTGTGGAGCCGGTCTCCATGGAGTCCATTGAAAACCTGATGGCCCACACCGTGGACGCGGTGAAGGAGGAGCAGGAGCAGCGGCAGGAGCGTCTGCGCAAGCGGCTGGAAAAGGCCCGGAAAGCGGTCACGCGCTCCTTTGCCAAAAAGGAAGCCCCCCTGCGCAAGCCTGTGCCGGACGCGGAGAACGAACCGCTTCCCAACGAGCGGGCCATGTGGAATAAGCGGCGTTGCCGGGAGAGCCGGAAGAGCCTGCATCTGACCGCCCTGCTGACGGCGGTTTTGTGGCTGCCCTGGGTCCTGGCCCAGTTTGGCATTGCCCTGCCCTTTTTCAGCGAGAGCGGGGACAACGCCGCGCTGTGCGTACTGGTCCCCCACGCGGCGGCCACCATTGTCAGCTGGCCGGTGATCCGCGCCGCCATCGAGAGCCTGCGGGATGGGGCGTGGAGCATCTGCGCCACCGCCTCGCTGTGTACCATCGTCACCCTGCTGGACGAGATGACCCTCCTGCTGCTGCCGGAGCGGGTGGACGCCGCGCCCCTGGGGGGACTGGCCTGCGTTCTGCTGGTATTTGCGCTGTGGGGCCTGACCGGGATGCACCGGGGCCTCAGCGAGAGCCTGCGCACCATCGCCATGGGGGAGCCAAGCCAGGTGGTGGACCGCTGCGGGACCACGGTGGCAAAGGGCCGGGGCAGCCGGAAGGGTTTCTTTACCCGGCTGTCCGTGGAGGACTCCCCCGCCCAGTGGCAGAGACTGCTGCTGCCGGTGCTGGCGGCGGCGTCCGCCGTGTTTGCGGCGCTGTCCTCCCTGGGCCGGGGACATCCGCAAGATTTTTTATGGTGCTGGTCTGTTATTCTCTGCGCGTCCTCGTCCCTAGTGTTCCCCCTGTCCTACTGCGTCCCCTTCGGACGGCTGGCGGCGCGTCTGAGCCGCAGCGGCGCGGCCCTGGCGGGACAGCATGGCGCAGCCATTCTGGCCTCCACCCGCCGTCTGGCCGTGGCGGACGAGGACCTGTTCCCCCAACGCTCGGCTTCCCTGGGCGGACTGAAGCTCTACGGCGAGGAGCGCAACAAGGCCGTTTCCTACGCCGCCACTCTGGCGGTCCAGGCCGGCGGGAATCTGGGACGGATTTTCGGCGACGTCTGCCGGAACGAGCGCATCAGTTTTCAGGGTATGGAGCACTTCCATATCCACGACGATGGCGGGCTGAGCGGAATCATACGGGGCGAGACAGTCCTGCTGGGAACGCCGGTCTTTCTGCGGCACAAGGCGGTTCGACTGCCGGGCGCTATGCCCGCGAAGACCTGCGTGTGCCTGGCGGTGGACGGACAGCTGACGGCGGTCTTCATTATGAAGTACGACCCCAGCGACACAGTGGAATACGCCCTGCGGTGCATCCGCCGCAACGGTTTGCAGATTACCCTGGCTACCCGCGACAGCAACATCAGCGCAAAGCTGCTGAAGGAGCGGTTCGGCATCAGCGGCAGCGTGCAGGTCCCGGATCTGAGCGAGCGGCTGACGCTGTCGGACCCGGAGCGGGACGCGGAAGAGCCAAACGCGCTGATATACCGGGAGGGCCTGCTGCAGCTGGCCTCCCTGTCCATCGGGAGCAGCCGCCTGTGTCAGACGGCTCTGGTGGGAAACCTGCTGTCTGTTTTCAGCAGCATTGCCGGCGCATTGCTGGGATTTTATCTGACCTTCACCGGCAGTTTTGCGGTGCTTACCCCCATGCTGCTGCTGACATACCTGCTGCTGTGGGTGACGCCGATGCTGCCGCTGGTGTGGACGGTGGATAAGCTGTAGTTGATTTTTTCTGTGGAGTTTTCATCTCCCGGCTCTTGGGCAAAGTATAAAAATTATTCTCACTATTTTTGGTCATTTTGTCTAAAATGCAGCCTATAACAAAATTCCAGTTGTGTTAAATGGGAAAAAGTTATATAATTGACCCGTTAAGCAATTTACCTGGAGAGGCAGGCGGGCGAATCACCGGCATCCGTCTGGGTCCCAGGATCATACGGAAGGAGATACTTACGCTTATGGACATTCGCAATATCTGCCTGTTGGGACACGGAGGCAGCGGGAAAACCTCCCTCGTGGAGAGTATGCTCTACATTACCGGCGTGACCGACCGCCTGGGCAAGCCCGCGGACGGCAACACCGTTTGCGATTATGATCCCGAAGAGATCAAACGCCAAATCTCCATCTCCCTGGCTATGACCCCCATTACCTACCAGGGCGTGAAAATCAACGTTCTGGATGCCCCCGGCAACTTCGACTTTGCCGGTGAAATGCAGTCCGGCGTCCGGGCCGCTGAGGTGGGCGTGCTGGTGTGCGCATCCAAGGACGGCCTGAGCGTAGGCGCGGAGCGGGGCTGGAAGTACCTGCGGGAGCAGAAAAAGCCCTGCATCGTCTATGTCTCCAAGGAGGACGAGGAGAACGCCAACTTCTCCACCACTCTGGAAGCCCTGCGGGAGAATCTGTCGAAGTCCATCGCCCCCGTGGTCGCCCCCATCTGGGACGACAACAAGCGTACCATCGGCATCATCGACGTCCTCAACCGGAAGGCGTACCAGATGCCCAAGGACAAGAAGGGCAAGCGGGTGGAAATCCCCATTCCTGACAGCAAGATGAAGGTCCTGGACGAGCTCTACGGCGAGCTGATGGAGGCCGTGGCCGAGACCACCGAGGAGAATATGGAGAAATTCTTCGCCGGCGAGCCCTTTACCAAGGATGAAATCATGACCGGCCTGAAAGTCGGTATGCGGGAAGGCACCCTGGCCCCTGTGGTCTGCGGCTCCGCCCTGACGGGCCTGGGTACGGAGATGCTGCTGTCCACCATCGTGGACCTGGTCCCCGGTCCCCAGGAGATGGCCGCCGAGACCGCCACGGACGAGTCCGGCGAGAAGAACGTGGAGGTGGCCCGCGATCCCAACGGCCCCACCGCCGCCATCGTCTTCAAGACCATCTCCGACCAGTACGGCAAATACTCCCTTGTGAAAGTCGTTTCCGGTAAGATCACCGGCGATATGAACCTCTACAACCCCACCACCGGCAAGACCGAAAAGCTGGGCAGGCTGTACACCATCAAGGGCAAAAAGAACGAGGAAGTGAAGGAAATCGCCTGCGGCGACATCGGCGCCATCGCCAAGATGGACCGGCTGAAGACCGGCGATACCCTGTGCGATCCGAAAAAAGTGGTCAAGCTGGCCCCGGTGCAGTTCGCTGAGCCGACCTACTCGCGGGCCATCGCCCCCAAGACCCGCGGCCAGGATGAAAAAGTGGGTACCGGCCTCATCCGCCTCAACGAAGAGGACCCCACGTTCAGCGTGGTCAACAACGCCGAGACTCATCAGGTGGTGGTCTCCGGCGCAGGCGACATCCAGATCGATGTGCTGGTCAGCAAGCTCAAGAGCCGCTTCGGCGTGGACGCCGAGCTGGATACCCCCAGAGTCGCCTATCGCGAGAAGATTCGCAAGCAGGTGCGCAAGCAGGGCCGTCATAAGAAGCAGACCGGCGGCAGCGGTCAGTTCGGCGATGTGCATATTGTATTTGAACCCCAGGACGAGAGCGAGGAGATGATTTTCGCTGAGGAGGTCTTCGGCGGCAGCGTGCCGAAGAACTTCTTCCCCGCCGTTGAAAAGGGCCTGCGGGAAGCCTGCGCCCACGGCGTGCTGGCGGGCTACCCGGTGGTGTTCCTGAAGGCCACCCTGGTGGACGGCTCCTACCACCCGGTAGACTCCTCCGAAATCGCCTTCAAGACCGCCGCGCAGCTGGCTTATAAAGCCGCCCTGCCCGAAGCGTCCCCCGTCCTGCTGGAGCCCATCGGCGAGCTGAAGGTCTCCATTCCCGACAGCTGCATGGGCGACATCCTGGGCGACCTGAACAAACGCCGGGGCCGGATCATGGGTATGAACCCCACCGGCGACGGCTACCAGGTGGTGGAGGCCGAGGCGCCAATGGCCGAGATGATGACCTACGCCATTGACCTGCGCTCCATGAGCCAGTCCAGAGGCTCCTTCACCTTCCACTTCGTCCGCTACGAGGAGTGTCCCGCGGCGGCGCAGGAGAAAGCAATCGCCGAGGCCAAGGCCCTGGCGGAAGCAGAATAAACAATCGGAATATCCTTTCCCAGATTCCTCTCAGGAGCCGGACGGCAGCCGTCCGGCTCCTGAATTTTGTACAATGGATTTTCCCGTCCTAAAATGCAGTTTTTTGCCTGAAATTGCAAACTTTCCCCAAAAACTTCCACCCTGGCAAGAGTGGGCAAGATGGTTACATCCCCTTTTGTCGGATTACAACTGAATTACACATGAATTTTTCATAAAATTTTCTAATTTACGAAAAATTTTCTAAAAACCTGTTGACATTCGTTTTGAAATCCTATATGGTTAAGATAAAAAAGCCGGGGAGGGATGACAAATGTTTTCTGACAAATTGTTCGAATTGGCTTTTATTTACAAGAAAACCAAATTGTGGAAAATGTTGTGGGACAGCGAAATTTTTGCGGTCAGTCTCCCGGATGGCGAAATTGGCTACTGCTCCATCATGGGGGCCATCGGCGAGCATTGCGCCCTGGGCCTCTATGTGGGGGAAAAGGGACTGAATTCCTTCCGAATTGTGCTGTCCGGCCCAGGAATGGTGTCGGAATTGAACTACCACGAGTTCCTGCTGAGCCAGGACTGCCTGCAGTGCGCCTTTGAGAACAGAGACGGGCTCACCGAGGAGGAAGTGGAGGCGGCGCGGGACTACGCCCGCCGAAACCGGATCGCCCTCCGGGGCCGCAATGCGTTCCCCCACTTTGTGAAATTCCGGCCCAGCTATATGCCCTGGTTCCTCCGGGACGAGCAGGATCAGCGCAGGCTGTGCGCGGCTCTGGAAGCCGCTATCGAGGTGGCCGCCCAGGTGGAACAAAAGGGCAAGGCCGCTCTGGGTCTGGAGCAGATGAACGAGGATACGGCGTCTGTGCCGCTGCTGGAGAAGCGGAACGGGACCTTTGTGTGGAGCCGCATCGACCTGCCCCCCGCCGCGCCGGTCCAGTACCCGCAGCCCCAGTTCATCAACGATATCACCGCCGCCAAGCTTCTGCAGCTGAAGAAAAACGGGATGTGGGAGTGTCAGGTCCTCCGCTTCCCGGAGCCTATGCAGGAGGACCCGGCGTGCGCGCCCTATTTCCCCGTGATCCTGATGCTGGTCTCCGGCAGTATGGATGAAATCCTCCCGCCCCAGATCTCCCAGAAGTACGACGAGGAGCCGGAGGACCTGTTGGAGAAGTTTGCAGACCTCCTGCTGGAGCGGCAGTTCCGTCCTGCCCTGCTGTCTATCCGGGACGAGCGGACCCATGTGCTGCTGAAGGATTTCTGCGCACGGGCCGGCATCCGCATCCGGATGTGCGAGGACCTGCCCGCCATAGACGAGGCAGTGGAATCCTTGATGTCTCACATGGGGGTAAACGAGCCGACTCCGGACAGCGTGGTGGAAATTCTGGACATGCTGCTGAGCCTGGACGACGCGGAGTTGAGCAACCTGCCGGATGAAATCCGCCAGCAGTTCGCGTCTATTCTGGAGCAGGAAAACCTGCCCGATGAGCTGACGGACGAGCTGGCCGGAAAGCTGCGCCTGCAGACCAGGCGCGAGCGGCGGCTGTGGCCGGAGGAGTGGCGCCAGCAGTCCTATGTCATCAGCGTCTCCTGCCGCAAGGGGTGCTACCGGCATATCCAGATTTCCGGCGAAAACACCCTGGAGGACCTCCACAACGTGATCCAGGACGCCTTTGCCTTTGACAACGACCACGCCTATGCGTTTTTCATGGACAACTGCCAATGGAGCGAACGGGACGCCTACTATGCGCCGGGCATCGGGCAGTTTGACGAGCGGAGCGCAGGGGATTTCTGCCTCAACCAGCTGGACCTGGAAGCGGGTAAGCAGTTCAAGTACCTCTTTGATTTCGGAGACGAATGGGTCTTCCAGTGCCGGGTTCTCCGGGTGCTGGAGGAACAGACGGAGCGGCCCGCTGTGGTCCGCGTCCAAGGCGAACCGCCGGAACAATACTGATCCCATACATGCGAATGCCGCCGGACGGTCCGTCCGGCGGCGTTTTGCGCCTTGGCAGTGTGATTACTGCAGCGGGAATTCCGGGCATCCCGCTGCACCGGCTGCAATGGAATACTCAGGAAAAACCGCTACAGGCACGCCGTCCTCCCGGATATAGAAGGCAGTGTCTGCATCCACGGTGGTAAATCCGCCCTCTTCGGGGGTAAAGAAATAGGTGAAGCCATCCGCATCCACGCTGGCGTCAATCTGCGCCTGGATGGCGGCGTTGCTGATCTCCACCCAGTCCTCCCCCAGCAGGTCCTGCAGGGTGACGTTCCGGTTCTCCGCTAAATCCAGATTGTAGTAGTACCGCTCCTCCCTGGCCGCGACCCAGCACTCCGCAAAGACCACCTCAAAGGAGACCCGCGTGTCCGTCTGGGACTTGATCGTGTAATCCACAATCACGTCCATCTCCCGGTCGTTCCACTCCTCCTCCGTACCGCCGGTGGCAAAGAACGCCTCCCGGTAGCCGTCCCAGTCCTTCTGCGCCTGCTCCAGATGCCGGTCCATTGTCTCCTGAATCGCCGCGTTGACCTTCTCTGTCAGGTCTCCCTCCGCCTCCACCTGGGGGACGTCAACGGAGTAATTGATCCCGTCCTCGCTCTTTTCATAGCTGACAAATGTCAGAATTTCGAACAGTCCGCCCAAAACCGGCACATTGGCGGCGGCATGGGCAATTGTCGGGGAAATGTTCAGGCTTACCGCCAGTACCGTAAAGCAGGCGGCGGCGCTGAGCCACATGCGGCGGTGTCTAAGCCGCGTGCGGCGGGCTGTACGGCCTTGACGGATGCCCTCCTGCACCCGGTCTCCCAGCTCCACCGGGATGGGGATGTTCTCGTATTCCTTCCGTGCCTCATCAAATTTATTCATTCTATTTCCGCTCCTTCCATAGAAATCCGCAGCTTTTTCAGACCAGCGTAGAGACGGCTTTTCACTGTATTCAAATTGCTGCCCGTAACCACGCTGATCTCCTTCAGGGACAGTTCCTCATAAAACCGCAGCTTTATCACTGTGCCCACCGCCGCCGGTAATGCGTCGATCTGCCTGGCCAGATGACCGTCCGGCGGCATCGGGTCCTCCCGCCCGGCCTCCTCCCACTCCGAGAGGGGTACAATCCGTTTCCTCTGCCGCAGGGTGTCCAGACAGATATTTACCAGAATATGGTAAAACCACGTCCGTACTGCATGGGGATCCCGCAGGCTGTCCTGCCGCTCCAACGCCCTGCATACGGCGGTCTGCACCGCGTCCAGGGCGTCCTCCTGGTGGTGCAGATAGCTGTATGCCAGTCTGTAGAATTTGGCCTGCTCTGCCACCAGGTAGGCTTCCAGGGTACTTTCCGCCGGAATCGACATAGGCTCATCCTCCTCTTTTTCTATTTCTCTGCAAGCTTGCTCAATTGTGACGTCTGCTTTATAGACGGCGCGGGATGGTGAAAAGTTTGAGAGGACGGCAGATTTTTTCTGCCTGAGCGGATGTGCGGTCAGCCCCGGCAGAGAAGGAGGATACCGGCGAAAAACCGGTACCCTCCCTTTTGGTCTGTATTCACGTAGCAGATAACACGGTCAATTCGCCGCTCTCCGACTCTTCGTCCTGCTCTGACGCGGATATGT
>JAAWQS010000082.1 GCA_022800665.1 Oscillospiraceae bacterium
ACCGTTATAATCAGGAAAAAACAACCGATAAATACGCCACGATTCAACTGTTTGCTACTTTCTACCGTCATAAAACGTACCACCAACTGAGGCTGTGCATATAAGCATAACATATTTTCTGTATTTTGTCGATGAAAGATTCGAAATGATCGTTACTATTTATAGCTCCTCATAATGGGGCCTGCTGAAAAAACCACACATAGGAACAAGCACAGAAGAGAACGGAAAAAGAGTGCAAGCCAACGCACCAGCCGGAGGCTGGCATTCATGGCCAAGCTGACGAGAGCAGATTCGGTCTTTGCCGTTTCGTCCCTCAATGGCGTTGCGTTCACAGGCATCCCGATAGCTCTGCCGCTTGATTTTGGTGTCAGTCTCAGAGGCTTTCCAACGTCCCAGCGGCGGGCCGGACAGCCGGATGCCGAGCTGGGTGCAGAAGATTTTATTGCGGCGGGTCTGGTAGATCCTGTCCGCCAGAACGGCGCTGGGATAGCAGCCGAACTTGCGAAAATAATCTTCCACAGCGGCTTCGAGGTCACAGCCTTCGTTGAAATTGCTCCAGCCGGTCTGCTCCAAATAGGTGTATCCATCCACCGCGGAAAGGTGCAGTTGGGCGGTACGCCACCGCTATCACAGCAAGCCGGTCCCTGAGCCAGCGTGGAAACTACTCCTATGACGGCAAAATATCAAACGAGCAGATCTCCGCCAAGGTGGGAGGTCTGCTCGTTTGATTGATAATAGGACGTTTTCAGCAGCGCCATATTGCTATCATCATATGGAGTTCAGATCGATCCGAGGAGAAGCAATATAGCTACAATTTATCTGGTTGCTTTTCTATGCCTTTTCGCCTATCTTTCCATTAGATGTTCGATTTCCTCAATGCTGAGAAGGCGGTCTCCGGTCAAATCCTCCGGTGCGCCCTCTGTGACCAATATATCGTTCTCCAGCCGGATGCCGATGCCCTCCTCCGCCACATAGAGTCCAGGCTCGCAGGTAATCACCATGCCCGGCTCGTAGACCTTGCGGTCTGTGGGATCGTGAGTGTCCAGTCCGAGAGAGTGGGAGACACTGTGATAGTAATATTTACTTACCTCGCTGTCGCCGGTAATGAGCTTGGCGGAGCGCCGGGCTTGGCGCTTTGGAGCATGTGCCGCAGGGCCGCAATGGTCACGTCTCCGGCCCTGCGGATACAGTCAATCTCCTCCGGCTGCTTGATGGCCCGGAGGGAGGCCAGCAGCGGCAGGGCATTTTTGATCTCCAGGGCGGGGAATTTCTCCCGCAGCATGGCAGCATATTGCTCTGCCGGGGTAGGGGCAGCGTTCATAGACAGCCGATCCAGCGAGAAGTAGGCAGCGGTGATGCCAGCAAGCCGGCGGGAGGCCGAGAGCTGGCCGGCCACCGTCCGATCCATGTCTTGGCTATACAGAATATTATCCGCAGAGAGTCCGCTCTTTTCCATTGCCTCCTCACGGGTAAGCATCTTGCCGTTCCACTTGATGCGTTCCTCGTCCGGCTGGCCGATGAACAGCTTTTCTAATGCGCCGGAGTCCGTCTTTGCCAGAGTCAGCCAGACATTCGGCTCGTCGATTCCGGTCAGATAGTAGAAATTGCGGTTGACAGGGAAGGGATGCATATTATCATCGTTGCTCTTGATTGGGGCGATGCCGGAGTAGAGAAAGACCATGCTTCCTTCGTTCAGCTTCTCAAAAAGCCTCTGCCGGCTGCTTTTGTAAAAATTTGCTGTCATAACAGCCTCCCGTATTTTGAATTCTGACACAAATCAGGTTTTATCAAGGATTCGTTCCGCGCAGTCACAAAAGAAACGGACGATGTGGAGCATAGCAGTCTCATCAAAGTCAAAATCAGAAGCATGATGGACACCGCTGGTCCCTTCCCGGTCAGAGCGGCTTCCGATAAAGCAGAAAAAGCCGGGGAACACATGAAGAAATTCAGAAAAATTATCTGACGCAGACGTGGGTGGAAGCTGGTGTAACCGCAGGCCACAGGCCATAGCGGCGTCCTGACCAATTGCAGTGGCAGCCGGATCGTTGACGACCGGATATGCCGCCATCGTCTCAAAACTGGTTTTTGCGATGCCGCCGTATATGGCCGCAATCCGTTCTGCGGTATCCTGGATCTTATCCATCAATATCTTGCCGTCCCCATCGCCCGAAAAGCGGAACGTCCCCTCCAGCCGGGCAGTCTCGGGCAGGACGTTGTACCGTTGTCCGGCCTGGATGGCGCAGGGACTGACGACACAGGTACGAGCAGCTTCCAGGCGGTTGGAGGGAATTGCAATCAGATGTTGGTAAATGTCGCAGGCGATGGTCAGCACGTTGGAAACGAGATCTGGCCGGGAACCGTGTCCGCCTTTGCCTGTTATGTCGATATAGAAGATGCCCGCCCCGTTGGCACGAAGACCGGGGCCGACGTCGATGGCGCCAGTATCAAGAATTGACAGCAGGTGTGCGCCAATCGCCATATCCACGCCGCCGTGTGCTTTCAGGTATTCCACGCACTTGTCAGCTCCCTGGCCGGCCTCTTCTCCCTGCTGAAAGCAGAGGTAGACCGTTCCGTGCAGCTGATTTTTCATGGATAGAAGCGCCCTGGCTGTGCCGAGAAGCGCCGCTGTGTGCCCGTCATGCCCGCAAGCGTGCATTACATTTTCCTGCGTACTCTTCCAGGGGACATCCACGGTTTCCTGCACCGGAAGCGCGTCAAAATCCGCTCGGATAGCGAGTTTCTTTCCGGGGCCGAATTCTATGCGGCCAATCACGTTCTTTTCGCCGGCGAGTTTATAGGGAATGCCCAGTGCGGACAACTCCTCACAGATTCTGCCGCAGGTCCAATCCTTCTGCATGGACAACTCAGGATGCTGGTGCAGCTCCCGGCGCAGGGAGACAACATATTCTTGTAATGCGTGAGAGTTCAGAAAATCATTCATTTGGAGTACTCCTTGTCACAATTCTTTCAAAGATTTTTATCCACTACGGCCTTGCATTGGCCGGAATTAGATGGTATACTTGTTTGTGCAATCAATGGTTGCATACACAGATAATTGGAGAAGCATTATGGCAGAAAAGTTATCAGAAAAAATATACAGCCAGTTGAGAAGAGAGATCGAAGCAGGCAAAATAGACGGACGAACCATTTTGAGCGAGTGCCAGCTTGCAACGGAATTCAATGTAAGCAAGGCCCCGGTCCGGGACGCGCTCCATCTGTTGTGCAGTCAAGGCTATCTCATCAGCCTTCCCCGCAAGGGATATATGGTCAATATTTTTACTGCGGAAGACATCAACCAGATCCAAGTGATCCGCCGGGAGTTGGAGAAGCTGTCCGCACGGCTCGTCATTGAACGCGCCGCAGATGCGGAAATAGAATCTCTGCGGACACTAATCTCGGATGGCTGTGACGCAAAGACAGCCTCTGAAACCAGCAACGCAATGTTCCATATGAAGCTGGCTGAACTGAGCGGCAACAAGTATCTTCCCTCTTCCCGGTATCCTGAGCGAACTGGTCTACAAGGCATCGCAAACGCAGCTTGGCTCCAGCTATGTGAAGCCTAACCGGCACGAGGAGATCGTTAAGGCGCTGCTGGAGCGGAATCTCAGCAAAGCGGAAGCGCTGATCGAGAGCGACATAGGGTTTTTGTAAGGCGTGTTTTTCCTATATTGACAGCAGCCATGTGAAAGAGGTTCCACATGGCTGCTGTCTTGTTTTGCGCAGGTATGCGGGGTCTGTCGTATTGCGGTTTTTACTCTGCGCTGGACTTCTGGGCGCTCAGATCCTTCAGCAGCTGCTTTTCCATGCGGGCGACCACCACAAGGATCAGGACTACAAGCAATGCAATGACGATGGGGGCAATCAGGTTCTCGACATAGAAAAGCCTGAGAATTGTGGGGCTGGGCGTATCACCCGCCTTATAGTGGAAAATTGCCAGGAGTCCGGCTGCCACCGCATTGCTGACCGCCTGGCCGAATTTCTGTGAGAAGGTAAATACGGACATGATGACGCTCTGGTTGTCCGCGCCGCGGAGCTTGCCGTAGGAGGATGCATATGGATACTCTGAATTTGACTCTGGCCCCGCGCTGGGGAAACGACACGGTGGCGGATATGACCATCCGCGGGTCGTTTCCTGCCAGCGGCATTCCAGCGGACAATGCCAGGCCCGCGCTGGACTATTCGGATCAGGCGTTTGGCGGGATTTGCCCATTCCCCGACTACAAGGAATTGACCGTCACAGATGATCTGGGGGAAGTCCCCTGGCATTTGGACGCCGCGCCCTCCTGCTACAGCGCGGCGACTTTCAAGGGCCTCTACTTTGAGCGCCCTGTCCAGGGGACAGCGCGGTGGAGCTACCGCATCCTGCCTCGCATTTTGCCGGAAGGCTACCGCAGCAGCCCTTACTACGATTTCCGCGCGGAGCCGCTGGGGCTGAACGGCTCCGGCATGTTTGCGTTCATCCTGCCCAACACGGAGAATGCGCAGGTGCAGATCCATCTGGACTGGGACCTCAGCAATATGCCAGAAGGTGCGCGGGGCATCTGGTCCTACGGCGAGGGCAGCGTGGAGAAAGTCCTGACCGCATGGCAGATTCGGCTTTCTCTGTTCAACACCGGCGTTATGCAGTCCGTGGAACACGGGCGCTTCGGCGTATACTGGTTCTCTGAGCCGTATTTCGCTGTCAAGGATGTTGCCGGGCGGCTATATCCCATATACCAGTACATGGCGGACTATTTCCACGATACGGGGGCCAGTTTCCGGGTATTCCTGCGCCGGGACCCCTTTGAGATCAGCGGCGGCGGCTCTGCCTGCCCCTACGCCTTCATTTCTGGCTACAGCGCCATGGGTGGCATGGATGCGGACAAATGGTTCAACGTCCTGATCCACGAAATGACCCACACCTGGCCCTCTATGGCAGACTTCAACGTGGGCGAGGGCACTTGGTTCAGCGAGGGCTGCACGGAGTTCTACTGCACTATGCTGCCCTACCGCGGCGGGTTCCTGGACGCGGAATTCACGGTCAAGTGCATCAACTCCAAGATTAAGGGCCGCTATTATGACAATGTGCATCGGGAGATGCCCAATATGGAGATCCCCAAGATTCAGTGGCAGGACCGGCGGGCCCAGGAGGTCCCGTATGGACGTGGGTTCCTCTATCTGGCCAATGTGGATCTGCAGCTGCGCCGGGCGGGCAAGGGCAGTATTGACGATATCGTAGTCAAATACAGCATTGCTGATCCAATGCCCCTCCAGGAGTGGAAAGACTTCGTGCTGGAACGTCTGGGCGAAAAGGGATTGCAGGAATTTGAGGACATGGCGGCGGGCAAGCTGATGGTTCCGGAAGCTGATCTCTTTGGGCCTGAGATTGTGACGGTCCAGGACGAGATTGATCTGAACGGCAAAAAGGCGACATCTTATCATTGGGAGGTCAGGAAATGATTGCGGAAGAAAAACTCCAGGCCCTTGGCATTACTCTCCCCGCGCTGAGCGAGCCAAAGGCAATGTATATCCCGGTGGTACAGACAGGAAATCTCTGCTTTGTCTCCGGCCAGATCCCGATGCTGGACGACCGGCTGGTCTATACAGGCAAGGCGGGGGCGGAGCGGACCCTGGAAGAAGCCCAGGAGGCGGCGCGAATTTGCGTCATCAATGGTCTGGCCGCTCTGCGGGCCCATCTTGGCGACCTGGATCGGATCAAGCGGATCGTCAAGCTTCAGGCGTTTGTCAGCAGCGCAGTGGGCTTTGACAAGCAACATATCGTTATCAACGCGGCCTCTCAGCTGCTCTATGACGTGCTGGGAGATGCCGGACGCCATGCGCGTACCGCTATTGCGGTGAACCAGCTGCCCTTGGATGCTGCGGTAGAGATCGAATTTATCGTGGAAGTGCAGTAAAATACGGGAAATATGTGCGCATTGCGGTGCGCACATATTTCTGAATCCTTATCCTTCTGAACATCTCAATAAACATATCAATAAAGGAGGTACAGCGATGGAACGCTATTTGTTATCCGGCAACGAGGCCATTGCCCGCGGGGCATATGAAGCTGATCCGGGAGTTCGCTTCTAAAATGGACAAGCTGTATGTCATCGAAGAGCTGGACGGATTCATGGAGGAACAGATCCGCGCCGCCGGCATCGACTGCGTGGGCAAGGAACTGACAGGCAAGCTCTACGAGCTGAATCCCCAACTGCTCCGGGAGCGTATCTTCGGACAGAAGCAGGAAACGGTGGATGTGGGCGTCGCGGCGGTATCCCGCCCCCCGGCTCTGTGTCCCGGATGTCCCCATCGCGGATTCTTCTACACCATGTCCAAGCACAAAGACTTCGTCATCGCCGGGGATATTGGCTGCTACACTTTGGGCGGTTCCGCGCCGCTGCATGCTCTGGACAGCGTAGTGTGCATGGGCGGCGGCTTTACTGTGGCTATGGGCATGGCAAAGGCTTTTGAGTTGACCGGACAGACGGACAAGAAGGTCTTCGGCGTCATGGGTGACTCGACTTTCTTCCACAGCGGCATGACCGGGGCGGCGGAGATCATTTATAACAAGGGCAGCGTTATCCCCGTGGCGCTGGACAACTCTATCACCGGTATGACTGGACACCAGGACAACCCCGGCAGCGGCTGCACTCTCCAGGGGGATATGGCGGAGTCGCTGAAAATCGAGGATATTCTCGCCTCCTGCGGCTATAAGAATATCATCATCGTGGACCCCCAGGACCTGACCGCCATGGAGAAAGCGGTCCAGGATGCCCTGGCCTCTGCGGAGCCAGCCGCCATTATTACCCGCCGTCCCTGCCTGCTCATCAAGCGCATCAAGCACGACGCCGGCAAATGCGGGGTGGATCAGGAGAAGTGCATTGGCTGTAAGAAGTGCCTGAGCGTGGGCTGTCCCGCTGTCATGGTGGAGAATAAGAAGGCCAGAATCGACCCGAACCAGTGCGTAGGCTGTACGGTCTGCGCCCAGGTCTGTCCCAAGAGCGCTATTGCGAGAAAGGAGAACTGAGCCATGAAGACGGCAAAAAGCGCGTTGCTGGTAGGTGTAGGCGGTCAGGGCGCTATCCTCACCGGAAAAGTTCTGGTGAATGGTCTGATGAAAGCCGGATACGACGTAAAGATGAGCGAGGTTCACGGCATGAGCCAGCGGGGCGGCAGCGTATCCACCCAGGTCCACTGGGGCGAGAAGGTGTATTCTCCTGTCATCGGCAAAGGCGCGGCGGACATTGTGGTGGCCTTTGAGAAGATGGAGGCCGTGCGCTACGCGGACTACCTCAAGCCCCACGGTATCGCGGTTATCAACGACTACGAGATGGCGTCCTCCAGCATCGCCGCCGGGCTGTGCCAGTACCCGGAGGGCTGTCTGGAGGCCATGGAGAAGCATTTCCGCTGCCATGTGTTGAAGGCAGGAGAGATTGCCCAGAGCTTAGGCAGCGCCAAGTGCATGAATATTGTCCTGTTCGGCAGCATGGTCAAGGCTTTGGATATGGATAACATTGATTGGGAAACGGTTATCGCGGAAACGGTACCGGAGAAGTTCCGGGAACTGAATCTGCGGGCTTACCGGGCTGGCCGGGACGCGGTGAACAAGTAGGAGGGCGGTATGCTGAAAAACTTTCAAGCTCTCCGGGAGCAGGTGGGAACCACCGCACCGAAGACGGTGGCCGTAGCCTGCGCACATGACGCCCACACCTTGGAGGCAGTTTTCCGGGCAGCGGAGGAAGGTATCCTGCGGTACATTCTGGCGGGCAGAAAAGATGATATTCTGAGGATCGGTAAAGAACTGGGGCACAGTATTCCTAAGAGCGCTGTCCTTCACACGGAAACAGACGCAGAGTCGGCAGAAACCGCCGTGAAGCTGATTCGGGAGGGCAAGGCGGACTTTCTCCAGAAGGGACTCATGCATACCTCCACGATTTTGAAAGCCGTGGTGAACAAGGAGACCGGCATTGGTATGGGCCGTCCCATGTCCCACACCGCCTTGCTGGAGGTTCCCGGCTATCACAAGCTGCTGGGGGTGGCTGATGGCGGTATGATTCCCAGCCCTGACCTGGAGGCGAAAAAGGCCATCCTCCGCAACGCTGTGGAGCTGTTCCGGCGGCTGGGGTATGAGCGGCCTATGGTGTCCGCTGTCTGCGCAGCGGAGACAGTCAGTCCAAAGATTGCGGAAACTGTAGATGCCGCCGCACTGAAAGAAGCGGCGCAAACCGGAACATTTGGCAGCTGCTATGTAGAAGGGCCTATTTCCTTGGATCTGGCGATGGATAAGGAATCCGCAAGAATCAAGGGTTATGAGAGCCCAGTCTGCGGCGAAACAGACATTCTGTTGGTACCCAGCATGGCGGCTGGAAACATCATGGTGAAAAGCCTGCTGGAGTTCGCGGGAGCGAAAATGGTGGGCGTGGTTACCGGCGCGAAATGTCCCATTGCCCTTAATTCCCGCAGCGCCAGTTTTGCGGAAAAGTACAATTCTCTGCTGGCCTGCGCTCTGGCCGGCGGACAGTAAGTAGGAGGCGCTTATGGGATACAAACAGCTGATTATCAATCCTGGCTCCACCAGCAACAAACTGGCTCTTTACAACGGCGCGGAGAAAATCGTTCAGGAGAATATGGAGCACGATGCTGCCCAGATGCAGAAATTTGAGCGAATTGCGGATCAGATCCCTTTCCGAATGGAGATCATCCGGGATTTCATGGCCCGAAACAGCATCCAGGATGAGGACCTTTCCGCCGTCATGGGCCGGGGCGGCCTGGTGTTTGGCCTGAAAACCGGAGGCTACCTGGTCAATGCGGATCTGTGCGAGGCCCTGGTTAACGATGAACTGAGCCAGCCCCATGCCTCTAATCTGGGCGGACTGCTGGCCTGGGAACTGGCACGGCCTCTGGGGATTCCCGCGTACATCTATGACGCGGTGACCGGTGGGGAACTGACAGAGGTGGCGAAGATCACCGGCATCCGGGACATCGAGCGGCGTAGCTTCTGCCATGTACTCAACAGCCGGGCCATGGCCATCCGGTACGCCCAGGAGAACGGATTGGATTACAACAAACTCAATCTGATTGTGGCCCACCTGGGCGGCGGCATTTCCGCCAGCGTCCACTGCCAAGGGAAGATCATCGACTCCCTGGGGGATGACGACGGTCAGTTCTCCCCGGAGCGGTCCGGGAGCGTGCCGTCCCTGGAACTCATCCGGCTCTGCTTTTCTGGGAACTACACCAGGGCGGATATGGTCAGGAAGGTTCGGGGCAAGGGCGGGGTGTTCGCTCATCTGGGAACCAGCGACTGCCGGATAATTGAGAAAATGATTCAAGATGGCGACCGGCACGCGGATCTGGTCTTTCAGGCGCAAGCATACCAGATTGCCAAGGGTATCGGATTGTTGTCCATAGTCCTTAAGGGAAAATGCGATGCGATCATCCTGACAGGCGGTGTAGCCCACTCCAAGCTGCTTACCGACCGAGTCAAGGAATATGTAGGCTTTATTGCTCCTGTGGCGGTATTGCCAGGGGAGAACGAGATGGAGGCTCTGGCTTATGGCGGCCTCCGGCTCCTCAGCGGAGAAGAAACGGCCCGGCAATATAAAATCCCGCAAGATTAAATTACCTGCTCTCTCTCCTCTCACGGCTTGCGGATGGCACAATGCCCAGCTGTCCGCAAGCCCAATTTTTATAAGGACTGGAATACCTGCAATGTTTTCTAATGCTATGTATGACCTTGGGGCCAAGCGATCCTGTATCCGGGAGCTGTTTGAATACGGCATCCAGCAGGCGAAAATCGTAGGCAGAGAGAACGTCATGGACTTCTCCATCGGCAACCCCTCCATTCCCACACCGGATGCTGTGACAAATGCCTTTGACCGGCTGATGCAGTCGGAGGACACCATCGCCGTCCACGGCTACACCCCCGCTGCCGGTGATTTTGATGCCAGAGCGGCAGTGGCAGATAATCTCACCTGCCGGGCCCATGTGGAGATCCGACCGGACAACATCTACTTCACCTGCGGTGCGGCTCCGGCGCTGATTTCCACCATCCGAGCCTTGGCGGTTGAGAACGCGGAAATTATGGTCATTGCCCCCTATTTCCCGGAGTATCGCCCTTTTATTGAAAAGAACGGCTGCAAATTTATAGCCGTTCCGCCGGATACGGAGGCATTCCAGATTCGGATGGACGAGTTGGAAAAGCGTATTACGCCTAACACCCAGGCGCTGATCGTCAACTCTCCAAACAATCCCTCCGGCGTGGTGTACACTGTAGAAACCCTGCAAAGGCTGGCGGAGGTACTGATCCGGAAGAGCAAAGAGATCGGCCGCCCCATCTACATCATCGCCGACGAGCCCTACCGGGAACTGGTCTATGACGGTGTGGATGTCCCCTATCTGCCTAACATCTACCCGGATACAATAATCTGCTACTCCTACTCCAAAATACTCTCCCTGCCCGGTGAGCGGATCGGCTACGTCTGCGTCCCGGATTCTGTGACAGACAGCCAGGAACTGTTTGCCGCCATTGCCGGGGCTTCCCGGACTTTGGGCCACGTCTGCGCCCCATCCCTCCAGCAGAAAGTCATTGCCAGATGCGTGGATGTGCGGCCCGACCTCGCCGCATATGACCGCAACCGCATGACGCTGTACAGCGCCCTTACATCCTATGGCTACCGCTGTATCAAGCCTGACGGAGCTTTCTATCTGTTTGTGGAAGCCCCTGGCGGCAGTTCCAGAGCATTTTCTGACCGGGCCAAAGCACATAATTTACTTATCGTGCCGGGGGACGACTTTGGATGTCCGGAATTCTTCCGCTTGTGTACCTGCGTCAGCGGTGACATGGTACAAAAGAGTCTGCCCGTTTTCCAAAATCTCATTTCCAACGCAAAGTTGTAAACAGACAGAAGGGTGTACCATTTTTCGCCACGAGAGATGGGCCAATTTGCGCCACCTGCGGTATACCACTTAGCATTAGTATCCCATTTATATG
>JAAWQS010000006.1 GCA_022800665.1 Oscillospiraceae bacterium
GCTGGTGTTCGACACCCAGACCTCCGGCGCGGCCAACGACATCGAGCGGGCCACGGAGCTGGCCCGGAACCTGGTGGCCCGGTTCGGCATGAGCGAGAAATTCGGCATGATGGCTCTGGGCAGCGTTCAGAACCGCTACCTGGACGGCGGCTACAGCATGAACTGCGCCCAGGAGACCTTTGCCGCCGCGGACCGGGAGGTAGTGGAGCTGCTGCAGCGGTGCCACGACGAGGCCACGGAGCTGCTGCGGGAGAACCGGGAGATGCTGGACGCCATTGCCTCCTACCTCTTTGAAAAGGAGACCATTACCGGCGCGCAGATGATGGCTATTCTGGATGGCCGCGACCCGGAGCAGGAGGAATACTACGGCGTGCCTGCCGCCAAGGACAGCGCCATTGAACCCCCGGCCAAGCATATCAGCATGGTCAGCGAGGCGATTCCTATGCCCGAACCCGCCGGAGAGGACGGCGGGGAGGAGACAGAACAGGCAGACTCTCCGGAAGAGAACGATATAAAAGCAGAGTAAAAAAATCAGCCTGAAATTTGGAAGGGAGAAGATGTATGATGGAACATGTCACACTGGGAAAGACCGGGCTGCGGGTATCCCGCCTGGGCTTCGGCGGCATCCCCATCCAGCGCGTGGACCAGGCGGCAGCCGCCGCGCTGCTGGAGGCGGTCCGGGGAGGCGGCATCAATTATATTGATACCGCCCGCGGCTACACGGTCAGCGAGGAGCTGATCGGCCAGGCCATTGCGGGACACCGGCAGTCGTTCGTCCTGGCCACCAAGTCCATGGCGCGGGACCGTGCGGCAATGGCGGCGGACATCGAAACCAGCCTGGGCAACCTGCGCACGGACTACATAGATTTGTACCAGGTCCACAACCCTACCCCGGAGCAGCTGGAGCAGGTGTGCGGCGCAGGCGGCGCGCTGGAGGCTCTGCAGGCGGCCAAGGCCGCGGGGAAGATCGGGCATCTGGGCGTGACCGCCCACTCCCAGGAGGTCTTCCGGCGGGCGTTGGAGCTGGACTGGGTGGAGACAATTATGTTTCCCTATAACATTGTGGAAAACCAGGGCGAGGAGCTGATGCGGCAGGCCCAGGAGAAAAATATCGGCTTTATCTGCATGAAACCCCTGGCGGGCGGCGCGATTGAGGACGCATCCCTGGCGCTGCGGTACGTCCTGGCAAACCCCTGCGTGTCCGTGGTGATTCCCGGTATGTACAGCCCGGAGGAGGTGGCGGGGAACATCGCCGCCGCCGGGGACCGCACCCCCCTGAGCGGCGAAGAACAGCAGCGGCTGGAGCAGATCCGCCAGGAGCTGGGAACCAGCTTCTGCCGCCGCTGCAACTACTGCGCCCCCTGCACCGCAGGCATCAGCATCCCCAACGTGTTCCTCTTCCACGGCTACCTCAGCCGCTACGGTCTGGAGTCATGGGCCAGGGACCGCTATGGCGCGCTGGCGGCTAAAGCCGGGGCGTGCGTGGAGTGCGGCGCCTGCGAGGAGCGGTGCCCCTATCAGCTGCCAATCCGCAGTATGCTCAAACAAGCCGCGAAAGACTTCGGGGCCTGATGATAAGGAGGAAGAAATCATGAAAAAAGTAATCAGCACAGCCAATGCGCCCGCGGCCATCGGTCCCTATTCCCAGGGCATCGACGGCGGCGCCGTCGTCATCACATCGGGCCAGCTGCCCATTGACCCCGCTACCGGCGTCTTCGCCGAGGGAGGCGTGGCGGGCCAGACCCGGCAGTCCCTGCTCAACGTCCAGGCTGTCCTGGCCGAAGCCGGGCTGACCATGGACCACGTTATCAAGACCACCGTTTTCCTCAAGGATATGAACGACTTTGCAGAGATGAACCAGACCTACGCCGCCTTCTTTGAGAAGGACCCGCCGGCCCGCAGCGCCGTGGAGGCGGCCCGCCTGCCCAAGGACGCGGCGGTGGAAATCGAGGCCATTGCCGTGCGCTGACAAAAGGCAGATGAAAATCGGGATGATTTTTCTGACGAATCTACACTTGCAAAAGGGGGGGGTTGTAAGGTATAATAATCCCATGTGACCTGTAGAGGGGGAGGTCCCGCCAGCGGATTTCCCACCGATTCAACCCTGAATGGAACATCAGGAGGTGTTAAAGATGGCATTGCGTTTCTTCTCCCGCTTGTTCGGCGGGTCCAAAAATGAGGAAGAACCAGAGGAGATGGAGGATGAGGTCCAGGAGCAGGAGCCGGAAGAACCGGTGGACGACCTGAGCGACACCATCCTGGAGCTCCCCCAGGACCACGCGCTGTTCCGGCTGTGGGATTACCGAAAGCAGAACAACGGCTGGATGCCGCCGCCGCAGCTGCAGCTGACCGGCTCGCCGGACTGCCCGCGGGTTCTGTCCGGCGACGAGCTGCGGACCGAGCGGGCCCGCCTGCTGACCGCCGTGACCACCGCCGCCGGACAGCGGGTCTCCCAGTGCATCCCCAGAACGCCCGAAGATCCCTGCCCGGATGTGGACGCCAGAGCGGCGGTCTTTATGACCCGCAGCCAGCTGAACGCCTGGATTTTTGCCTATCCCCCGGTGGGGAACGGCCAGGAGCTGGATCAGGAGATGCTGAAGAAAGCGGTGAGCGAGAGCGGCATCCAGTACGGCCTGGACAGCGGCCTGCTGGAGCGTCTGCCGGAGCAAAAGGACCGCTATTTCCACCTGTTTCCCCTGGCCAGAGGCAAGGCCGCAGTCCACGGCAAGGACGGCAGCGTTGTGGACCTCTTCGCCCGGAAGATCGAGCGGGAGGTGCAGACCGATGAGTTTAACCAGGTGGATTACTCCTCCCTGAATCTGGTGCAGAATGTGGAGGAGGGCGCGGTGATCTGCCGGATCATCCTGCCGACCGGCGGCGAACCGGGTACGACGGTGCTGGGCAAGGAGATTCCCGCCCGCAACGGACGCCCCGCCGTGGTGCCGAAGGGCCGCAATACGGAGATCAGCGAGGACGGAACCAAGCTGGTAGCTACCCGCACCGGACATGTGGAGTTTACGGGCCGCGCCTTTATGGTGAAGCCCCTGCTGGATATCCCCGGAGATGTGGATTTCTCCGTGGGCAGCATCAACTTCCTGGGCGACGTCCATGTCCACGGCGATGTGTGCAGCGGCTTTACCGTCCGGGCCACCGGCAATATCACGGTGGACGGAGTGGTGGAGGCCAGCGCCGTGGAAGCGGGCGGCGACCTGGTGGTGGCAAAAGGGGTGCTGGGCAACAACCAGGCTGTGATCACCGCCCACCGGACGATATACGCCAAGTACCTGGAAAACTGCCGGGTCCACGCCCGCGAGAATTTGCAGACAGACTGTATCGTCAACTGCGATGTATACAGCGACGGCGCCGTCCAGGTGCGCTCCGGACGGGGAACCATCATCGGCGGCTGCGTCCGGGCGGCAAATGAGATCAACGCCAGCGTCGTCGGCTCCCGAAGCGAGCGGCCCACCACCATCGTCCTGGGCGGTATGCCCTGCGAGGACTTTGAAAAGGAGCTGCTGCAGCAGGAAATCCGGGAGATGACGGAGGAGTTTGAAAAGGTCCAGCGTCAGCCCGACAGTCCCGCCAAGCTCAGCCGCCTGTCCACCCTTCGGATGAAGATTGCCGTGGACAAAAAGAAGCTGGAGGAGTTTGACAAGGAGGACGCGGAGCTGCTGGTGATGCCGCCGGAGGAGGTCTACGATATGCGCATGAACGGCGGAATTGTCTACCCTGGCACAGAGGTGCGCATCGGCATGGCAAAACTCAAAGTCAAGCAGGAGACCCGCCAGTGTACGGCCCGCCTCATCGACGGGCAGGTCTGTATCCTGTGAGGCCTCCCGATGGAAACAGGATAGAGCGTTCGTATGGCGCAAAATCCAAAAGAGAATGGAGGGATCCAAATGGAAACAATCGTATCGCGGGCAGAGCTGGAGGCCATGTTCGACCAGACGCTTCAGGAGGTGACTTGCCGGGTGGGCGGTATTCGCCTGCACCAGGGCGGGGCGCCGCTGGAGGGAGAGGTGTACACGGTGTATGTCAGATTTGACCGGGGCCTGCATTCCAGCCTGTGCCTGTGTGCGGAGAAGTCCATGTTCCTCCGGCTGACCAGATTCATGATGCGCCGGGAGGAGGTCACCCACCAGGATATGGAGGATTTCGCTAAAGAATATTTTAATGTTGTCTGCGGACATATCGCGGCAAAGCTGTACGAGACGACACAGATGGCCTACCGGTTCAGCGTGCCCGGCTTCTGCAGCGGGCGGTACCAGCTGGAGGGCCACGAGGAACAGCTTGTGCTGAGCTACTCCGGGGACCAGGATGAAGGAGCGCAGATGATCCATCTGATACCAATCGAGACGCCAAGCGGCGACTGGGCGGGGCTTTGTGCGGATCAGGCCGGCAGCCTTGCGCTAGATTGAAAGGAGCGACGGAACAATGGGAAAGCGAATCATGATTGTGGATGATTCACGGGCGTTGGCCTTCCAGGTGAGCGGGCTGCTGGAGGACACGGATTATGAGGTGGTAGCCTGCTGCCAGACCGGCGAGGATGCCATTGCCGAGTACGAAAACATCCAGCCGGACCTGGTGACTATGGATATTATTATGCCGGGAATGGACGGCCTGGAGACTGCCCATGCCATTCTAGAGGAGCATCCCAGTGCAAAAATCGTGATGCTGTCCTCCCTGGCCTACGACGAAACGCTGCATGAGGCGTCGAAAATCGGCGCAAAGGCGTTTGTCTGTAAGCCCTTTGACCGCGATGAGCTGATCAATACCCTGGAACGGGTTCTTGCCGAACCCTGAGCGGTCTATACGGCCTCCCGCTGGATTTGCCCGGCGGGAGGCTGCGGTTTTTACGGGAAAGGAGGAGAAAAGCAAATGCCGGTTATTGTAGGGAGCCTTTTGCTGCTTCCGGTTTTTTTGGGGATTGCCATTTATCTGGCCTACAGCCAGGGGCTTGTTGTGACGAAGTGGATTGCTGCGATGCTGTTTGTGTTCCGACCCGGAAAGTACGGCGATCAGGCGACTGTGAATGTTTGTAACGGCTGGGTCAGACATAGGGTGAGATTTTAGGAGGACCGGAGCTATGCGTTTGTTTTGGATGCCTGTCTGTCCGCAGGGGATATGGAGGTGCGGCTGCTGGACGGAAAGATGCAGACGCTGCTGCGGCTGAACCAGCAGTATCCTGCGGGGAAGATCCTGGTGGAGCGGGCGGGCAGGTATTATCTGCAATGGGATTTCCGCGGCGCGTCCGGGAAGTTTGCGCTGCGGTGGTAAATGGCAAAATTTCAAACAAAGGAGCTGTCTGGCCTATGGAATCCATTACCACAGAAACCGTCCGCCGCCTGCTGCCCAGGCGGCGGCAGGACGGCCATAAGGGGACCTTCGGCAAGGTCTGCGTCTTTGGCGGCGCGGTGGGCTACACCGGCGCACCGGTCTATGCCGCCGAGGCCGCCGTCCGCTGCGGCAGCGGACTGGTTTTCGCCGCTGTTCCGGAGGAGGTCTATCCCATCGTTGCCGCCCGCTGTGAAAACGCCATGGCTTTCCCTCTGCCGGGGGACTACGCCGCCCTTCTGAACCGCCTCCGGGGCTGTGACGCGGTGTGCATCGGCCCCGGCCTGGGCCGGGCGGCGAACACGGAGAAAACTGTCCTGGCCCTGCTGCGGGATTTGTCCTGCCCCGTCGTATTGGATGCCGACGGCATAAACGCCGCTGCCGCGCATATAGATATTCTGTCTGAGCGGTCTGGCGTCACCGTGCTCACTCCCCACGAGGGGGAGTTTATCCGTCTGGGCGGCGCTCTCTCCCAGGGCCGCGCTCCTGCCGCCGCCGCCTTCGCCCGCCGGTACGGCTGCGTGCTGGCGTTGAAGGGTCCGGGTACCATCGTTGCCGGGCCGGACGGCGTCCTGCTGTGCAATACCACCGGCAACTGCGGCATGGCGAAGGGGGGCAGCGGCGACGTGCTGGCGGGGATGACGCTGTCCCTGCTGGGACAGGGCGCAGGGCCTGTGGACGCCGCCGCCTGTGCCGTCTGGCTCCACGGCAGGGCGGGAGACCTGTGCGCCCAGGAGCTGACTGCGTATGCCATGACCCCGGCGGACCTGCTCCGGTATCTGCCCGCCGCCTTCAAAAGCTTGGGTCTGGATAATAAAATGAAGGAGGATTGACTTGTGCGAAAAGCCCTGCTTTTTGCACCAATGCTGATGCTTCTCCTCACCGCCTGCGGCGGGGGAGAGAAGAAAGAGGACCTGACGGCGCAGCTGCAGGAACAGTATGCCGCCGTAGCTTCCGCGACCATGGAGGCGGACATTACCTGCCACTACGACGATGAGGTGCGTCAATACACGCTGCTGTGCGCCTACACGCCGGAGGCCAGCACGGTGACGGTGCTCTCCCCGGCCAATCTGGCGGGCATCTCCGCCACGGTGGAGAACGGTACCCTGTCCCTGAGCTACGACGGCATTTCCATGGACGCCGGGAACTATTCCGCCGCGGCGATTTCACCGGTGGCCGCGCTGCCGAAGCTGATGGAAGCGGCGGCAAAGGGGTACCCCACAGAGCAGGGGGAGGAGGCCGTGGGGGAGCGGACCTGCCTGCGGCTGGCCTGCGACCTGGAGAGCGACGAGGGGATTCTGTACACCACCTGGTTTGATCAGGAGACGCTGCTGCCTCTGCGCAGCGAGATCAGCACCGATGGGGCGACGGTATTCGAGGTGGCCTGGAGCAAGTTCGAGGTGACGGGGACCGGGACTCCGGATGAAACGCCCCCAGAACCCGCAGAGGAGGGTCAGGCAGGGGAGGCCCTGCCCCAAAGCAGTGCGCAGAACGCGACCCTGACCGGCGCACGGGATTGGACCGACGCCGAGGAGGCCGCGGCCTACGCCGAGGCGGAGGAATAGCGGAAAAGGACGGACCCGCTCCTTTTTTGTAAAAAAATTTAGTTGTGCAATTGCGAAAAATAGGTTATACTATCCCATCATGCCCCGCCGGACACGGCGGCGGCAGAGAGAAGGGAGTTTCACCAATGGAATATATTACGTTGACAAAAAGCAATTTCGACCATGAGGTCCTGATGTCGGACCGCCCTGTGCTGGTGGATTTCTGGGCCAGCTGGTGCGCACCCTGCCGGGGTCTTGCGCCCACCATCGACGAGATTGCCAGGGAACAGGAGCAGGTCAAGGTGGGCAAGGTGAACGTGGACGAGGAGCCGGAGCTGGCCCAGCGTTACCGGATTATGAGTATTCCCACCCTGATTTTCTTCAAGGACGGCGAGCTGGTCCAGCGGGAGGCAGGCGGCAAGTCCAAAGGGGAAATCCTGGAGATGATTGGACTGCTCCGGCAGACCGCCCGCTGAAACAGTATGATTCTGTCAATACAGTAAAAAACCGCCAGCGGTAAAATCGCTTCCTCCGCAAATACTAGAACCAGCGCGTTCTATGCGCAAATCTGGGAAGGAGGAAGATTCGATGAAAAGAGCTGCAATTCTGTTTGCCGCCGCCATTCTTGTTCTTGCTCTTGCGGCCTGTGGCAACCGCGACAACAAAAACGGGAACAATGATGGCGGCAGCAATGCCGGTACCACCAACAACGGAGGGACCAGCGCAAACAATTCCGGTACCCATAACAGCGCCGGTACCAACAACAGAGCCAACAACGGCGGGTCCAACATGGGGACTGCCGGAAATAACGGCTCCGCCGGCAGCGGCGGCGTCACCAACAACAGCGGCAGTATGAACGGCGGCGTGATGGGCGGCAGCAATAACAATGCCGGTCTGAACGGCAATAACAGCACGGACCGTTCCGGCAACAGCGTGGGCGGCGATATGCGCCGGGCTGCGGACGACGTAGGCGACGCGGTGGACGACCTGCTGGGGAACGGCGAGAACGCCACCGCCAACCGGACCAGTTTCCAGCGGATGCTGGACAACGCCCGCGTCCATGACGCGGATGGGATTCTTACCGACGGCGAAAACAGCCAGTGGTAACGGTGGCAAGCGAATAGGACAGAGGACCGTCCCAAGGAGAAAATCCGTGGGACGGTCCTCTTGTGCTGGCCTTTTTGTGCTGAGAGCGCTTCCAAAGGGCCGCCCGCGCCCCCAGAATAAACGCTCATTCTGTCCACATTCCCCACTGCTCCCCCGTCTTCCCGCTGCCGGCAGTACCGTACGCCTCCCACCGCTTTTGCAAAGCATCCAGCAGCATCTCCGGGTTCGGGTCTGTCCAGTCCGGCCCCATCCAGGTGATGTGAGCCACCATATTCCCGCTGACCGCGACGATCTCCAGGTCCCGGTATACCCATGCCGTCATATCCTCCCGCACATAGCCTGTGCAGTCCAGAGAATCCTCGCCGAAGGTGGTGGAATTCCGCAGAGATGCCACCAGCCCCTCGGCCAGCTCCGGACTGCGCAGGCGGTAAATGTCCTCGTACATCCAGAAACTGTCGTCTTCCGTATTGACAACCTCGTACACATCCCAGAAATCCGCCAGCAGGGAACTGGTGTGCTTGAGACTGCTCTCCGCCTTCTGCCAGGCGGCAGGGACCCTGCGCTCCAGGTCATAGCCCAGGTCCCGCAACACCAGGTAGGGACCGTCCGCCTCGTTTGGCAGGTCCCCGGTCCGGGTCCCCGCCTTCTGAGCAACGGCCAGGGATGCCGTCGACGCCAGCAGGACCAGGCACGCCGCGCAGACGGCCCGGTGGGCTGTGTGCCGCTTCTGGGGGTTGTGGTCCAGGGGAACGCCTCTTTTCAGACAGCGGTACGTCCGGTTAATCAGCCACGCATTCCGCAGGCTGATATACCAGACAAACAGAATCAGCAGTATAAAAAAGAGATAGAATGCCGTCTCCTCAATCAGCCACTTGTGCCACACCCCCAGATTACCCAGTAAATTTCTGCGCGGGCCAAAGAAAAACAGATTCATAATCAATAAAACTGCCAATGGAAACGCATTGCATATGGTCTGTCCCCGCAGGGACTTCAAGGTCTCCGCCTGTTCGGCGGGGTCGGCGTAGAACTCCGGGGCTTCGCTGCCCTCCGGGGCGCGGAAGACGTGGATGGGATTGCGGCCCGCCGCGTACACCCACCCGCAGTCCTCATAGACCCCTAACTGTTCCGGCGGCATGGCGGAGCCGTCCTCCATCCAGCCGGGATAGGCAACCTCGATCCGGTAGCGGGCGCGGCTGGGCTGTACAGGGGTAAATTTGCTCAGAAACCAGCCCCGGCTGACCAGCCGCCAGCCTTTTGCCTCCATGTCGCCGTAAAATTTTTCGTTTGCCCCCAGGTCGTAGCCGTAGGGGTGAAATCTGTACCGGTATTTCATGTCGCGTCCTCCTCCAGCATTTTACCGTCCGCCACCATACTCTTCAGCCGCCGGTATTCTGTCAGCAGTGCGGTCTTTCCCGCCTCAGTAATGGCGTAGTTTTTCCGCCGTCCCTCCTCGCCGGTGGGAATAATAAGCCCCTCCTTGCTCATGCGGCTGAGCACGCCGTACAGCGTCCCAGGCCCCATGATGAGGCGTCCGCTGGACAGCTCCTTGATGCGCTGCATCATGCCGTATCCGTGGCCGGGCTTCAGCAGTGAGAGAAGAATATAGTACATGGCCTCTGTCATTGGTCCCTGCTCGGTCATGCGCGTCCCCCCTGTCTATTATGTCCCTCGTTATTATGCGTATCGATATATCGTGCAGCATAATAATACCATAGCAGTCTGGGCCTGTCAAGGGGGAAGGAAAAGAATCAGAAAAAATGGAAAAGCCTGGAACCTCCATAAGAGGTCCAGGCTTTTCTGAGCGGTTGTGCAGATATTCGTAAATAGTAGATTGGAGCGAATTGGGGACGTAATAACGGGAAGCAGGCTGCCCTTTGGAAGCCCTCTCAGTCAGCCGTAGGCTGGCTGAGAGGGCATTCTTTAAGGCCGCGCCGTCAGTTATGCTTCACCCGCTCTGATTCCTCAGCCGTTTTAGCATCGTTCCAGCGGTCCATGGTCCCCACCAGATAGCCGGTAATCCGGCGGATACGCTCAAAACCCACCCGGCCATCGTGCTCATGACGGCCGCATCCCGGACACTCGTCGTCAATAATGCCTGTGTACCCGCAGCAGGGGTCCCGGTCCACGGGGTGGTTCACGGAGCCGTATCCGATGCCCGCCTCCTTCATGCAGCGCACGACCTTCTCAAACGCCGCCAGATTCTTCATCGGGTCGCCGTCCATCTCCACATAGCTGATGTGTCCCGCATTGGTCAGGGCGTGGTAGGGCGCTTCCAGCTTGATTTTTTCAAAGGCGCTGATGTGGTGGTAAACCGGAATATGAAAACTGTTTGTATAATAATCTCTGTCTGTTACGCGGGGTATCGTGCCGAATCGCTTCCGGTCGATCTTCACAAACCGTCCGGACAGGCCCTCCGCAGGGGTAGCCAGCAGGGAGAAATTCAGCCCTGTCCGCTGGCTCTCCGCATCCATCCGCGCCCGCATTCTGGCAATAATCTCCAGACCCAGCCGCTGGCTGCGCTCGCTCTCGCCGTGGTGCATACCGGTGAGGGAAACCAGCGTCTCCGCCAGGCCGATAAAGCCCACCGACAGCGTCCCGTGCTTGAGCACCTCCCGGACCTCGTCCGTCCAGCCCAGCTTCTCGCTGTCCAGCCACACCCCCTGTCCCATGAGGAAGGGGAAGTTGTACACCTTTTTCCGGGCCTGAATCTCAAACCGTTCAAGCAGCTGGTCCACGCACAGGTCCAGCTTCCGGTCCAGCTCGTCGAAAAATACGTCCAGGTCGCCCCGCGCTTTAATGGCAATCCGGGGCAGGTTGATGGAGGTAAAGCTGAGGTTTCCCCGCTGGTTGCACTGCTGGCGGGCGGGGTCGTGGATATTGCTGATGACCCTGGTCCGGCAGCCCATGTAGGCGATCTCTGTCTCCGGACGCTGGGGGTCGTAATATTGCAGGTTGAACGGCGCGTCAATAAAGGCGAAGTTGGGGAACAGCCGCTTGGCGCTGCACCGGCACGCCAGCTGGAACAGATCATAGTTCGGCTCGCCGGGATTGTAGTTGACCCCCTCCTTGACCCGGAAAATCTGGATGGGGAAGATCGGCGTCTCCCCGTTGCCCAGACCCTGCTCTGTGGTCAGCATCAGGTTGCGCATGACCATGCGGCCCTCCGGGCTGGTGTCCATGCCGTAGTTGATGGAGGAGAAGGGGGTCTGTGCGCCGGCGCGGCTGTGCATGGTGTTCAGGTTGTGGATAAACGCCTCCATAGCCTGGAACGTGGCCCGGTCCGTCTCCTTCTCCGCGTAGTGCAGGGCCAGGGACTGGGCTTTTTTCATCCGCTCCTCGTCGCCGTACTTCTCCACCAGATACGGCAGCTCCGCGTCCATATAGGGCTGGCTGGCGTTCAGACGGGGGTACAGGCGGGTCTCCTCATAAATCTTTTCCCGCAGGGCTTTCAGCTCATCCTCCGGGTCCTCCATCTCGTGCCACAGCATCAGGGCTTTGGCCAGATTCCGGGTGTAGTAGCGGCGGAAGGTCTTCTTCACGCCCTCCGCCATGCCGTAGTCAAAATTGACGATGGCTTGTCCGCCGTGCTGGTCGTTCTGGTTGGACTGGATGGCAATGCAGGCCAGCGCGGAGTAAGAGGAGATATCGTTGGGTTCCCGCAGATAGCCGTGGCCGGTGGAAAAGCCGCCCTTGAACAGCTTTTTGATGTCGATCTGACAGCAGGTGGTGGTCAGGGTATAGAAATCCAGGTCATGGATATGGATATCCCCATCCTGGTGGGCCTTGGCGTGCTCCGGCTTGAGGACAAACATCTGATAGAACTGCTTCGCGCCCTCCGAGCCGTACTTCAGCATAGACCCCATGGCGGTGTCGCCGTTGATGTTGGCGTTCTCCCGCTTCACATCGGAATCAATGGCGTCGGAGAAGGTGATGTCCTCGTAGGTTTTCATCAGCCGGGTATTCATCTCCCTGGCCCGGCTGCGCTCGTTGCGGTAGAGGATGTAGGCTTTTGCGGTCTGGATAAAGCCGTTGTCCATCAGCACCCGCTCCACGATATCCTGGATGTGTTCCACATCCGGAGCTGCTATGCCCTCCACCTCCAGCATAGCGACCACCTCGTTGGCCAGCGTCCGGGCCACGTCCTCCTGGCCGGGCTTGTAGGTTGCTTCGAAGGCTTTGGCAATGGCAGCAGAAATTTTATCCTCGTCAAACTCCACCAGGCGTCCATCACGTTTTTTCAGCTTTTCAATCGTCATGTCATTTTCTCCCTCAGTCAAATCGGGCGTACTGGCAGGGGCGTTTCCGCGACAACTGTGCGGCCCTGGCACACACTATATCTTGTATCGCCCTGTTTTTTGCGAACGTACATATAGTACAACGCCGGGCGCGTCCTGTCAAGGGTAAAATTGAAAATTGACATAAATGGAATATTTTGGAATTTTCCGGCGCGGCCCGGAAAAGCAAAACCGGAGAGGAAGGTGTTGACACGCAAAATCTGGAATGATATGATACAATACGAAATTAAAGAAGAAATGAGAGGACCGTCTATGAGCAAACGTGTTGCAGACGTGATTTTTCCCAATCTGCCCAAAACCTATGAGGAATACGAGGCGCAGTATCCCCCCCGGAACTGCGCGGCCACCCGTTTTGCCCCCAGCCCCACCGGCTTTATGCATATCGGCGGCCTGTACACCGCCCTGATTAACTGCCTGTTCGCCAAGCGGAACGGCGGCGTCTTCTTCCTGCGCATCGAGGACACGGACCAGAAGCGTCAGGTGGAAAACGGCGTTACGGAGATCATCCACACCCTCAATGATTTTTCCATCCGCTTCGACGAGGGGCCCGCCGGCGAAACCGGGGACTACGGCAGCTACGGCCCCTACCGCCAGTCCCTCCGCCGGGAGATTTACCAGGCATATGCAAAATACCTCCTGGAAAAAGACCTGGCCTATCCCTGCTTCTGCACAGAGGAGGACGGCGTACAGCTGCGGCAGCGTCAGGAGGAGGAGAACGCCCTCCAGAAAGGGTACTACGGCAAATGGGCCCTCTGCCGGAATCTGACCGAGGAGCAGGTCCTGGAGAAGCTGGCCCAGGGGCAGAGCTATGTGCTCCGGCTGCGCAGTTCCGGCGTGGACGGAAAGTTCCGGGTGTTCCACGACGAACTCAGAGGGGATATCTCCATGCCTGAGAATGTTATGGACGCGGTCATCATCAAGCAGGACGGCCTGCCCACCTATCACTTTGCCCACGTTGTGGACGACCACCTGATGCACACCTCCGACGTCATCCGGGCAGATGAGTGGATTGCCTCCCTGCCGCTGCATGTGCAGCTGTTTGAGACGCTGGGCTTTCCCGTCCCCCGCTATACCCACCTCAGCCCCATTGCAAAGCTGGAGCCGAAAGAGGACGGGGAGAGCTTCTCCCGCCGCAAGCTGAGCAAGCGGAAGGACCCCGAAGCGCGGGTCCACTACTATGACGAGATCGGCTATCCCGTGGCGGCGGTGCTGGACTATCTGCTGACCATCAGCAGCGCGGATTACGAGCCCTGGCGGGAGGAGAACCCCGACGCTCCCATTACCGGCTTCCCCCTGGACGTCAAGCGGACCGGCATAGCCGGGTCTCTGTTTGACTTCAACAAGCTCAACAGCATTGCCCGCGGGCGGGTGGCGCATATGAGCTGCGGCGAGGTGTACGAGGCGGTGTGCGCGTGGGCAGCGAAGTATGACGGGAAGCTCAGCAGCTATATTGCCGCGGAGCCTGACCGCTTCCGCCGCTCCATACCCGTCTGGCACGACAACCGCCTGGATGTGGCCAAGTGGTCCGACCTGATGCAGATGTACCCCTATCTGTATGATGCCGGCTGCCGGATTGACGAGATCCCCATGCCGGAGAAATTTGCCGGTCACGCCCAGCGGATTCCCGGCATCCTGCGGGATTACCTGGAGGGATTTGACCCATCCGACGACTCCGCCGCCTGGTTTGACAAGCTGCGGGCCATTGCGGCAAAATATAACTATGCTGTCAAGATGGGACAGTACAAGAAGCATCCCGAAGATTTCAACGGCTCCATTGCCGATGTCTCCTCATTTGTGCGCTTCGCCATTACCGGCTGCACCAATACGCCTGACCTGCACCAGATCATCCAGGTCATCGGCGGGGAGGAAGCCGGACGCCGCGTAGAAAAATTCTGCGAGCGGTTTTAACCCCTGTTCAGACGCGGAAACAATCGGAAGACAGAAAGAACCCGCCTTCACAGGAAGGCGGGTCTTTCTGATGGAGAAGATTGAGGAAAAACGATACAACAGTCTAGGTTTCTCTCCTAAACTGGTTATATTTTATCAGCCGCTTTAACTTTTTTCAACGTTCAACTTGTATAAAATTGAAAAAAAGTTTTTCCGTCAATCGTGAAATCTTACAAAAAGGGGAGTAGGTTTTTGTGGAAAAAGACAACATCCCCTCCGACTGCCCATCCCTCGCGGACGGCCTGCCTTTGATCAGACCACCTGCTGGCCGTCCACAAATACCGCCTTCAGATTCAGCTCCCGATCCAGGATCAACAGATCTGCCGCCTTTCCGGCCTCAAGGGAGCCAATATCTCCCAGACGGGCCGCTTCCGCCGGCGCTGTGGACGCGGCATAGACGGCGGCCTCCAGGGGCAGGCCGAACCGCACCGCATTCCGCACCGCATCCAGCAGGGAGATAGAGCTGCCTGCGATGGTGCCGTCCAGCAGCGTGGCCTTGTGGTCCTTCATGACGATGGGCTGACCGCCCAGCTCATAGCTGCCGTCCGGCATCCCGGCGCAGCGGAGGGAATCCGAGATCAGATTCAGCTTTTCGCCGAACAGGCGGTAGGTGGCGCGGATGACAGAGGGATGGATATGCAGGCCGTCGCAGATCAGCTCCACACTGGCTCCGGCGTCAAGGGCCGCGCCGATGACCCCAGGCGCGCGGTGGAGGAAGGAGGGCATTCCATTATAGAGGTGGGTGGCGTGGGTTGCGCCCGCCGCAAAACCGGCCATAGCGGTGTCATAGTCCGCCGTTGTGTGGCCCAGGGACACGGCGCACACCTTTGATACCTGGCGGATAAACTCCATTGCGCCCTCCTCCTCGCAGGCCGCTGTCACCAGCTTCACCTGTCCGCCGGAGGCTTCGTTCAGCCGCTGGAAGAGGGAGACATCCGGTTTGTGCAGGTTCTCCGCCGCCTGTGCGCCCCGCTTGGCGTAGCTGAGGAAGGGGCCTTCCAGATGGATGCCCGCGCATTTTCCGCCGCCGCTGCGCCGGAAATCCCGGATGGTATGCATGGCCGGGGTGAGCGTCTCCTCCTTCAGCGTCATGGTGGTAGCCAGGAAGCTGGTGACGCCGTGGGCGGCATAGTAATCGGCCATGGGCTGCAGGCCGTCGGGCTTGCCGTCGGAGAAGTCCTCCCCCATTGCGCCGTGGGTGTGGATGTCCACCAGACCGGGAATCACGTAGCAGTCCGCAGCGTCAAAGTCCGCCGGACCATCCAGCGCGCCAGTCTCTGTAATCGTTTTGTCGAAACGGATATCCGCTTCTGCAAAGTTTTTCCCCTGCAATAGTTTCCCGTTTTTGATTAACATGTTTCTTCCTCCTGATTTGTTTTACACTATCCAGCCGGGAGGCTGGTAATTTGTTAATCCTTCCGTTCCCCCGCATTCTTCCAGCGCTCGCAGAACCGCCCGGATACGGACGGCGGCTCGCCTGTGCCGTACAGGTGGGAGAGATCGCCGAAACCCGTCATGCGGAACGACGCGATGCCCTCCCGCCGCTCCTCCGTCACCACTGTGGTCACAGAGGTAGGGGCAGCGCAGGTTCCGTGCCACAGCGTCATGGGGGACAGATGCAGCAGATGGCTCAGCAGCACGCACTCCAGACCGAAGTGGCAGAAAAATACAATGGTGTCATTATTCGGCTCCTCTGCGCGGTACAGGAATCCATCCCGGCGGTAGCCGTGCCGCGCCAGGACTGCGTCCAGGTTATCGCACACCCAGTCGTAGGCTTCCTTTACGCCCTCCATGGCCGCGGGCTGGAACCACTGGTCCAGATGGAAAAACCGTCCGTCCGCCGTCCAGTCCTGGGGCAGCCAGTCCCAGGGAATCATTTTCCGGTCCGGCACGTCCGGCCTCCAGATGGGGGCGACAAATTCCCGCAGCCAGAGACATTCCTCCGCTGTCCGGCCCAGACGCTCCAGGGTAAGGGAGGCCGTCTCCCGCGCCCGCCGGAGTGGGGAGACATAGTATGCCTTTGCCTCTATTTGAACCATCCGCCGGGTTAAAAGCTCCACTTCCCGCCAACCCTTTTCCGTCAGGCAGTCCCGCTCATAGTCCGGGTCGCCGTGACGGACAATCAGAAGCTTCATGACTGATTCATCCTTTCTCTATATACATACTGTTCACCACTCCCGCTTGATGTCGGACGCCTCCACGCCGTACAGCCGCTGGAACTCCTCCAGGTCCCCGTCGCTGCGCAGAAGCATGACTTCCTGGAATTGCCCGCTGGCCTGGTCCCGGAACCCCGCCGTCTGTTCGCCGGTGCAGATGCTGGAGCGGATGACCGGGATTTTCCCGGTTTTGTCGAAAGCAATGGACGCCGGTTTTCTTCGTTTCCAAAACATAACCGCACCTTCTTTCAGAACTCTGCTGTCAGTATAGCACATCCGGGTCATAAAAATCAATTGTTTATCAGCGTATGATTTTTCTCCCATTGCAGACAATAGGGGAGAAAGAGAGGGATTTGACTATGGAAGACGAAAACAAAGCGGAGACCGGCGCAACCAACTGCAGCCACAACTGCGGCGGCGATGACGGACGGCAGCGCCTCATTGACCTCGGCTCGGCAGTTACCCACAGCAGCCGGGGCAACATTTACACCCTGACCATTGTAGGACAGGTGGAGGGCCATCAGGTCCTGCCGGAGAACACCAAATCGACCAAGTATGAACACGTCATGCCCCTGCTGGCCAGCCTGGAGCAGAACGAGGAGATTGACGGCGTTCTCCTGCTGCTGAACACGGTAGGCGGCGACATTGAGGCGGGACTGGGGATAGCGGAGTTGATCTCCGGCATGTGCAAGCCTACGGTCAGCCTTGTGCTGGGGGGCGGACACTCCATCGGCGTACCGCTGGCAGTTGCGCCGCGGGTGAGTATGATCGTCCCCTCCGCCTCCATGACCATCCATCCGGTGCGGATGAACGGCACGGTGATTGCCGCGCCCCAGACGTTCAACTATTTTGAGCGGATTCAGGAGCGGATTGTCAGCTTTGTGGCGAAAAACAGCCATATCAGCCGGGAAAAATTCCTGGACCTGATGCTGAAGACCGGGGAGATGGCGGCGGACGTAGGCAGCGTGATCTATGGCGAGGAGGCCGTGAAGCTGGGCCTGATCGACCGTATCGGCGGCCTGCGGGATGCGCTGGAATGCCTGTATGAGCAGATTGAGCATGTCCGTCAGGCGGACCGGGAGTTGGTTGGCGCGGCTGAATGATGCGCGGAAAGAGCGGAGGGAGGGGCCTCCGCTCTTTTTGTTGGGGGAGTATTGACGGGGACTTTTCCGGATGATATACTGCATACATAACAAAGTTTATGGCGGACGGGCAGGAGAGGGGGAGGTGAGCGGAATGAGCAGCCGTGAAAAAATCATTGCCCTGCTGGACAGTGTCCCGGAGTATAAGATCGGCTATGTGCTGGCTTATGTCCAAGGTCTTACCGCTGATGAGGATGCGGACGACGCATTTTGCCAGCAAATGTATGAACGCTATCAGAGCGATCCGGAAAAAGACGAGGAGTTCACTCTTGAGGAGTGCAAACAGGAATGGGGACTGGCGTAATGTACCGGTTTATCATCAAAAAACCTGCTAAAAAATTTATTGACGGACTGCCGGGGAACGAGCGGAAGCGTCTTGTGTCTGCAATTGAGAAGCTGCCGGATGCAGGAGATATTACACGGCTCAAGGGCCAAACGGATTTGTTCCGCCTCCGTGTCGGTCCCTACCGCATCATTTACAGTGTTGATAATGGGCGGCTCGTAGTGTTTATCATTGATGCCGGGAGCCGGGGACAGATTTATAACCGATATTGAGCAAGAGGACCGGGGAAAAGTTCCCTGGTCCTCTCACGCTTTTTTATCCAGATACAGCGGCAGAAACCGCGCCATTCCCTGGGAAAGATACGCGATATTCTCCTCTTTCAGAACCGTATCCCGTTTGGTCCGCAGATGGGGGATATAGTACCCCAGCCCCGCCAGGTAGCGACAGGCGCACACCGCAACGCTGAACTTAAACCGCCGCTGGTCCGACGGATAATATTGCAGGCCCTTCACCAGCAGGCGGCGGCGGACTGTCCCCTCTTCCTCCGGGAACGCCGACTCCAGGGCTTCTGTCAGCGCACTGTCCCAGCGGCTGTACTTGGAGGGAATCAACAGCAGGTTGTCCCCGTCCCCCACGCAGTCGAAATTAAAAATCATCGCCTCGCTGAGATTGTTGATATGCTTTTTCCGGAACGCGGACGCCCCCAGCATGTTCCGCTCATTGTTGTCGAAAAACACCAGACACACCCGCTTATCATAGGCGGCGGCGTCCGCAGCGGCCAGCAGCGTCAGCACGCCGGAGGAATTGCTGTTGGCATTGCTCCGGTTGGCCGGACCGTAGGCGCTGTACCACAACGCCGTCAGGGCCAGAATCAGAAACAGCGGCAGCATCAGCGCCGGCTGGTTCAGCGGAAAGCACACCGCCAGCGAGACTGCAAATGCCGCCGCAATCAGCAGCAGCGCGGCGGCAAGGTGGTACATCACATGGGCGGGGACGTTGGTGGGGGAGACAAAATTGGGCAGCAGCATCCGGGAGCCGGTGTCGTAGTGGGCGCAGAGGCACACATCCGCCTTGTCCGGGTCTCCGGCTATGACGTTCACACTGCCGTTGAACTTGCCGCAGGACTCCTCGCGGGCCTTCCAACCGGCCTTTTTCAGCTCGCTGAGCAGCCATTTGCGGAATTCCGCCTTCTGTCCCGCCGTCCTGCGGACGGGATACACCGTCAGCAGATATTCTTTCAGTCGCTCGATTGTATCCATACTATAAGCCTTTCCGGTACTCCTCCGCCGCGTCAATCAGCTCCTCCGCGCCTGCCAGCATAGCTTTTGTCACCTTCGCGCCGCCGGTGAGCCGGGCCAGCTCCTGTTTCCGCTGTTCCCGGTCCAGACGCACCACGCTGGTATACGTCCGCCCGTTCCGCTCCCCTTTTTCCACGGAGAAATGGACGTCCGCCATTGCCGCCAGCTGGGGCAGGTGGGTGACGCAGAGCACCTGCTTGCGGCGGCTGACCTGCGCCAGCTTTTCCGCCACCTTCTGGGCCGCACGGCCACTGACGCCGGTGTCCACCTCGTCAAAAACCAGGGTGCCGATGGTCTCATTTTCCGCCAGCACATTTTTCAACGCCAGCATAATCCTTGCCAGCTCGCCGCCGGAGGCAACCTTGTTGATGGGCCGCAGCTCCTCGCCTACGTTGGCCGACATGAGAAAACGCACCGCATCCATGCCCGAAGCATCCGGCTCCTTCTCGTCGAAGCAGATGGAGAACCGCACCTTGGGCATGTCCAGCTGCCGCAGCTCGTCCTGAATCCGCGCCTCCAGCTCCTTTGCCGCCGCTTTCCGGGCTTCGGTGAGGGCTTTTCCCGCCTTCAGAACCTGCGCACGGGCTTTCTTCAAATCCTTCTCCAGCCGCGCCGCAATGTCCGCCGCAAAGGCGATCTGATCCAGCTCCTCCCGGCGCGCCTCCAGATACTCCAGCATGTCCTCCACCGTGGGGCCGTACTTCTTTTTCAGACGGTAGAGCAAATCCGCCCGGCTCTCCAGCTCGTCCAGCTCCTCCGGGCTGAAATCAAAGGCCGATTCCATGTCCCGCAGGGTCTCCGCCACGTCATAGGCTTCAGAATAGAGATTGCTGAGCCGCTGGCACAGCTGGGAGAACTGCTCGTCCAGATTCCGTGCGCCGGCCAGGGCGTCGGACGCCTCGCTGAGAGAGGCCAGCGCACCGCCCCCCTCGTCGCCGCCGCTGAGGTACCACAGCCCGCCCTGAATGGCGGACATAAATTTCTCGCTGTTGCGCAGGAGGTTCCGCCGCTGGAGCAGCTCCTCCTCCTCGCCCGCCTTCAGCTGCGCCCGCTCCAGCTCCTTGATCTGAAATTGCAGGCTGTCCACCCGCCGCTCCTTTTCCGCCTCGTCCATTTGCAGGGAACGGAACTTCTTCCGGATGGCCTCCATAGCTTCGTAGTGGGTCCGGTACTCGTCCAGCGCGCCGTCCACATGGCCGAAGCTGTCCAGATACGCGCCGTGCTGCTCCTCATCCAGCAGCTGCTGGCCGTCGTGCTGGCCGTGGATGTTCAGCAGTCCGCTGCCAATGCGCCGCAGCTGGGCCACCGTCACCGGACGCCCGCACACCCGGCAGGCGTTCTTGCCGTCTGCGAAAATCTCCCGCTGCAGCAGCAGCTCCCCGTCCTCAGGGGCCAGACCGCACTCGGTCAGGGCGGGCATATCCGGCACGCCGGTGAACACGGCGCTGACAAAGGACTTGCCCGCGCCGGTACGGATCAGGTCCCGGCTGGTCCGCTGGCCCAGCACCGCGCCCATGGCGTCGATGACAATACTTTTTCCCGCGCCGGTTTCACCTGTCAAGGCAATAAAGCCGCTGTCGAAGGTGATGTCAGCCTCGTCGATGACCGCGATATTTTCAATGTGAAGCAGCTGCAGCATGGTATCCACTCCTTCCCAACTTCCATCCAAATGGTTCAGCCGTTACCGGGCGGCAGGCCCGGTTTCACACCGCAGTAAAGAGCGTCCTGGCCGTCCGCCCAGGACCCCAGGACCCTAGGACCCCAGGACCCTAGGACCCCAGGACCCTAGGACTTTAGCATTTCGTGTATTTCTTCACAGAAGCTCCTGGCGGACTCCGTGTCCCGCATGACCAGCAGCGCGGTGTCGTCCCCCGCCAGCGTCCCCACCAGATACGGGATGTTCATGCTGTCCAGAGCTGCCGCCGCCGCGTTGGCCAGGCCGGACATGGTCTTGATGACCACCATGTTCTGGGCGTAATCCGCCCCTACGATGCTCTCCCGGAAGATGGTGCGCAGCTTGTCCGCCATATTCAGCCTGCTCCGCTGGCTGGACACCGCGTAGCGGTACCGCCCCTGTCCCACAGGCTCTTTAATCAGATGCAGCTGCTTGATATCCCTGGAAATCGTGGCCTGGGTACACAAAATGCCGCTCTCCTGCAAACGCTGCTGGAGCTGCTCCTGTGTGTCAATCGGCTCCTGCTCGATGATTTCCAGGATTTTTGCCTGCCGGTCATTTTTCATGGCCGATTCCTCCCGTCATTTTAGTCCGCAATATCTCGTAAATACTCTTGTCCGTCAGGCGCAGCAGCTCCGTCTCATACCGGGACCGGCAGATGCGCACCTTGTCCCCCTGGCGCAGTGAAAACGCCTTGCCGCCGTCCACAGACAGATATACCTGTTTCCGGCTCGGTTCCGCCGGAATCACCGTCACCGTCCCCGTGGCGGAGAGGACAAAGGATTTGGTAAATACAGTGTGGGCACAGATGGGGCTGATAACGAAATTCTGTGCCGTCGGCTCCACAATCGGTCCGCCTGCCGACAGGGAGTAGCCCGTGGAGCCGGTGGGGGTAGCCACCACCACGCCGTCCCCGGAGAACAGGCCCAGCTGTTCCGTACCGGCAGTCACCTGCAGCCGGATTACCCGCGCCATCGCTCCCTTGGTGATCACCGCGTCATTGAGCGCGCCGCCGGTATACACAGTCCGGCCCTCCCGGATGACCGCAACGTCCAGCATCATCCGTTTCTCCCGGCGGTAGCGTCCGGCAGCCAGGTTTTTCAGCAGCCCCAGCTCGCTGGCCTCCAGGTCGGACATGAACCCCAGACTGCCCAGGTTCACCCCCAGCACCGGCGTACTGCGCATGGAGGCGGTGCGGGCCAGATGGAGAATGGTGCCGTCGCCGCCGAAGGCAATAATCAGGTCGCTGGAGCGGATCTCCTGGTGCAGCGGACGGCAGGGGACGCCGAACTGTCCGTCCCCGCCCTCCGGCTTGAAGGGCAGGCAGTAGACCGTCTCCAGGCCCGCGCCGCGCAGAATCGTATTGGCCTCCTTCGCGGCGGCAAGCCCTTTATCCCGGTAGGGATTGGGACAGAGTATGACTCGTTTCAACGCGGTCACTCCTTTATCTCGCTGTGGGACTGCTCCACCAGCGTCTGCAAATCAAAGGGCTTCTCCGGTCCCGGACCTTTGACCAGATACCCCAGGTACTCAATATTTCCCTCCGGACCCCGAACAGGGGAGTAGGAGAGGTCGAGGACAGTAAAGCCGCTCTCGCGGGCGTGGTCCAGAAAATGCTCCAGCACCTCCGCATGGACCGCCGGGTCCCGGACAACCCCCTTTTTGCCGACTTTTTCCCGGCCCGCCTCAAACTGGGGCTTGATGAGGGCCGCCGCCTGTCCGCCCTCCCGGAGTACCCCGGCTATGGCGGGCAGGATCAGCTTTAACGATATGAAGCTCACGTCCACAGAGGAGAAATCCGGCTCCTCCGGTATCTCCTGGCGGGACAGATACCGGGCGTTGGTCCGCTCCAGACACACCACCCGCGGATCGCTGCGCAGCTTCCAGGCCAATTGCCCATATCCTACGTCCACAGCGTAGACCTTCGCCGCGCCGTTTTGCAGCATACAGTCGGTAAAACCGCCGGTGGACGCGCCGATGTCCATACATATTGCGTCCTGTAAGGCGATGGGCCAGATGGACATGGCCTTCTCCAGCTTCAGCCCGCCCCGGCTCACGTACCGCAGAGCCTGGCCCCGGACCTCCACAGAGGCGTCCTCCGCCACGGCGGCGCCGGGCTTGTCCACCCGCTGCCCGTTGACAAACACCAGGCCGCACATAATGGTGGCCTGGGCTTTCTGGCGGCTCTCCGCAAGAGCGCGGTCCACCAGGAGAACGTCTAACCGTACTTTCTTACTCATGACCCGCCTCCTTTCACCGCCTGTACGACAGCATCCGCCACCGCTCCGGCATCCAGCCCCAGGACCCGCCGCAGTTCCTGCACCGTCCCCTGGGGAGCAAAGCTGCCCTGCAAATTTTTCAGAATCAGTGTCCGGGGGGCGATCCCTCGCCGGGCCAGCGCAGCGGCCAGCTGCTGCCCGATACTGCCCGTCTCATAGCAGTCCTCCAGTACCAGCAGCCGTCCAGTCTTCCCGACAGACGCCAAGACCGCCTCCGGCTCCAGCGGCGCAATCCGGTGGAGCTTTACCACCTCCGCCGAAATGCCCCGCTCCGCCAGCAGGTCCGCCGCATCCAGCAGCTCGTTGATCAGAATGCCGTAGGACACCAAAGTCACGTCCGTCCCCTGCCGCAGTTCTGCGGCGGGCGTCCCGTCCCAGGGGGGGAAAGCACGGCCCTCGCCGCCGCGGGGGTACCGGACCGCCACCGGGCCGTCCATGGCCGCCGCGGTCCGCAGCATGGTCCGCAGCTCGTCGAAACCGGCGGGACACAACACCGTCATGCCGGGAATCTGGGTCAGATAGCCCACATCCTGGGTCCCGTGGTGGGTGGGACCGTCGGCCCCCACCAGACCCGCCCGGTCCACTGCCAGAACAACGTGGAGATGCTGGAGGGCAATGTCGTGGATCAGCATGTCAAAGCCCCGCTGCAAAAAGCTGGAGTACACCGCAAAGACAGGGATCATGCCCTGCTTTGCCATGCCCGCGGACATGCTGACGGCGTGGCCCTCGGCGATGCCCACGTCAAAAAAACGCTTGGGCCAGGCGGCGGAGAACTCCTGCAGGCCAGCGCCGTCCGCCATCGCGGCGGTGACGGCGCATACCCGCTTGTCCTCCCCGGCCAGCTCCACCAGCTCATGACCCAGCACATAGGAAAAATCAATGCTCTGCTTTTCCACAATGCCCACCGCCGGGTCAAAGGGCGGCACGCCGTGGCATTTCTCAGGCCGGGCCTCGGCGTCGGGGTAGCCCCGGCCCTTCCGGGTGCGCACGTGGAGCAGTACCGGACGGCCCAGCTCCTTTGCCCAGGACAGGGTGGTACACAGCTGCTCGATCTTGTGGCCGTCCACCGGCCCCAGGTAGGTGAACCCCATATCTTCAAACAGAGAGCAGGGGTAAATAATCCGTTTGACGCCGCTTTTGACCTGGTGATTAAAGCGATAAAGCCGCCTGCCTCCCGGCAAGCGGTCCAGAACCGCACGATAGCCCTTCTTAAACTGATAGTACCCAGGCCGTACCCGCAGGCGGCTGAGGTGCTCCGCCACGCCGCCCACGTTGGGGTCAATGGACATGCCGTTGTCGTTGAGCACCACTACCAGCGGCTCCCCGGAGGCCCCGGCGTCGCTCAGACCCTCATAGGCCAGGCCGCCGGTCAGCGCCCCGTCCCCGATGAGGGCAATGATATTGCGGTCCTCCCCCAGCAGGGTCCTGGCGCGGGCCATGCCCAGAGCCACGGAGACGGAGTTGGAGGCGTGGCCCGCAATAAAAGCGTCGTGGACGCTCTCCGCCGGTTTAGGGAAGCCGGACAGACCGCCGAACTGCCGCAGCGTGGCAAACAGCTCCTGCCGCCCGGTGAGGGCCTTGTGGACATAGCACTGGTGTCCCACGTCAAAGACCAGACGGTCCCGGCTGGTGTCATAGAGACGGTGAATCGCCACCGTCAGTTCCACCGCCCCCAGGTTGGACGCCAGATGTCCGCCGGTGCGGGACACGCGCTCCACCAGGAACTGACGCAGCTCGCCGCACAGCAGCTCCAATTCCCCGCGATTCAGTTTTTTCACATCCGCCGGGGACGCGATCTGTTCCAGAATCAAGGAATTCCCCCCATTTAATCAGCGTTATCTGCAAAATCCGCTTACTTCTTCTTGCCGGAGAACAAATGCAGCGCCCGGCCCACCAGCTGGAGGACCGCTGTGCTTTTATCAATGGCAAACGCCTTGCCCATGGCCTTCCCGCCGATGGTCAGGCCGGAGACCAACGCCGTCACCGCCAGGGAAATCAGCGCGGAGCGGAGGCTGAAGGCCGACTGAAGGCGCACGACAATAACGGCTGCGGTGCTGCCGCTGATGATGCCGCAGATATCGCCCACCACGTCGTTGCAGAAGCTGGAGACCTTGCTGGCCTGGCGGATGAGGCCAAGGGCCTCCTTCGCTCCAGGCGTCCTGTGGGCGGCCATGGAGTGGAAGGGCTTTTCATCGGCGGCTGTAACCGCCACGCCGATGATGTCAAACACAATGCCCAGCACGATAAAGGCCGCCAGCACGGCAAAGGCCAACGCCAGCCCCGCGCCCTCCAACACCTCGCCGGAGGCAAAGCTCAGCGCGCCGGAGAGCACAACGGAGATGCAGAACACCTGCACCGCCCACCGGGCCCGGCCGCTGTCTTTTTTACTTTTCTTGTCTTTTTCCGCTTTCTTTTTTGTCGTTCCGTCTGCGTCCAAAGGACGATCCCCTCACTTTCATAGATAAGAATGCGTACTGTCCCCATATAAAAAGCGCAATACCGTTACCGGGCAAAAATCCGGGAGCAGCAACGGATTCAAGAGCGCATTCAAGCCCTTTTCGATACTTTTTCATGCAAGAAAAAGTATCGGGATGTAACAAAAAACAACCGTCCCGAACAAAAAGGGACGGAGCGCGAATCACGATAAAAAATCTGCCGGTCAGATGGAGCAAACCGATACCGGGCGGCACACCTGGACAAACGCCTCAACAAAGAGCGCATTGACCGCGGAATCGGCCCGCCGCCCGTTGGCGGCGGCAGATGGGGTAAATCTTACGGCTTAGGTACGGGTTGGATTTCCCCAGCGTTCACCTCCCGTTGCCGGTCAGGCGGTTTCCCTTTCAGAACGCCGGCGCGGCGTTGCCCACCGCACGACCCGACTGCCACTTAGTCCGCACTGCAATCCCCCATCTGCCCATTTACGACAGCCTAGGTGTTTTCCACTACAGTCAAACCATTTCTTTAGCCTCTTTTGCAGACACGGTTTCAAGGAGCAATCACAACCGCTCCCTGGCCGGGGAGCCTGCTGCGTATTCTCCTATCCGCCGTACCCACTCAAGGCAGGCTACTCTGCACACAGCGTTCACGGCGCAAAGGCCGGGTAGCACCGCAATACAGGTTTCTACCCTGCGTCGTACACAGGTCGTATACCGCAAAGGGAGTCCGCCTATGCACAAGCGCAGGTCTCCACGAAAGCAGGGTCGGTCCCTCCATGCCATTGGAGATCGCCCTAAATCCGCAAGCGCGGGGAGTCCGCGCTTTCCTCCCAGCACCCACCCCAAACTGGGCGTAAGAAGCAGGCACCAGGGGTTTCACAGCTATGCCCTTCAAAGGATTTTTAGGCCCTTCTTCGGAAACGACCGATCTGACTAGGATACTGCGCCGCCATTCGGTGAGTATGATTATACCATGCCCTGCCCCAAAGCGCAAGAGAGTATACAGTATTTTTCGTATTTTTTACATATTATTCACACATCATAGCGGGCTGGCGGAGAGAATGTTTCCGTACTATCAATACGCCGCACAAAAATTTTGCCCGCCCTTATAGGCCGGGAGGGCAGGCAGCCCACCGGCTCCCCGCCCTCCCGAAGAGGCTCTGCAATTATTTCAGCTTCCACGCCAGATCGGACAGGAACAGATCATGCTCCAGGCTCTCCACCGTGGTGTCCTTGGTGATATGTACGAACTCGATATCCAGCATCGCGCACCAATCCTTCATCATCTCGGCGGTCACGTCGTAGCTGAGTACCGTGTGGTGTGCGCCGCCCGCGGTAATCCAGCACTCCACGCCGGTGGTCAGGCTGGGACTGGCCTGCCACATGACGCGGGCCACCGGCAGGTTCGGCATCGGCAGGATGGGCTTGACGCAGTGGATGTCCTGGCAGATCAGCCGCAGGCGTCCGCCCATGTCGATGAGGCTGACTACAATGGCGTCGCCCTCCTTGCCCTCAAAGACCAGACGGGCCGGGTCCTTCTCGTTCATGCCGATGCCCAGATGATGGGTTTCAATCCGGGGCTTCCCGGCGGCGCAGCAGGGACAGACCTCCAGCATGTGTGCGCCCAGGCTGTACTCCTGGCCCGGTACCAGATGGTAGGTATAGTCCTCCATGAACAGGGAGCAGCCGTTGCCGCCCTCGCCCATGGCCTTCATAATGGCGGTCATGGCGGATACCTTCCAGTCGCCCTCGCCGCCGTAGCCGTAGCCCTGGGCCATCAGGCGCTGGCTGGCCAGGCCGGGCAGCTGTTCCATGCCGTAAAGGTCCTGGAAGGTGTTGGAGAACGCCCTGCAGCCTTCGGCGTCCAGCATCTTTTTCATGGCGATCTCCTCGCGGGCCTGATAGCGCACATGGTCCAGCTTGTCGGTAGCCATGTCGTAATCAGCCTGGTAGACGGCCATCAGCGCGTCGATCTCCGCCTCGGTGACGGCGTTCATCTCCTTCACCAGATCGCCGGTGGCCCAGGTGTTCACCTGCCAGCCCAGCTTGGCCTGGACCTCCACCTTGTCGCCCTCGGTGACAGCCACTTCCCGCATGTTGTCGCCAAAGCGCATGACCTTCATTTCCTTGGACACAGCCACGCCGATGGCGGCTTTCATCCAATCGCCCAGCCGCTTCTGTACGCTCTCGTCCTTCCAGTACCCGGCGATGACCTTCCGGGGCATCCGCAGGCGGGCGGCGATGAACCCGTGCTCCCGGTCGCCGTGGGCGGCCTGGTTCAGATTCATGAAGTCCATGTCGATCTCCTCGTTGGGGATCTCCCGGTTGTACTGGGTGGCAAAGTGGCAGTAGGGCTTCTGGAGGTTTGCAAAGCCGTTGATCCACATTTTGGAGGGGGAGAAGGTGTGGCACCATGTGATGATACCGGCGCAGGTGTCGTCGTGGTTGGCGTCCTTTACCACGCTGGCAACCTCCGCGTTGCTCTTGGCGGTAACTTTATAGATGAGGGGATAGGGCAGGGCCTTGCTCAGCTCCGCCGCCATCTCTGCGGCCCGGACGGCCACCGTCTTCAGAACGTCCTCCCCATACAGGGACTGACTGCCGACTACGAACCAAAACTGCATATCTTTCATGACTGTTTTCTCCTAATTCAAATGATCTACCGCGGCCCGCTCTGCCGGGAGAGCTGCGGTGTAACGCTCCATGAAGGCGTCGAATCCGGCGGCGTCTTCGGGATCGGGATGGATGGTGACAGCCTTCTGTCCGGCAAAAATCCGGCTGTCCAGATACTCCTCCAGACTCTGTCCCGGCGTGCGCTGGACGGCATAGGCCGCCAGCAGGGCCATGCCCCAGGGACCGCCCTCGCCCGCCGTCTCCATCACGGACACGGGAGCCTTTGCAGCCGCGGCCAGTACCCGCTGTCCCGCTTCGGGGGCCTTGAAGTAGCCGCCGTGACCCAGCAGACGGTCCAGGGCCACCTCCTCGCGGTTGAGGATATCCAGACCCAGCTTCAGGGATGCCATAGCGGAATACAGCTGTACCCGTGCAAAGTTGGCGAAGGTGAACTTTGCGTCCACTGTCCGCGCCAGCAGGGGACGGCCCGCCGTCAGGCCCGCTACCGGCTCGCCGGACAGGAAGTTGTAGAGCACCGTGCCGCCGCCGTCCTTGTCGCCGCTGAGGGCGGCGTGGAAGATGGCGTCCAGAATGGGCCCCTGCCCCACCGTCTGGCCCAGCTCCGCCAGAAAACCCTGGAAGATTCCGGCCCAGGCGTTGATTTCGTTGGTGCAGTTGTTGCAGTGGACCATCGCCACCGGCCTCCCGGCGGGGGTCGTCACCATGTCGATCTCCTCATAGACCCGGCTGAGGGGCTTCTCCAGCACTACCATAGCGAATACGGAGGTGCCCGCCGACACGTTGCCCGTGCGCACAGCCACCGCGTTGGTAGCCGCCATGCCGGTGCCTGCGTCGCCCTCAGGAGGGCAGAGGGGGATGCCGGGGCGCAGCGTCCCGGTGGGGTCCAGCAGCCGCGCGCCCGCTTCGGTGAGCTTTCCCGCAGCCTCGCCCGCACAGAGGACCTTGGGCAGAATGTCCCGCAGCTTCCAGGAATACCCCCGTTCCGCTGCCAGAGCGTCGTATTGCTCCACCATGCCCTGGTCAAAGTCCATCTTCTCGCTGTCAATGGGGAACATGCCGCTGGCTTCGCCAATGCCCATCACCTTCTCGCCGGTGAGCTGCCAGTGGACGTACCCCGCCAGAGTGGTGAGGTAGGTGATGTCCCCCACGTGGGCCTCGCCGTTGAGGATGGCCTGGTGCAGGTGGGCAATGGACCAACGCTGGGGGATGTTGAAATGGAACAGCTCCGTCAGCTCCGCCGCGGCCTGGCCCGTCATGGTGTTGCGCCAGGTGCGGAAGGGGGTCAGCAGTTCGCCGCCCTTGAAGGGCAGATAGCCGTGCATCATGCCGGAGATTCCCATACCCGCCACCGCAGTCAGCGGTACGCCGTATTTCTTCTCCACATCGGCGGCCAGCTTGGCGTAAGCGTCCTGGAGCCCGTTCCGCACAGCCTCCAGAGAGTAGGTCCACACGCCGTTTTCGTACTGATTTTCCCAGGTATGCCCGCCGGAGGCGGCGGGTACGCCGTTCTCCCCGATGAGCACCGCCTTGATCCGGGTGGAGCCAAGCTCAATGCCCAGATACGTCCTGCCCTGCTCAATGGCTTCCTTTACTGTTGCGCTCATTACTTTTTACTCCTTATCGTCGTCCGGACGGCTGTCCGGCCCGCCCTTTTTCCAGTTCTGCAGCCCGGCGCGCAGGGTGAAAAACAGCAGTCCCCCGCCTACCAGGATAAACACGACCGCCGCCGCGGCGAAGAGGACGGTCGCCGCCCCCTCCGCCAGCAGGCTGATCCCCAGATAGATGAGGTATCCGCCGCACAGCAGCCGCAAAAAAAGTGTGGTTTGAGATAGGCCGTTATCTTTCATCAGCTCTTCTTGCGCTTGCTGACCAGGTCTACGGTCACAGCGCCCAGCAGCACCGCGCCCTTGACGATCTTCTGCACGTTGGTGTCGAAGCCGGCCAGGGACATACCGTTGTTCAGGATACCCATGATAAACGCGCCGACCACAGCGCCGATGACCGTGCCGATACCGCCGGAGGTAGCCGCGCCGCCGATGTAGCAGGAGGCGATGGCGTCCATCTCGAAGCCGTCGCCGGCCTTGGGGGTGGCAGAGGCGTTGCGGGCGGACAGGACGATGCCCGCCAGACCGCACAGCAGGCCCATGTTGGCATAGACCCAGAAGAAGACCTTCTGCGTGTTGATACCGGAGAGCTTGGCCGCCTTGGCGTTGCCGCCCATGGCGTAAATCTGGCGTCCGGCCACGGTCTTGGTGGTCAGGAACTGGTAGATGCCCACCACCACCAGCATCAGGATGAGCAGCACAGGGATGCCGTTATAGCAGGCCAGCTTGTAGAAGAAGAACAGGATGATGGCGGAGATGACAACGTCCTTGACAATCGCCTGCCACATGGGGATGACGGGCAGGCCGTGCTTTTTGTTGGTAGCCATGCTCTTGAAGTCGGAGAGGAACACCAGCGCAACAGCGGCAACGGCCACGATCATGCTGATCATGTCCACCTCGCCCACCTTGATGACGGGCAGGAAGCCGGTGCTGATCCAGGTGTAGCTGGCGGGCAGGGGGCCTTTGGTCTGGGCTTTCAGGATGACGTAGCAGATGCCGCGGCCCATGAGCATGGTAGCCAGGGTGACAATGAAGGGGGGGATCTCCAGCTTGGAGACGAAGAAGCCGACAAACACGCCGAAAAGCATACCCACGACCATTGCCGCCAGCATTGCCACAGGAGTGCTCATGCCGAAGTCCACCAGCAGAGTGCCGGCCACTGCGCCGCAGGAGGCGACCACAGAGCCGACGCCCAGGTCCACGTTGCCGGTCAGTACGCACAGCAGCATACCTACGGCCAGAATGACCACGTAGCCGTTCTGCATGATAAGGTTGTTGACATTCAGGGGGCTGAGGTTCTTTCCTCCGGTGATGACGGCGAAGATGATGTACACGGCAATCAGAGCCAGCATCATGCCGTACTGCTTCATGCTCAGACTGGCTTTTTTCTCAGAGCCTTGAGCAGTCTTTTCCAATGTATTTCCCATAATTATTCTCCTTTCCTGTTGTGGGCCATGATGCAGCCCATGATGGCCTCCTGGGTCATGGCGCTGCCCACCAGTTCCCCGGCGATTGCGCCCTCGTTGATGACGTAGGTGCGGTCGCAGGTGCCGATGATCTCAGGCATTTCCGAAGAGATGATGATAATTGCCTTGCCGGACTTGGCGAGATCGTTGATAACGCTGTAGATTTCATACTTCGCGCCCACGTCGATGCCGCGGGTGGGTTCGTCCAGAATCAGCACGTCCGGCTGGGTGAGCATCCACTTGGCAAGGACCACCTTCTGCTGGTTGCCGCCGGAGAGGGAGCCGACAGGCTGCTCCATGGTGGCGGTCTTGACGTTGATGAGGCGGCGGTACTCCTCCGCCTTCACCGCCTCCTTGCGCTCGTCCACCACGCCCCGCTCGGAGAAGAAACGCCGCAGGGCCGCCAGGCTCATGTTGAAGGTGATGGAGTCGATGAGCACCAGGCCGTAAGTCTTCCGGTCCTCGGAGACATAGGCCAGGTTGTTGTCGATTGCAGCGCGCACACTGCGCATCTCCACCTTTTTGCCCTTCATGTACACCTCGCCGGAAATCTTCTGGCCGTAGGCGTGGCCGAAGAGGCTCATAGCCAGCTCCGTGCGCCCCGCGCCCATCAGGCCCGCAAGGCCCACCACCTCCCCGGCCCGGACGCTGATGTTGATGTTTTTCAGCACCTGCCGGTTTCCGTCGTCGGGGTGGTACACGCTCCAGTTTTTCACCTCGAAGATGGTGTCGCCGATGGGGCAGTCCTCCCGCTTGGGATAGCGGTTGGTCAGCTCGCGGCCCACCATGCCCTTGATGATGCGGTCCTCGCTGAACTCGTCCACGCCTTTATGGAGGGTCTCGATGGTGTGGCCGTCCCGGATGATGGTGATGGAGTCGGCCACGTAGCTGATCTCGTTGAGCTTATGGGAAATAATAATACAGGTCATGCCCTGGGACTTCAGCTGGAGCATCAGCTCCAGCAGCTGGGCGCTCTCGGCGTCGTTGAGGGCGGCGGTGGGTTCGTCCAGGATCAGCAGGTCCGCCTTCTTGCCCATGGCCTTGGCGATCTCGATCATCTGCTGCTGGCCGACGCCCAGGGTATTGACCGGAACATTCACATTGATATTGCCCATACCCACCCGCTCCAGCAGCGTCTGGGCTTCCCGGCGGGTTCTGGTCCAGTCGATGACGCCCTTTTCCTGACGCTCGTTGCCCAGAAAGACGTTCTCCGCCACCGACAGATACGGGCTCAGCGCCAGCTCCTGATGGATGATGACGATGCCCTTGTGTTCGCTTTCCTTGATGTTGTGGAACTGACAGGTCTCGCCGCAGTAGACGATATCCCCCTCGTATGTACCGTAGGGATAGACGCCGGAGAGCACGTTCATCAGGGTGGACTTACCGGCCCCGTTTTCGCCGCAGATGGCCATGATCTCGCCGCGCTTGACCTTGAAGTTTACGTCGTCCAGGGCCTTCACACCAGAGAAAGCCTTGACGATATGGTTCATTTCCAGGATATACTCCTCTGCCATTTCTTCACTCCTTCTTTCCTTTTTGCCCGCAGGGTTGATAAAAGCGGACGGCGGCGCAGGCCGCCGTCCGCGTCAGGCACGATATCCGGCTGAGGACGGCTGGTTAGCCGGCCAGCTGGTCGGCGGTGTAGTAGCCGCCTTCCACGATGATTTCCTCATAGTTGTCCTTGTCCACAGGGATGGGGGTGCAGAGGTAGGAGGGAACAACCAGAACGTTGTTGTTGTAGGTGGTGGTGTCGTTGATCTCAGGCTCGGTGCCGGAGAGAACCGCGTTGACCATGCCCACGCACTTCTCAGCGAGCAGGCGGGTGTCCTTATAGATGGACATAGTCTGGTGACCGGAGATGATGTTCTTCACAGCCATGAGCTCGGCGTCCTGACCGGTGATGAGGGGCCAGTTCTCGCCGACTGTATAACCGGCGGACTCCAGAGCGGAGCGGATGCCGTAGGAGAAGCCGTCAAAGGCGGAGCAGGCGATGTCCAGGGGCTCGTCGGCATAGTAACCGGACAGGTAGTTCTCGCACATCTGCTGGGCAGTCTCCTGGCTCCAGCGGAGGATGCAGGTGTCGTCGAAGGAGGTACGGCCAGTCTTGCAGACCAGGGTGCCGTCATTCAGGTACTCCTCCAGCACGCCCATGATGCCCTTGTGGAGCAGGACGGCGTTGTTGTCGTCGGGGGAACCCATAAAGAACTCAATGGTGTAGCTCTCGCCGGCAGCGCGGGCGGCTTCCAGGTCCTTGGCGTCCTTGATGTACTGACCGATAGCGGTACCCACGCCCTCGTTGTCGAAGGAGGCGTAATACTTCACCGCGTCGGTGTCCTTGAGCAGACGGTCATAGGCGATGACGGGGATACCGGCTGCCTTGGCCTGCTCCTCGACGGGAACCAGCGGGCCGCCGTCGATGGCTGCGATGACCATGCAGTCAACCTGCTGGGCCACAAAGCCTTCCACCTGGGAGACCTGGGTCTGGGGATCGTCCTCGGCGTACTGGAGCTGGACCTCATAGCCCAGGGCTTCCAGCTGCGCTTTCATGTTGGCGCCGTCGTTGATCCAACGCTCGGAGGACTGGGTGGGCATGGCGATACCGATGACCTTGCCCGCGCCGACCTGCTCGCCGGCAGGCTCGGTAGTGTCCTCGCCGCCGGAATTGCCGCCTGCGTCAGAGGCATTGCCGCTGTTGCCGCCGTTGTTGGCAGGGGTGTTGCCGCTGCCGCCGCAGGCCGCCAGGGCCAGCGTCATAACGAGGGCCAGAAGCAGAGCTAAAAACTTCTTCATAATGCTGTTCTCCAATCTCGTGATGTTTTATCCCTTGCGGGATTGACCTTAGTATACAGGCTTTTGTCCCTGATGTCAATAATCTGTACGCACTTTTATGATTTTTTGTGCGGATAAACAATACAGATTTTTTGTTGTTGCTGCGCAGGTGGAGAAGCACGGTTAATAACTGTCACAAAAATGCGAAAAGCGAAGCAAATATTTGAAAAATGATGCGAAAAATAAGAATATAATTTGTATGCACGGCGAAAAAATAGGGCGATTTTCCAGCGTCGAATTGCACAAAGAACGGTTGTTATGCAAAAGATACGGGGAATTTGTCTGTTTTTTGGGGAAAAGACTTGCAACCTGACCGTTTATCCTGTATACTGATGTACAGGAAATGCGTACATATAGATTAGACTGCGGATTCACCAATCAGACAACGGGAGGCGCTTATGTCCACAAAATACCAGGCCGTTGCCGATGCGCTGCGGGCCCATATCCAGGCTGGAAAATATGCCGGCGCCGCCGTCCTGCCCTCGGAATTCGCCATTGCGGAGGAGTACCAGGTCAGCCGCCAGACGGTGCGGCAGGCGTTGTCCCTGCTGGCGCAGGACGGATTGATTGAGACCAAACGGGGCAGCGGCTCCCACATTCTCCGCACCGCCAAGGCCGCCGCCTGCCACTATAATATTGCTGTCATTGTCACCTATATCAGCGACTACGTTTTCCCCAGCATTCTGCGGGAGGTAGAGGATGTGCTGAGCCGGCAGGAGTGTACCTCCTCCATCTTCGCCACCCAGAACCGGGTGGCCAACGAGCGGAAGATTCTTACCCGCCTGCTGGAGCAGCCGGTGGACGGCGTTCTGGTGGAGGCCACCAAGAGTGCGCTGCCCAACCCGAACCTGGACCTGTACCGGCAGCTGACGGCGAAAAATATCCCCCTCGTGTTTATCCACGGCTACTACGCCGACCTGCCGGAATCCCACTTTGTCCTGGACGCCAACTACGACGGGGGCCTGATGCTGGCCCGCTACCTGGCGGACCAGGGCTGTACCCGCATCGGCGGCGTGTTCAAATCGGACGACATCCAGGGCCACGGGCGCTACGCCGGGTACGCCGCCGGACTGCGGGAGCAGGGGCTTTCGCTGCGGGACCAGACCGTGTTCTGGTTCAATACGGAGACGAAAAAAACTATGCTCTCCGGGGATGACTCCCCCATCCGGACCTTTTTTGACAGCGTGCTGGAGGAAGTGGACGCATTTCTCTGCTATAACGATGAAATCGCCTACTTTTTTGAGCAGCAGATTCAGCGGCGGGGCCTGCGCATACCGGAGGATGTGGTCCTGGTGAGCTTTGACAACAGCAATTACAGTAAGCTGGCCCCGGTGCCGGTCACGTCCCTCTCCCACGGCGGGGAGAATACCGGACGCACAGCGGCGCAGATGATGCTGAAGCTGCTGGGGGGCGAATACTGCCAGAGCGTGCAGGTTCCCTGGGAGCTGGTGGAGCGGGAGAGCAGCAGGACAGGGAAGAAGACAGGAGGAGAGCATGGAAGATAAGTTGATATTCTGTAAGGGCGGCGGCTGTACGGCGAAGCTGGGGGCCGGGATTCTCAGCCGGGTCCTGGACCGCCTGCCCAGAGGTCCGGCGGACGAAAATCTGCTGGTGGGCTACGACAGCCGGGACGACGGGGCGGTCTACCGCCTGTCCGACGGCCTGGCCTGTGTCCACACTCTGGACTTCTTTCCGCCTATGGTGGACGACCCCTACGCCTTCGGACAGATCGCCGCCGCCAACGCCCTCAGCGATATCTATGCCATGGGCGGCGCGGTCAGGACGGCTCTGAACATTGTCTGTTTCCCGGAGGCTATGGACCTGAACATTCTGGGGGAGATCCTGCGGGGCGGGGCGGAAAAGGTCATCGAATCCGGGGGCGTGCTGGCGGGGGGCCACTCCATTGCGGACAGCGATGTGAAATACGGTCTGTCTGTCACCGGCGTGGTGGACCCGGAAAAGATGTACCGCAACAACGGCGGGCGTCCCGGCGACTGCCTGCTGCTGACCAAGCGGCTGGGGGTGGGGATCATCTGCACCGCTAACCGGGTGGGCGAGGCGTCGCCGGAGGCTCTGGCGGCGGCGGTGCAGTCTATGACCACCCTGAACAGGGACGCGGCGGACTGCTGCAGCCGGTACGACATCCATGCCTGTACGGACGTGACGGGGTTCGGCTTTCTGGGCCACCTCCACGAGATGATGGACGGGCGGCTCTCCTGCCGGATCGACTGGAAGCGGGTACCGTATTTTCCAGAGGCGGCGGCGTATGCGGATGAGTTCCTGCTGACTGCCGCGGCCCAGCGGAACCGGAACCATGCGGGACCGTTTGTCCGGTTCGAGGGGACGCCGTTTGCAGTGGAAGAGGTGCTGTTTGACCCCCAGACCTCCGGCGGCCTGCTGGCGGCTCTGCCTGAAGCGGATGCGCTGAAGCTGCGGGAGGACCTGCGGCAGCGGGGACTTCCGGCGGAGATTGTGGGGGAGATTACGGAAAAAACCGGGGTGGAAATCCTGGTCAGAGGATAGTGGAAAGGATGTATGGAATATGAAAATCGAAGTAAACGCCATGGGCGACGCCTGCCCGATTCCGGTTGTAAAGACGAAAAACGCCATCCGGGAGCTGAACGGCCCCGGTGTGGTGCGTACGGCGGTGGACAACGAGATTGCTGTGCAGAATTTGACGAAAATGGCGAACCAAAAGGGCTACGGCGTCAAGTCCGAGAAGGAGGCCGGGGGCCGGTTCTATGTGACCATGACCATCGGCGAGGGTGCGCCGGAGCCGCCGGAGGCGGAGACATGCCTGGTTGCTCCCCAGGACGGCGCAAAGCAAAGAAAGGTTGTGGTAGCAGTCTCCTCCGCCCAGATGGGCAGCGGCAGCGAGGAGCTGGGCCGTACGCTGCTGAAGGGATTCATCTATGCCCTGGGCCAGCAGGACCAGCTGCCGGAGACCATTCTCTTCTATAACGGCGGCGCGTCCATCACCTGCGAGGACTCCCCTGCTCTGGAGGACCTGCGTTCTTTGGAGGCCCAAGGGGTGGAGATTCTGACCTGCGGCACGTGCCTGAATTTCTACGGCCTCACAGACAAGCTCCAGGTAGGCGGCGTGACCAACATGTATACTATTGTGGAAAAGATGACCGGAGCCGGTCTGCTGGTGAAGCCGTAACCATGCGCCAAAAGCAGCTGCGGGTGATCCTGACCTTTCCCGCCGCAGTGGACGCTATGGCGATGGAGTCCTACGGCGCGGCCCACCAGGTACCGGGGCGGCTGATCCCCCTGCCGTCCGCGGTTTCCGCCGGGTGCGGACTGTGCTGGAGCGCACCGCCGGAGGCGCGGGAGGCGGTGGAGGCTGCCGCCCAGGAAGCCGGACTGCGGACAGGCGGCATATACGAATTGATGCTGTAACGGAGAAAACGCCATGATCTATTTCGACAATGCGGCCACCACGCTCCAAAAGCCCCCCTGCGTAGCGGAGGCAGTTGTACAGGCCATGACCACCCTGGGCAACTGCGGCAGGGGAGCCTGCGCCCCAGGGCTGGCGGCGTCCCGGACGGTGTATCAGGTCCGGACGAAAATCGCATCCCTGCTGGGCTGTCCCAAGCCCGGACAGGTGGCCTTTACCGCCAATGCTACCCAGGCGTTGAACACCGCCCTTTTCGGCCTGCTCAAACCCGGCGGCAGGGTGATTGCCACGGACTGGGAGCACAACTCCGTCCTGCGCCCCCTGCACCGCCTGGCTGCAGAGCGGGGAGTGGGGGTGGACTTCCTCCCCGCCGGTCCGGACGGCGCGCTGGATTACGGCGTACTGCCCAAACTGGTGCGGCCCGAAACAACGGCTGTCGTCTGTACCCACGCCTCCAATCTGACCGGCAGCCTGGTGGACCTGGAACAGATGGCTGCGGCGGCAAAAGCTTATGGTCTGCTCCTGATTGTGGACGCGGCCCAGACCGCCGGAACCCGCCCCATTGACATGACCGCCCTTGGGATTGACGTGCTGTGCTTTACAGGTCACAAGGGCCTGCTGGGTCCCCAGGGGACCGGGGGACTCTGCATCCGGGAGGGGGTGGACGTGCGCCCCCTGCTGGCGGGCGGGACCGGCGTGCAGAGCTACAGTCCCGGCCAGCCGGAGGAGTACCCCGTCCGCCTGGAGGCCGGAACCCTCAATGCCCACGGCTTAGCGGGCCTTGGGGCGGCAGTGGACTATCTGGCGGCGGTGGAGGTGGAGAACATCCGGCAGAAGGAGGCCGCGCTGGCCCGCCGGTTTTACGAGGGGGTCCGGGACCTGCCAGGGGTGGCGGTATACGGGGATTTCTCCGTGGACCGGGCGGCAATTGTAGCCCTGAACATCGGGGAGGAGGACTCCGGCGCGGTGTCCGACGCTCTGGCCCAGGACTACGGCATCGCCACCCGTCCGGGCGCGCACTGCGCTCCCCGGCTCCACCGCGCCCTGGGGACGGAACAGCAGGGTGCGGTGCGCTTCAGCTTCTCCTGGTTCAACACGGCGGAGGAGGTGGACCAGGGCATCCGGGCCGTGGCAGAGTTGGCGGCAGAAACATAAAAGCAGCGGCGGCGTTTCCCATCCTATCGGGAAACGCCGCCGCTTTATAAACTGTTTCTATTGCTGCTTCACGGCGTCCACGGCCTCCAGCACCTGCCGCTTTACATCCTCCAGCCGGCCCCGTACCGTTGCGCCCGCCGCCATCGCGTGGCCGCCGCCCCCCAGCCGCTTGCAGACCAGCGTGGCGTTCACCCGTCCGTTGGCCCCTGTGCGCAGGCTGATTTTCCACTCGTCCGGCTGCAGCTCCCGCAGCACCGCGCCGCAGTCTACGCCCTCCACCAGTCCCGCCAGAGCGGACAGGTCCTCCGCGTCGTTTTCCGTCGCGCCAATCCGCTCCATCAGCGGCCGGGACACGCACATAAACACCCCCCGGCCTTCATCGAAAAACTCCATGTTTCCCAGCATGTCCGCTTCCAACGCCAGACGCTTTTTCGTCTTGGTGCGGAAGTGCCGCTTGTTCACCGAGAAATAGTCAATGCCCGTTGCCAGCAGCTCCGCCGCCACCCGGTGGGTGTTGGCGGTAGTGTTGGCGTACACAAAGCACCCCGTGTCCGTGGACACCGCAGCATACAGAGGCAGAGCCGCCTCCGGCGATATCTCCCCCAACTCCCGGCAGATGTCATAGACAATCTCCCCGCAGGCCCCGCGGGACGGGTCCACGCACTGCGTTTCCCCGAAGCCGCCGAAGGACGGGTGGTGGTCAACCGCCAGGCCGATGCGGTCAAAATACGCCGCCGCCGCCGGGTAAAACAGCTGCCGGTCCGCAATGTCCACCGAGACCACAAAGTCCGGCGCAAAATCTTCCGGCGCCCAGTACGGCTCCACATAGCCCCGGTTGGAATCGGTAATCTCCGGATTGTACAGCACATAGGCCGTCTTCCCGATCTGCCGCAGCATGGCGCACAGGCCCGCCGCACAGCCGGTTGTGTCCCCGTCGGGCCGGAGATGGGTCAGAATCAGGATGTTGTCCCGCTGCCGCAGCAGGGCGGCGGCTTTTTTTATGTCGTTCACTTGCCGTCCTCCAATATAATATCCGCATTGGCGGGGTTGGCGGGTTTCACCACATTGGGGTCCCGCAGCATCTCCAGTATATGCGCCCCCTGTTCGATGGAGTCGTCCGCCATAAATTGCAGCTGGGGCGTATAGCGCAGCTGTACCGCCGCCCCCAGCTCCCGGCGCAGATAGCCCGCCGCCGATTTCAGCCCCTTCATTACATCCGCCTCTTGGCTCTTGTCCAGGGCACTGACGTAGACCTTGCAGTACCGCAGGTCGTTGGTGGTGTCCACGTGGGTCACGGACACCAGGCCGTTTTGCAGCCGGGGGTCCTTCAGCGTCCGGAGCAGAGCTGATAATTCCCGCTGGATTTCTTCGTTGATGCGTCCGATTCGATTGCTTGCCATAGTTTTTCTCCCAATATTTCGTTTATTTCCCAAAGCCGCACCGCGTTTGCAAAGGCGCGTATTCCGACTGCTGGAAGCCGTCAGGGTTCGTCTGTCAAGCCCAGCAGATAGTCTGTGGAGACTTGAAAGAATTTAGCCAATAAAACCAGTTTTCCGAATGTCGTTTCACGGACTCCGCTTTCTATTGTGCTGATGGCCTTTTGTGTTAGACCTATAGCGTCTCCTAATTCTGTCTGTGTTAATCTTTTTTCTTTCCGCAGTTCCTGAACCCTGGAAGCAAAAATATTTTTGGTATCCATAAAAAACTCCTTTTATGGCAAATATGCCTTTGAGGAGGGATTCAAGCTCGCCCTCAACTTGACTGTGCCCCTTTTGGCACAAGATGATTTTGACCCTTTCAGATAGCGGACAGGGCGGGCATACGCCCGCCCTGTTTTGCACTGTCCTCCCGTTACCGGGCGGCAAACCTGGTCCAGCAGCGCAGTACAGTGCGCTTTGGCCGTTAGGACTCGATCTGCTCCATGACGAAGCACTCGATGATATCGCCCTCTTTGATGTCGTTGAACTTCTCAATGCACATGCCGCACTCGTAGCCGGACGCCACTTCCTTCACCGAATCCTTGAACCGCTGCAGGGACGCCAGCATACCCTCGTGGACCACCACGCCGTCCCGCACAATGCGTACCTGACAGCTCCGCAGAATCTTGCCGTCCTGCACGTAGCAGCCCGCCACGGTTCCAATGCCGGATACCTTGTAGGTCTGCCGGATTTCCGCATGGCCGATCAGAGCCTCCCGGAACTTCGGGGCCAACATGCCCTTGATCGCCGCTTCTACCTCGCCGATGGCGTCGTAAATCACCCGGTACATCCGCATATCCACATGACTGCGGGCCGCGCTGTCCCGCGCCGCCGCGTCCGGACGCACGTTGAAGCCGACAATAATGGCCTTGCTGGTGGACGCCAGCATCACGTCGCTCTCGCTGATTGCGCCCACGCCGTTGTGAATGACCCGGACCCGGACTTCCTCGTTGCTCAGCTTCTCCAGACTGGCTTTTACCGCCTCCGCGGAACCCTGCACGTCGGCCTTCACAATGATGTTCAGGTCCTTCACCTCTCCGGCCTGAATCTGGCTGAACAGGTCCTCCAGGGATACTTTCTGCACCGGCGCGGCAGCTTTTGCCCGCTCCTCCGTCTTGCGCTGCTCCACCAGCTCGCGGGCCAGCCGCTCGTCCGCTACCGCGTTGAACGTGCTGCCTGCGCCGGGGACTTCGTTCAGACCCGTGATCTCCACAGGCACCGACGGTCCCGCCGCTGTCAGACGGTTGCCCTTGTCGTCCACCATCGCCCGCACACGGCCCACGGTGGTTCCGGCAATGATGATATCGCCCTGCCGCAGTGTGCCGTTCTGTACCAGCAGTGTGGCAACCGGCCCGCGGCCCTTGTCCAGCCGGGCCTCGATGACCGTACCCTGGGCGGCGCGGTCCGGATTGGCCCGCAGCTCCGCCACCTCGGCGGTCAGGGACACCATCTCCAGCAGGTTGTCAATGCCCATGCCGGTCTTGGCGGAGATGGGGCAGATGATGGTCTGACCGCCCCACTCCTCAGCCACCAGCTCGTATTCTGTCAGCTGCTGCTTGATCCGGTCCGGATTGGCCTCCGGCTTATCCATCTTGTTAATGGCTACGATAATAGGAATCTGCGCGGCCTTGGCGTGGTTGATGGACTCCACGGTCTGGGGCATGATGCCGTCCTCCGCCGCCACCACCAGGATGGCAATGTCCGTGACCATCGCGCCCCGTGCCCGCATGGAGGTAAAAGCCTCGTGGCCGGGGGTGTCCAGGAAGGTAATAGGCTTGCCGCTGATCTGGGTCTGATAGGCGCCGATGTGCTGGGTGATACCGCCGGCCTCTCCGGAGGCCACGCTGGCGTGGCGGATGTAGTCCAGCAGACTGGTCTTGCCGTGGTCCACGTGGCCCATGACCACAACCACAGGGGCGCGGAGCTTCAGATCCTCCGGCTTATCCTCGGCGGTGTCGATGAGCTTCTCCTCAATGGTGACAACCACCTCTTTTTCCACCCGGCACCCCAGCTCCTCGGCAATAATGGCGGCGGTGTCAAAGTCGATAAACTGTCCCAGGGAGGCCATGACGCCGTTCTTCATCAGACACTTGACCACCTCCGCACCGGTTTTCTTCATCCGGCTGGCCAGCTCCTGCACCGAAATCTCGTCCGGAATCTTGACCGTCAAAGGCGTCTTCTTGGCAATCTCCAGCTGGAGGCGGCGCAGCTTTTCAGCCTCCTCCTGCCGGCGTTTGTTGGAGAAAGAAATCTGACCCCGCTTTTTGCTCCCCGCGCTGCGGAACTTTTCCTTGCTCTGCTCCCGGTCCCGGCGTCCGCCGCTCCGGTCGCTGCGCTCGGCCATGTCCTGGAGCTTCTCGTCGTATTTGTCCAGGTTTACGTTAGTGGCCTTGCGGGTATCCACCACCTTGGTCTTCGGCACACGGGAGGCGGGCTGCTGCTGTTGCTGCTGGCCCTGCTGTTGTCCGCCCTTTTGCTGCTGTTGCTGCTGCTGGGGACGCTGCTGCCGCCCCCCCTGGGGCGCGTTGGACTGCTGGGGCTTGGCGGACTGCTGCTGCCGGCCCTTCTTCTGACCGGATTGCTGCTGCTGTCCGCCGCCCTTCTTCTGCTGGCCCTGGGGCTCGGCCTTGGCCTTTTCCGGCTCCTGGGGCGCAGGTGCGGGCGCGGACGCCGGTACGTCGGCATATATGCTCTCTATACTGGACGCCTGATTGTGCTGGGTCAGGTACTCGAATACCACGGTCAACTCGTGGTCGTTCAGATTCTGCCCCGACTTCTTCGGCTTGTCAAAGTATTTGCCCAGGATTTCTACGATCTGCTTCGTCTGCATTCCAAAATCCCTGGCCAGGTCGTTCACCTTGTATCTGTTTACAATATTGCCCAATAGGGTCACCTCCATAGTGATTCCGGTCTGTACGCGATGGCGTACGTCCGGCAGTCCGCGCCGGGGCGGGGACTCCCGGACGCACGCAATGGCGTCAGTGTCGTTTTGCTCGCTTCTTGGGTCCTTGCTGCCGCTTGGCCCGTCTCTGCCGGGCTCTCTCCGCCTTGACCCGCAGGCGTTCTGCCGCCTCGCCGTAGCGTTCCGGGTCCTGGGCGGCCAGCTTTTTCATAAGAGCCTCCCCGAAGCCCGTGTCTGTGACCGCAGCCACCGCGCACAGCTCCCGGCCCACGGCCCGGCCCAGCTCCTCGCGGGTATAGGGGACGGTCACGCACAGGCACTGCCCCTCTTCCGCGGCGGACGCGGCCCGGCGGACAGAACCGGCGGCGGCGTCCTGCGCCAGAACCAGCAGACGGCAGCTCTTGGACTTACAGGCGTCTCTGGCACAGTCCTCTCCTACCTCCAGGCGCCCCGCCCGGAGAGCCAGCCCCAGCAGGGTCACGGCGTTATCCATTTTCTTCTCTCATTTGTTCCTCCAGTTGTTCATAGACCTCAGGGGGGATGGCCGCAGAAAAGGCCCGCTCCAAGGCCCTGCTTTTCCGCGCTTTCCGCAGGCACTCCGCCTGGGGACAGACGTACGCCCCCCGGCCCGGCTTCTTGCCCTTGAAATCCAGGGTGATTTCGCCCTCCGGCGAGCGCACTGCCCGGATAAGGTCCCTCTTGTTTTTCATCTCCCGGCAGCCCAGGCACTGGCGCTGGGGAAGCTTACGTGGTTTCAACATGTCCGGCGGTTCCTTTCTCGTCCTCCTGGAAGGACTGGGGCTTGATGTCGATCTTGTACCCGGTCAGCCGCGCGGCCAGACGGGCGTTCTGCCCCTCCTTGCCGATGGCCAGGGACAGCTGGTCGTCCGGTACGATCACCCGGCACGCCTTGCCCTCCTCCGCCAGCAGCACCTCGATCACATCTGCTGGAGCGATGGCCGCGGCAATGAACTGGGCGGGGTCCTCGCTGTACTTGATGATGTCGATTTTCTCGCCGCCCAGCTCGCTGACAATGCTGTTGACCCGCTGTCCGGCGGGACCGACGCAGGCGCCGATGGGGTCAATGGCCTCGTCGGAGCTCCAGACCGCCATTTTTGTCCGGCTCCCGGCCTCGCGGGCGATGGATTTGACCTCCACCATACCGTCGTAAATCTCCGGCACCTCCAGCTCAAAGAGGCGGCGGACCAGACCCGGATGGGTCCGGGAGATCAGCACCTGGGGACCCCGTGTGCTCCGCCGTACCTCCACCACATATACTTTCACATGCTGGCCTTCCACCAGCTCCTCGCCCTTGATCTGCTCACTGGCGGCCAGCATGGCCTCTGTGGACTCCGGACCCGCGCCGATGCGCAGGGAGATGCCGCCGCTGCGGGGGTCGATGCGGCTGACCTCGCCGGTGAGAATCTCGTGCTGCTTGGAGTTGAACTCATCGTAGACCATGCCCCGCTCCGCTTCCCGCAGGCCCTGGATGATCACCTGTTTGCCGTTTCCGGCGGCGATGCGTCCGAATTCCACGTTGTCCACAGGGATGTTTACCAGACCGCCGATATCGGCCCGGCGGTATTTGAGCAGCGCGTCCTCCAGAGAAATCTGTGCGCCGGGCCGCTCCACCTCCGCCACAATCTCCTTCTGTACGTACATGCGCAGATCCTTCCGCGCCTCATCCACGTCCACAATCACGTTTTCCACGCCCTCGTGGTCCTTTTTATAGGCGGTGGTCAGGGCTTGGATGATCTTATCCATCATAAAGGTGGGAGAGATGCCCCGTTCCTTTTCCAGAAGGTCCAGGGCGGTAAAAATTTCATCACATTTCATTTCCTTACTCCTAGCATTACAGCCGTCATAGTATGCAATACGATTTTTTGATAAAAAGCGCACAATCGTTACCGGGCAAAAATCCAGGATTCGCAGCGGATTTGAGAGCGCATGAAAGTTCTTTTTGGTACTTTTTCTTTCAAGAAAAAGCATGCCATCCATCAAAACTCAATCCGCAGCCGGCACAGAGCGACTTCGTTTTTGGGGAAAACCATCTCCCCGCCGCCCACAGTGACCGTAATCGCGCCGCTGTCCGGGTCGTACCCCGTCAGGACGCCGGCAAACTCCTTCCGGCCATCGCGGCCCTTGTACAGCTTCACAGTCACGGGACTGCCCAGAAAGCGGGCAAAATCGGACGGACGCTTCAAAGGCCGTTCCGCACCGGCGGAGGAGACCTCAAAGGTATAGCTGCCCTCAATAGGGTCGGCCTCGTCCAGCAGCTCGCTGACCGTCCGGCTCACCCGCTCGCAGTCCAGGATATCCACGCCGCCCTCCTTGTCGATGTACAGGCGCAGGAACCAGGCGCCCGCCTCCCGGACGTACTCCACGTCCCACAGCTCGCACCCGGCCTCTGCCACGGCGGGCCGGGCCAGCTCTGCTACCAAGTCGGTTATCTTAGCCATTTTGTGCTCCTCCCATTGAAAACAGCGGCAATATGAGGCCGGTTTGCCCCATTCCAGGGGGAAATTGCCTCACGAATTTAGGTCAAGAAAAAGAGCGGACCAAAAAGTCCACTCTGGTCTGCTAACCTAAGGCACAACCATAATACCACAGAATCGCCCGTATTGCAAGTCTTTTCTGAGAAATAATCCGCTCTTTTTCAAAAAAATAATCTTGCGCAAAGAGAAAAAAGGGGCTTTACAAATCCTGGGAGCTGTGGTATACTACCAGCAAGTTTATAGAGTGTCAGCTGCAGCCGCTAAGGCGGCGCATGGAATAGGGTGAGAGGCCCTGCGAGTCGGTCACTGTGATGCTTCCTGGGAGAAGCTGAGTCAGATACATGGCAGCCTGACAGCGTTCTGCCGGAACTGGAACTGCGTTTTGAGAATCCGGCCTCCCATATCAAATGGAGAGGCTTTTCGCGTCCCACAAGGCAGGGACGCGATTTTTCTTGTGTTTCCACCGGCGCTGATGGGGCGGCGCCGGGAAACAATACATCTCCCAATTGTTGATCAGCTCTATAGGAACGTCGAAAACCGTCCGGGTCATGCGCCCGCGACGGTTTTTGACGTTATTGCCGCTGCAGCAGCTCCCTGTAATTCTGCCGCTCTGCTTCTGGAATTTCCAGCACAGTCATGGCCTGTCCGACAGATATGCCCATGTTTTTGACAAGGTTTTGATCGAGGCCAGGATACCGTTTGTCATGCCTTGAGCCATACCCTTCTCCTCAACGCCCTTACGCAGATTGCACATGACAGTCATCTCTCTCCATTGCCAGGAGGCAAATTCTGTGCTATGATTTACAACTGGGCCATGACCTCGCCAATCGGCTCGTTGATGGTCAAATCAGCATCCGTACCGGCCAGGGAGCTTTTGTTGATAACAACCAGTTTATTTCCGCGGTAATATTGCACCAGCCCCGCCGCCGGATACACGGTCAGGGACGTGCCGCCGATTATCAGCATATCCGCCTGCCGGATGGCCCCTACAGACCGGGACAATACATCCTGGTCCAGCCCCTCCTCGTACAGGACCACGTCCGGCTTGATGACGCCGCCGCACTGACAGCGGGGAACGCCGGTACGGCCTGCAACAGCCTCCACGCCGTGGAACGCGCCGCACTTCTGGCAGTGGTTGCGCAGGACGCTGCCGTGCAGCTCCAGCACATTTTTGCTGCCCGCCTTTTGGTGCAGACCGTCAATGTTCTGGGTAATCACCGCCAGCAGCTTCCCCTGAGCCTCCAGCTCCGCCAGCTTCCTATGGGCGGCGTTGGGTCCGGCGTCCAGATAGAGCATCTTGTTGCGGTAGAACCGGTAGAATTCCTCCGGATTGCGCACGTAGAACGTGTGGCTTAGAATCGTCTCCGGCGGGTAGGCGTACTGCTGGCAGTACAGCCCGTCTGTGCTGCGGAAGTCCGGAATGCCGCTCTCTGTGCTGACCCCGGCTCCGCCGAAAAATACAATGCGGCTGCTCTCTGCGGTCCAGTCCTTTAATTTTTTCACTGCATCCGTCATGTGGTCCGTCCCCTTTCTGATCTCTTAAAAATTTTCTTCAAAGGAGCAATACAACTATGAATATTCAGATTTTTGGGTCCTCCAAATGCTTTGATACCAAAAAAGCAGAGCGGTGGTTCAAAGAACGCCGTATTAAGTATCAATACATCGACCTGCCGAAAAAGGGCCTCTCTCCTGGAGAGTACCGCAGTATCCGCCAGCGGCTGGGCTTCGAGGCCTTGGTCAACACCAAATGCCGGGCCTATCAGGACCTGTATATGGCCTACATCACCCCGGAGGCTGCAGAGGAGAAGTTGCTGGACAATCCCCAGCTGTTCCAGACGCCTATTGTCCGCAATGGAAAACAGGCGACCGCCGGCTACTGCCCCGATGTCTGGGAGACATGGGAGTAACCGGACTACTCTGTGAAATGGGTGTGGTTGAAAATGTGGTCCTCACAGTAGCAGTGGTATCCGGCGCACTTGGAGCAGTAGCGGAATTGTAGATCCGGATAATCGGCGTCCGTGCGGCCGCAGACGCTGCACTTGTGGTTATAGCCCTTCTGCTTCTGCTGTTCCCGCACCGCCCTGCGGAACTGCACCGCCTGGGGCCGGGTACGGTAGAGCGCCCGGTCTGCCCGCTGGCGGAAGTCCGGGGCAAAGAAAATGAAAAAATTCATAATCGCTATTACGGGCAGAAGAGCCATACCCCAATAGCCCGCCCGGATATACTGGAAAACGCCGGCGGCAAACAGGACCGCGTCCAGCCAGGCCAGCCATTTCATTTTAATGGGAATGATGAAATACAAATTCACCACTGCGTCCGGAAAGCTGAGGGCGTAGGCAAAGAACATCGCCAAATTGATATACGAGGCCCCCCAGACCGGAAAAGACGCGCCGTCGATGAAATAGGCCAGCAGTGCGCCGGCAGCGGTCAGCAGCGTGCCGCTGACATAGTAAAAAGTAAATTTGGCGCTGCCCCACATCCGTTCCAGAGTCTCGCCGATCCAGTAGTAGAACATGGACGTGATAATCAGACCGATGCCGCCGCTGGTGGGCAGAAGCACGTAGGTAATCAGCCGCCAGATTTCTCCGTGGAGCACGCGGCTGATGTCCAGGGCCAGGAAGTTCAGCGTCCCGCCCCCGGCAAAAAGGCTCAGAACGTAGAGGATCACGTTTGCGCCTACAATGTAGCGCATCAGGCCCGGTATAGCCAAGTTGGGATGCAGGGCGCAGAAGCGGTCAATGGCGTCGTTCAGCTTTTTCAAAGGAATACTCCTCCCCTTGTTGTTTGGTATAGTGTTCCTATTGTACTCCACTTTCCGGGAAAAGTCATCAATAATATTTGAACAAACCCGGAAATCTGCCCCGCCCCTTCGCTCCTGCCCGCCGCGGCCCATATTTCCGGTTGCAGGAATTGGAGAAATATAGTACAATGGGCCAGACCGTAAAACAATATGAAGCTTTTGGAGGAATCAAATATGGATCAATCAAACTGGCTGGGCGAACAGTTCGGCCTTCTGCGGGAGTTCCTGCATACGGATTTCCGCCGTACGCTGCTGCTGTGCAGCTTGGGGATGCTGGCGGCGGCTGTGCTGGGCGGCGCAATGGCGGCGATGGCCCCGGAGGTGGCGGCGAGTATGCTGAACAGCTTTATGGAACAGGTGCAGGAGGCCGGAGTGATAGATGAGAGCGGAAATATGTCGGTGTTCGCCCTGCTGACCAACAATTGGACGGCCATGCTCCTCGCCGCGCTCTACGGCCTGATCCCGTTCCTGTTCCTGCCTGTGTTCAGCCTCCTGGCCAACGGCGCGATTCTGGGAATGATGGCCGTGGTTTTCTGCGCCCAGGGAATGCCGCTGGCAGCGTATTTTGCCGGTATCCTCCCCCACGGGATTTTTGAACTGCCTGCATTGGCGTTGTCCGTCGCCTGCGGATTCTGCCTGTGCAAAAATATGTGCCGCATTGTGACCAGCAGCAGCCAGCGGGTCCCTCTGGTGGAGCTGGCCAGCGACCTGCTACGGGTGCTGCTGCTGATAGTGCTGCCGCTGACCGTGCTGGCCGCGGTGATGGAGCGCTACGTCACGCCGGTGGTGATGGGGCTGTTCCTGTGAGGTCCGCGCTTGCGCAAAATGACACGCGCCTCTGAAAATTCATCTGGCGACGCCGCAATTTCCGGTTGGCACAGCCCACAAAGCGCGGCGCATTTGGGCGGGCGCGTCGTCGGAGAGGTCCCCAACGCCCCGCACCAGATCCAGGTTTTATACCTGGCGGCTGTCATCCAGCGCCGCTGCGATACTGTTGCAGGCACTTTGACCAAAAACAATGTCCAGCATATGATTTTCTCCTGTAATTGGGGAATTTACCGCACTTTCAGTCCCTTCTCCTGTAACCGCTTGTACACAAATTCCCGGAACAGCGTATACAGCACGCTGGTCAGCGGGATAAACAGCAGCATTCCTGCAACGCCCATCAGACTGCCGCCTACAGATACCGCCGCCAGTACCCAGATGGAGGGCAGGCCCACCGAGCTGCCAACCACATGGGGGTAAATCAGATTCCCCTCCACCTGCTGCAGCGCCAGGAACATGACCACAAATGCCAGCGCCTGCATCGGGGACACCATCAGCAGCAGGAATGCCCCGACTGCACATCCGATGAACGCGCCCACAATCGGGATCAACGCCGTCACAGCAATCAAGCACCCCACCAGCAGGGCGTATGGCATCCGCAGAACCGTCATGACAATAAAGAACATGGCTCCCAGAATCACGGCCTCTATACACTGGCCAGTAATAAAGCTGGAAAAAACCCGGTGGCTCAGACGGCAGATTTCCACAATTTTGCCCGCGATCTGCTCTGGCAGCAGCGCATAGAGCGACTTGCGGCATTGCAGGCCAAGCTTCTCCTTTTGCAGAAGAACGTAAACAGCGAATACCGCCGCGACAAACACCGCGCTCACCGCGCTGACAATGCTCTTCGTAGCGGAGATAGTGGAGCTGACCACATTCCCAAAGCCGCTGCGGACAAAATCCACCGCGCTGGCCAGCAGGGATTCCCAATCCACGGTCAGGCTCTCCAGCCAGCTGTATATCTCCGGATATGCGGCAAACTGTTTCTCCGCCCAGACGGCAAACCGGCTGCACGCATACATGATGGTGCTCCCCAGTCCGGATACGCTCTCCGCCAGCTGGGGTACGATAATCAGTACCAGCACGGGAATGATGACCGCCGCCGCCAGCAGCGTCAGCAGCAGGCTGAGAATACGGGCCGCTTTCGGCGACGGTCCCCGCCGCTGCCGGCCCCCGCCCGGAGGGGGCGTAAAGAGTTTTTTCTCAAAAAATGCCATCGGTACGTTCAGCACAAAGGCCGTCGCCCCGCCAATGAGAAGCGGCGAGACAACGCCCCCCACAAACCTGAAAAATCCGAGTACTTGGGACAGATGCTGCAAGCCGGTATAGAGCAGTATGGCAAAGGTGATGAGAAGCATCAGCTTCCGCAGCGCTGTGCGGGAAATTTCCATGTCGGTCCCTCCTGGCCGTCCCGAAGAACGGCTCTTTTCTGTGATTTCTTCATCCTACCGCGTCTGACTTTATTCGTCAATGGATAAATTGTGAACTTTGTACCTTCCCGCCGGACGGCAGGATGAAAACGGTCCCCCAGCCTTGCGCCGGGAGACCGTTTCTCGATTTTTTCAGGATAACGCGGCCATCTGGACCCGCAGGTTGCCCAGAGCCGTGGCCTCTATGGGCAGCGCAATAATGTCCTTACCGGTGGCCTGGGCGGTCAGCGTGTTCAGAAAGCGGTTTCTTGCGCCCCCGCCCACGATATACAGCCGTTCATAGCTGCGGCCCACATTGCGCTCCAGCTCCTCAATCGCCTGCCGGTAGCCCAGGGCCAGACTGCGGAACGCACAGCAGAAATAATCCCGCTCACAGGCCGGAAGCGCCTGCCCCCTCTGCCGGAGATACGACTCAATGGCCTCCTTCATGCTGGCTGGAGCCAGAAAATCCTGGGCGTTGGCGTCCACAGAGCCCTGGAAACTGCTCTCAGCCGCCTCCTGGGCGATTGTGCCGAAATCCTTGTCCGGACACAGCTCCTTCTGCAGCCGCTGCACCAGCCAAAGGCCCATGATGTTCTTTTGATAGCGGTTGCAGCCGACGCCGCCCTCGTTGGAGTAATTCGCCGCCTCGCTCCCGGCGTCTGTGAGGGGCCGGGGGGTCTTGACCCCCAGCAGCGACCAGGTGCCGGAGGAAATATAGAGCTGGCTGCCCTCCATGGGAATGCCCTCCACGGCGGAGGCGGTGTCGTGGGTGGCGCAGAGAACCGCCTGGCACTGTCCGCCCACCCGCGCCGCAATCTCCGGACGCAGCGGACCCATGACCGTGCCGGGAGCCGTGAGCGTCGGGAACAGATGCCGGGGCAGGCCCAGCGGCTCGTAAATCTCCGGGTCGAACGACCCGGTGGCCGCATTCACCATGCCGGTGGTGGTGGCGTTGGTGAACTCCTTCATCTTTACACCCGACAGCTTCCAGAGCAGATATTCCGGAATCATCAGGAAATCCGTGGCCTCCGCCAGACGCCCCGACCGGAGGTCGTCATAGAGCTGGTAAATGGTGTTGAAGGACTGGAACTGACAGCCTGTGCGCCGGTAGAGCTGGGAAAAGGGGATTATCCCGTGGACCTCCGGGACGCGGGCCTCGGTGCGGCTGTCCCGGTATGCGCGGCAGGGCCAGAGTTCTTTCTCACCGTTCAGAAGCACATAGTCTACGGCCCAGGTATCCACCGACAGGCTCTCAATCGCCGGGAACTGCCGGAACGCCGCCGCAATCCCCTGCGCAACGCTCTCAAACATGGATTCCATATCCCAGATCAGACGGCCATCCGATTCCTTTGCGCCGTTGGGAAAGCGGTACACCTCCTGGGTCCGCAGCTCTCCATCCTCCTGCCAGCCCACAATGTGCCGCCCGGAGGACGCGCCGATGTCAATTGCTAAACAGTACCGCATATCAATCTTCTCCCTGCCACCGTCAGCGCAGGACTGCGCCAAGCTCTTTTTCCAACGCTTCCAGTATGGCTTTGATCTCATCGTCCGCCTCGGCGGCCACAATGCTGCGGTCGTCCGCCCGGAGCGTCAGGCTGAAGGCAACGCTTTTGCTGCCCGCGGCAATGCCTGTGCCGCGGTAGACGTCAAAGAGCGCAGTGTCCCGCAGCAGCTTGCCGCCCGCCCTGCGGATGCAGGCGGTCAGCGCGCCCACCGTGACCTCCTCCCGGCAGACCAGGGCAATGTCCCGGTTCACCGCCGGGAAACGGGGCAGGGGGACGTATTCCGCACCGGGTCCCTGGGCCGCCAGCAGGGCGTCGAAGCTCAGCTCGGCACAGTACAGGTCCGTATCTGCGCCGTAGTTCCGGGCTACAAGGGGGTGAATCTGCCCGATGACGCCGATTTGCTCTCCGCCCGCACAGACGGCGGCACAGCGTCCGGGGTGGTAGGAGGGGTCGCTGGAACAGGTGTCAAAATGGACGTCCTGCGCCCGGATTTCCCGCAGAAGGGCTTCTACCGCGCCCTTCATGGCAAAGAAATCCATGTCCTCGCCGTATGCGCCAAGAGTGATCATCTTCGGCTCGTTGGCAAGACCGTCGGGTCCGCCGGGGAGATAAATTTTGCCAATTTCGTACAGCCGTGCGCTTTTGTTCCGGTAGCTGCAGTTGCGCTGGAGGGTTTCCAGCATGGACGGGAGGGCCGTGGTGCGCATGATGGAGGTGTCCTCGCCCAAGGGGTTGAGAATTTTCAGGCTGCTGCGGAGGGGTTCGTCGGGACTCCAGCCGATTTTGTCGTAACAGGCGGGGGAGATGAACGAATAGGTGATGATCTCGCTGTAGCCGCAGGACCGGCAGACCGCGCCCAAAGCCCGTTCCAGCTGCTGCTCCGGCGTGTAGCCGCCGCGGGTGGTCTCGCCCCGCTGGAGCGTGCTGGGAATGTTGTTGTAGCCGTGGAACCGGGCGACTTCCTCCGCCAGGTCGGCGTAATGCTCCACGTCCCCGCGCCAGGAGGGGACTGTCACCGTCTCGCCGTCCACGCCGAAATCCAGCCGCTTGAGTATGGACTGCATCTCATCCACTGGTACGTCCGTGCCCAGCAGGGCGTTGATCTTCTCCGGACGCAGCTGCAGAACAGTGGGCTGAGGGACGTGGTTGAGGACGTCAATCACGCCGTCCAGCACCTCGCCCGCGCCCAGCAGCTCCACCAGCTCGCAGGCGCGGTTGACGGCGGGCAGTGTGTTCAGGGGGTCCAGGCCCTTCTCGAACTTGGCCGACGCCTCGGTGCGCATTCCCAGGGCGAGAGCGGCCTTGCGGATGCAGGCGCCGTCAAAGTTGGCGGACTCGAAGACCACGTCCACGGTGTCCCCGACAATTTCGCTGTTCAGTCCGCCCATGATGCCCGCCAGACCCACCGCGCGGGTGTCGTCGGCAATGACCAGCATGGCGCTGGTCAGCTTGCGGACATTGCCGTCCAGGGTGGTCAGCTCCTCGCCCTCCGCGGCGCGGCGGACGATGATCTTTCCGCCCTTCACATAGCGGTAGTCAAAGGCGTGCATGGGCTGGCCGTACTCCAGCATGACATAGTTGGTGATGTCCACGATGTTGTTGATGGGACGCACGCCCATGCTCCGCAGGCGCTCCCGCATCCACTTGGGGGACGGGGCGATCTTGACATTGCGCACCATCCGGGCCGTGTACCGGGGGCAGAGGTCCGGGTCGGGCGTCTCTACATCCAGCAGTTCTGTCAGAGAACCCGCCGCGCCGCCCTTGACCGCCGGGTTGTGGAGGCGCAGGGGGGCGTTGAAGGTGGCGGAAGCCTCCCGCGCCAGACCGATGATGCTGAGGCAGTCTGGACGGTTGGGGGTGATCTCAAACTCCACCACGTGGTCGTCGGCATTGATGACGGGCCGGATATCGTCTCCGGGACGGACGCCCTCCTCCTGGAGGACAAAGATGCCGTCAGAGATGCAGTGGGGGAACTCCCGCTGTTCGGCGCGGAGGTCCGCCAGCGTGCAGATATGCTCCTTTTCCGTGTCCAGAGCTATGGTGTCGTGGGGGTGGATGTTGACCAGGGCAGTGGTGATGGTATGGTATGTGCCGCCGCTATCGCAGCTTACCGCAAAACGTCCGCCGCCCAGGTTCTCCACCTTGGTGACAAAAGCCGCTTTGACCGCTCCGAAAAGCTTGTGGCCCGGCGTAACGCCAGCCGGTACAGAGGGCTTTTCCGGGTCAATGGCCTTGTAGTCGTTGAGAAGCGCGGCAGGCTCTATGACGGCATAGGGGAAATCCCGCTCGTCCAGATTCAGCTCGCTGAGCGAGCAGAGCATACCGTTGGAGAGCACACCCCGCAGTTTGCCTTTCTCAATTTTCTTGCCGCCGGGCAGAAGGGATTTGTGCAGGGCCACGGGGACCATGTCCCCCTCGTGGATGTTCCACGCGCCGGTGACAATCTGGACCGGCTCCTCCCGGCCCACGTCCAGCTGGCAGACCCACATGTGGTCGGAATTGGGGTGGCGTTCCATGGACTGGATGCGGCCCGCCACTACGTTCTGTATCTCTGCGCCCAGGTCCTCCGTGATCTCCACCTTGGAGCCGGAGAGGGTCATGGCCTCGGCAAAATCCTTGTCATTGGCGTCAACGGTTACAAACTCGCTGAGCCATTTCCTGCTTAATTTCATAATCTGTTCACTCCCTTCTCAGAACTGCTCCAGGAATCGGACGTCGTTTTCGAAAATCAGGCGCATGTCCGCGATCTTGAACCGGCGCAGGGCCGTGCGTTCCAGACCGATGCCGAAGGCCCAGCCGGTATAGACCTCGCTGTCGATGCCCGCCATCTCCAGGACGCGGGGGTGGACCATGCCCGCGCCCAGCAGCTCAATCCAGCCCTCGCCCTTGCAGGTGGGGCAGCCAACGCCGCCGCATTTGTGGCACTGGACGTCCATTTCACAGCTGGGTTCCGTGAAGGGGAAGTGGTGAGGACGGAAACGGGTTTTGGTTCCTGCGCCGTAGAGCTGTTCCACCACCGTGTTCAGCGTACCCTTCAGGTCCGCCATCGTGACGCCCTTGTCAATAACAAGGCCCTCCACCTGGTGGAACATGGGGGAGTGGGTGGCGTCTACCTCGTCCTTGCGGTAGACACGGCCCGGAGCAATGACGCGGATGGGCAGGGGGCGGGTCTCCATGGCCCGGACCTGCATGGGGCTGGTCTGGCTACGGAGCATCACCCGGCTGTTGGTATCAAAATAGAAGGTGTCGGACCAATCCCGGCTGGGGTGGTTCTCTCCGGCGTTGAGCTTGTCAAAGTTGTAGACCGCCAGCTCGACCTCCGGTCCTTCCAGGACCTCAAAGCCCATGCCAATGAAAATGTCCTTGATTTCGTCTAGGGCAATATACATGGGGTGCCGGTGGCCGAGGGAGACAGGTTTGCCGGGAATGGTCACGTCTACCGCCTCCGATTTCAGCCGCAGTTCCAGAGCCGCTGCCTCCAGTTTCTCCGAGCAGGCGTCCAGTGCGCCCTCCAGAGCAGCGCGGACGTCGTTGGCCAGCTGGCCCATCACCGGGCGTTCCTCCGGGGAGAGTTTGCCCATCATCTTTAAGACCCCGGTCAGCTCGCCCTTTTTGCCCAGGTACTTCACCCGCAGGGCGTCCAGTGCGGCGGCGTCCGACGCCCGCTCAAAGGCCGAGAGGGCGTCGGCCTTGATTTTTGCCAGTTGTTCTTTCATGCTGTGTTCAACTCCTTTTGGTGTTCTGGTCAGTAAAGTCTTTCAAAACCAAGGTAACGGGTACCCTGGAAGGACAGCTTCCCGCGGTCTCCCTCCGCAACTTTGCCATAATCCGCGCCGCTTACAGCAAACTCCATGCGGTCGCCGCTTTCTACCTGGAAGGTGACGTAATAGCTGGTGGAGGAGGAATGATGGCTGTTTGTGCTGCTATGGGAGACATCTGTGCGTTTGGCTGTGATCAAAACGTCTACTGTGAGGCGGGGCGAGTGGTTGTTTTTGTTCCATTGCCTGATTCCACGGATAATAAAAAAGAGAAAAAAGCAGAGGACTCCGATGAAACAGATCGGAAACAGAATGCCGAATATGGAATCAAACAGATTCGGTCTGCCAAATCCATAAAATGCAAAAGAGGGAACAGTTTCGCTGCGAAACGGCATATAGACGCCTCCTTTCTAACAAAAAAACAGCCCCTCATCCCATCATTCGGGACGAAAGGCCAGGCTTCCGCGGTACCACCCGCATTCGCGCCATTGGGCGCGCGCTCGCACTCCGGTAACGGCGGAGTCTGCCGTCCTGCTCTCACAGGCCGCTCCAGGGCGAACCAAGCGGTATCCCAGCAGGGCGGCTTTCAGCCGGCGGCCACCCCTCTCTGCTCTGTATTTTTCCGCTATTTTCCCGTTCCTCGCATTTGACGTACATTATATATAACACAAATCTTCACCGTTGGCAAGGAATATTTCTGCTTTCCGTATTTACTTTTTTGAATTTTGCAAGTAAAATAGAATCCAATTCATTCCTGAGACAAAAGGGGGACCATGTATGCAGTACCGGAAGGACAAAAAAGGGTGCGATATCTCCGTCCTTGGCTACGGGTGTATGCGCTTTACCACAAAGGGCGGCGGGATTGATATGGACAAGGCGGAAAAAGAGGTCATGGCCGCTATTCGCGGCGGCGTCAATTACCTGGATACCGCCTACATCTATCCTGGAAGCGAGGCTGCGGTGGGGGAAATCCTGGAAAGAAATCATTGCAGGGATGCGGTGAAAATCGCGACAAAACTGCCCCACTATTTAATTAAATCGCTGAGCGGCGTGGAAAAAACCTTTCAGGAGGAGCTGAAACGGCTGAAGACCAGCTACATTGATTATTACCTGCTCCACATGCTGACGGATGTCCCAACCTGGGAGAAACTGCGGAAAATGGGGGTGCAGGAGTGGATCGAAAAAAAGATGGCCGCAGGAGAAATCCGTAATATCGGTTTTTCGTACCATGGCAATACCAATGTTTTTAAGCAGCTCGTGGATGCCTATGACTGGAATTTCTGCCAGATTCAATACAATTATATGGATGAACGCTCCCAGGCGGGCGTGGATGGCCTGCGGTATGCCAACAGCAAAGGACTGCCTGTGATTATCATGGAACCCCTGCGGGGCGGCCGGCTGGTGGATTTGCTGCCCACCTCCGCTAAACAGCTGTTCTGGCAGGACCCCGATGGCCGGACACCGGCGGCGCTGGCCTTTCGCTGGCTGTACGATCAGCCGGAGGTGACGTGCGTGCTCTCCGGAATGAATTCCATGGAAATGGTCCGGCAGAACCTCAATACCGCAGACGCCGCCGGGGTGGGCTGCCTCACGGAACAGGACCGGGTCTTCCTGGACCGGGTTAAGGCCGAAATTCAAAAAAGCGTGAAGGTGGGCTGCACTGGCTGCGGTTACTGTATGCCCTGCCCCAAAGGAGTGGACATCCCCCTGGCGTTCCGGTGTTACAATGAAATGGCGTCGGAAGGAAAGCGGTCCGCCAGAAGAGAGTATCTGCAATGCACCGCGTTTCGCAGGGAAACCAGCAGCGCATCCCAATGCGTGGGGTGCGGAAAGTGCGAGAAACACTGCCCACAGCAAATTGCTGTCCGCAAAGAACTGAAAAATGCCGCAAAAGCTCTGGAAACGCCGGTTTATAAGGCCGCAAAGGGCGCAATACAGCTGTTTAAGCTGTGGTGATGCGGGCAGCAGAGCGGGTTTATACATTATAATATATAGAAGTTTTTCAAAAGACCCGCCCCCACCCCGTCCCCTATTGTTACAAAGGCCTGCGGAAAGAGAAACGCTTACTATATCTTGTATGATGGCGGATTGCACTACACTTTGTATAGGGCGCGGCGCGGAAAATATAGGGGCGTTTTTTACAGTTGTGTTACAAAGACGCCGAAGCCGTTGACAAAGTGGGGTGGGGGTGGTAAACTAACGCCTGTAAGCTGAAGAGGATACATCCCCCGGCTGTTCTCCCCGGAGCAGATACGGGACCGGCTAGCCACGGTATGTGCGCCGGTGCGGACAAGAAGGGGTGGGGATTCTGAGGTTTACAAATACTAAGCCGGGGTAAGGGGATTGATACTTGCCGTTTTGTGAGAAAAACAGGAACTTTTCGGCAGGAATT
>JAAWQS010000171.1 GCA_022800665.1 Oscillospiraceae bacterium
TTACAGGAAAGTAGGCATTCCTGTAAAAGTACCCATCTTACAATAACTTGGCGTTTTCGTAAATCTCCGCCCTGTAGCGAAAGGTGGAGAGAGCCATCCCACACTCCTTCGCCGCCGCCGTGCCGGTAATCGCCCCGGCCTTCCACCGCTGATAGGCGCTGTGATAGTTCTCCGGCAGCGGTCTGGGCGGTCGTCCAAACCGCACTCCCCTGGCCTTTGCCGCCGCAATGCCCTCCGCTTGTCGCTGGCGGATGTTGGTGCGCTCATTCTCCGCTACAAAGGACAGAACCTGCAGGACGATGTCACTGAGAAAGGTTCCCATCAGATCCTTGCCCCGCCTGGTGTCCAGCAGAGGCATATCCAGCACTACAATGTCGATCTTTTTCTCCTTGGTGAGAATGCGCCACTGATTTTGAATTTCTTCATAATTGCGTCCCAGCCGGTCGATACTCTTGATGTAGAGTAAATCGTCCGGCTTGAGTTTTCTGACCAGCTTTTTGTACTGTGGACGGTTGAAATCTTTGCCGGACTGTTTATCCATAAAGATATTTTGCTCTGGAATGGACATTTCCCGCAACGCGATCAACTGCCGGTCCTCGTTCTGCTCACGGGTGCTGACCCGAATATAGCCATATGTAGGCATAGTTACCAATCCTCCCTCGCTCTGTTCTCAAGCGATAGCTTTTCCTGCCAGCTCCGCAGCGTTGAAATCTATCCTGTAAGATATCTGGTGGTATGTATACACGCAACCAGTTATCAGGGGAGGGACTGGGATAGGGATGGGATTGGGGATATTGGCTTGTGACGATACAATAGGCAAAAAACCGGGAGACGGTAATCATACCATCTCCCGGTCGTTTGCCTATTTACATTGGGGCCAGCGAACACTTCCAAGGTTCAGAGCGTTATAAATACACAAAAGATATTTGTCCGTAGGGACATAGACCATTCCAGCATTAGTTCTCGATGTCTTTCAATCCAATCAGCCATAGCGGGTCAACCTTCAGTGCGTCGGCCAGCAGGGGGATCTCATAGTCTGGAACGATGCGAAGTCCCATTTCAATCCTGCTGATGGCTTTTTGCGTCAAAGCATGCCCATTCAGTTGAATCTTTGCCGCCAATTGTTCCTGTGACAGTTCCTGCCGGTCACGGGCCAGCCGTACACGCTCCCCACAAATGTTGCACTTCCCATCTACCATGAGCAAACGCATCTTTATCCATCCTATCAAATGACTGTATGACTACAAAACTCCCGCATGTGGCATGGGAGTTTTTATTCAGCCATTTGTTCGTCTACAAAAACCCGCAGAAAGTGATTCAGTGCGCTACGCTGCTCTTTTGACAGATTAGAGAATTTTAGTGTATACTGATTATCTAATCCAATAAGATAGTCAATAGAGGTCCTCAAGATGACTGCTATTTGCTTTGCCCGATCCAAGGAGGGGACTTGGACATTATTTTCATATCGATATATGGTTTCCTTGCTGACTCCCAACTTTTTGGCAAAGGCAGTTCTGGATAGTCCACGTTCCTCGCGGAGTTGACGAAGCCGGATACCAAAATCATAAACTTGCTCATCGTTCATAATACCACCTCATACTTTAGTCATTGTACCGTAGAGGTATAGCCGCAATACGACTAAAATCAATATATTTTTTAGTCGTATTGCGTTGACAGTCGTAGTTTATCTATGATAGAATAAAAAAGCACCCCCTGAGGGGTGCCGATTATGATGTTTTTGCATTCAGACGTTCTATCATCAATAAAACCGCCTCTAAATTTTCATCAGACATTTCCTTGATCCCGTCTATGATTTTTTTAGAGAGATAGGGGTTGCTAAACTCGCGTGATTCGTCAAAAAAATCACGGGGGGTAACTCCAAGCACTTCGATGAGATAAAGCAACTCCTTCACAGAGGGTTGAGAATAGCCGGTCACGATATTATGGATATAATTTTTGCTATGACCAACATCATAGCTTAATTGGTACTCCGATATATCCTTTTTTACCCGTAACTCGGTAATTCTTTGCCGTACATATTCAATATCCATCAGTTGTTACCTCTCCAAGCTGATTTTATTATACACATTGCAGGGCTTGGATAGGTGCATGACTGGTGTGTAATTTTCCCCATATATCACGCTGATAGAGTGTTATAAAGGCAAAATGACACACAGCCTGTGGATACCTTTCAACCGCAAATATAACCAAAGAAAAGGAACTGAACATGGATAATTTTCAAGAATTTACGCAATTAGAAGAAGAAATAGGTTCAATTTGTGAGTCCGATCAGCTATGTCCAGGTGTTTACTTGCTATCAGCCAAATATGATGACGAACTATTGCCGAGAGACTATTACGTAGCTATGAAAGACGCCATCATATCGCAAAAGGCAAAGTCCTACGGGCGCAAGGCAGCGGGCTTTTTGCTCTATTCTCTGGATGACGAAGCAAGCGGTCACTGGATCATCAAATACGAGGTTGCCAGATATCGTACCCAGAACCATCTGCCGCTGGATGAACCTCTCCGAACTACGGCACTCTTTGCAGCACAAATCCATCCGGAGTATTTCGGCACATTCCCAGTACCACTCCATACGCCGCAGGGATGCACAACCCGCTATTGGATTTTGGATAACGGAATCTACTGGATTGAAACAGATCAATGTGAAAAGGTTCTTGCGGTCTGTTATCCGATCTGGGCTACTGAATTGTCCGAATTGGCGGAGAAACTGGGAGAGAAAACCGATTATGACAAAGCATATGGTATCGAAACCACTTTGGGCTACATATTTTTTTCAAGCCAGCTGAGTTGTATCCCGCTATATGAATTGATGCGGACACGCTCTGAGTGGAACGGGACGCTACTCGACAAACCGGCACTGATGAATGCAATCTGGAACGTGCTCCCGGAGTATGCGCTTTTGACAAACCGGCAGGAACAGGCAGGGCAGAACGATTTTATTTCCTTGCTGCTGCAGGAGCTGGGTGTGGAGGCTGAACCTAATATTTCACTGGACCATATGATCTGCATATCTCCAGACGCAAGTAAGGATTTTTTGCTTTTCGAGCGTGAAGATATAAATATTGGGGTGGAATAAACGGTTATGAAGAACAAATTTTTGGAACAGAAAGAGCGTGGAGAAACGATCCTGTTCACTGAGCTGCTGAAGGAGATTCCTGACGACGATATTTTACTCGAATTGTTTCCCGATCAAACCCAGCCCGGGCGTCAGATGGTGACGCGGCGAGAGCTGCAGATTTTAAACCTGCATTTGGATACGGTTTCCTACAGAGATATTGCTGAAAAGATGAGCCTGACGATAGGGCAAGTGGCAAAAATTCTCCAGAAGGTTAAACGCATTTTGGAGAACGACATGTCCCCCTGTGTCAGTGTTAATATGCCTTTACTGAATCCGCGCCATTATGCAGAAAAATTGGATGTCCTCTCAGAACGGCAGCAAGACGTGTGGGTGCTGTACGCACAGGGCGAAAGCAGACAGCGTATTGCTGAAAAACTCAGCATCTCCCCCAGTGCAGTTACGGCGCATCTCCGTCATGCGGATCGGCGGTTCCGCGAACACGACAGATACTGTGCCGCATTGGAACGGAATCAAGAGGCCGCGTTTCTGCCGGTGACGAGAGGCGAAGTAAAGATTATCATCAAGGCGTTAAAACTATATGAGCAGGAACTTGAGCGAGGTCATAGCTTCAATATACGAACCGATTTCACAGGAAAATTGCCATGGGAGACACAGATTGTTGCCAACCTGTGTGAAAAAGCTCAGGCGGCTATCCGGCCCTCTGCCGAATAAAGATTGCCATGAGTTGAAGCGTCAAGTCTTGGGGGTCTTTCAGAGCGTTTGTGAAAATTCTATATGGCGCATGAACGAAGAAGTCCGAACCTCAGTGACGAGGCTCGGACTTCTTATGTTTCATGGTCTAACACCGCTATATATACGTTTGATAAAATGAAAGTTCTGATTTTTGCATCTTGTTTTGTCAGAAAAATCATAATTTTCTGTTGCTTTCGCAATTTCTAGGAGCGATTCTTTTGCAAAATGCCTCCAGTCTTGCAAAAAGGCTCCCCCATAGATTCTCACTCCTCCCCACCAAATTCCTCCAGAAATCTCTTGTGCATCTCAGCCGCCGTCCCGAGAAATCGATGCAGCGCGTACATAAACTGCCGTCCGCTGAAGCTCTGTCCAGACGCGATATACAGGCCGCTAGCACGAACGGTTTTGCCCAGAACGCACAGGGTAACCCCTGCAAATTCCGTGTGGAGCTTATTTATCAGTTCCATGCATCGCCCCATTTCCCCTCTGCCGGTCTCCTCCGGTACTCGGAAGAGATCGTTTACAAAGAATTGGAATGATTGGACGAAGTTTGGCGTAGTTCTCTCATAACAAATGTCAACGCATTTTTGACTTCTGGGCGGATGCAGGTAGACATCCATTTCAATGGTCCATCGCTCCGGTTCCTTATCCCATTCGCAGAGGAATTCCAATTCCTCTGGATCGCCATAGCCGTTTGCCGCAAGAAGATCTTCAATCTGCAGCAGCAGCGGTATTTCAGGCTCATCGCCAGGGCTGCTGCTGAACCGAAAAGAAAAGTCGTTTGCAGGGCTGCTGAGCTGCCGCACAGGCTCAATGTATCTCCACTTTTTTGCACCGCGCAGTAATGCCTCCTCGAAGGACATCTCGGGGTGGCGCTGGATGCGGGACATGACGGAGGGATACGACATTTGGAAAGCCGCACAAGCCTCCTTCCGGCTCTTAAAATAGACGCCGCCTATTACGCAGGGATCTCCGGCTGGACCGCTGCTGCCGCTCCGCCCATCCGATTTGCCATCGTATACTTTTTGTACCTCAATGGCCCTTTCCAGCGCTTCCTCAGCAGGGATCCCCCGCCGGAGGTAATTATAGACGCGCTCCTGCTTGATGTGGAGTTGTCTGCAGGCTTCCGCGACAGAGGAATACTCTTTGCCGGCAAAGGTGACTGGACGGTTGCCGCGGCTCTTTTTCTGGACATCCGGCAGCTCCAACATTATGCGCACAATCTCCGCCCCGCTGTACCCCTTTTTCAGGAGCGCCAACACGGTGCGGTACCCTAGATTGTATTCCTCGCAAAATTCAGTGACGCTTCGAAACTGTTTTTCGCCCACACGTAGCTGCCCTGAATAATTGTTCCGCTTTCGCTGCTGTTTTCCACTATCCATACAAGCGCCCCCTTTTAAGCACAATTTTACCACAAAAGTGATGTATTGAAAAGAGTTTTCCAGCAAGCAAAAGAGCCTGCTCCATCCGGAACAGGCTCCCTTGCTGCTGAGAAATACCACAAACATACAAGCAAAGGCGAAAACGGAAGGTGGCCTGGCAGGCGCGGTGGCAATCCCTCTAACCACCACAGACCACACCAATTATAAGTTGGATTCCTCCCCCTGCTTTGTCTCCTCCTGCTACGATCTGCCTTCCCTCAGAGACAGGCCGGCATGGAATTGGAAAGCCTGTTGGTTTGCCGTCTCGACGGAAAATCTGCTGCCATCCCTCGGGCGACGGGGGTGGCAACTCCAGTGGAAGCGGCTACTTTGCCAACATTGCTGCTGGCTATTATTTATACGCGAAATGCAAAAATTTTATCACAACACAGGGAAAGCCCCTAACCACAGCGGTCAGGGGCTTTCGGTCAAACGATTTTGAGTGTTTTGGCTTTGCAAGAGTAGTGATAGACGTTATCCGAGAGGACGTGTACAGGTTTGACAACTTCCGGTGTGCGATTGCCCATATAAACGCTCTCTTTCAGTTGTTTTGCTGACACCAGACCGTCATCCCTTGCGATCAGCAATTCGTGGATGCTGGAGGGCAGGACATAATAGTCCATCCCAGCCTTCTCTCCGATGGTCTCCAAAATCTCCGGAATCAGCATCAATGCCGCACCATTGACTTCAATCCCGTTTGTCAGTGTGTACAGGCCAGGAGCGGTCATCTTCACCTCCTGGAACGGTTTCGGCTCCTGATGGTGCCCCTGTATGAAAAACTGTCCCATCTCCTGTGTACTGATGAGCTGGATACCAAATTTGTTGATCGTGTTTTGCCGGGCCGCTTCCGCTAACTCATCCACAGTCAGATCCAGTTTCTTGGCAATCTGGTTGGTAATGAGTGCAGTACTCAAAGAATTCTTTTCCCATTTGCCCACCGGAACCCGGAAAATGCCAGCTAAATCAAGAAATAAGATATGCGGGTGTGCCTTGAGCATCTGGCGGTTACGCTTGCGGCTCAATGCCTGCAAGACTACATTTTCCAAGACGTACTCCCGGGTCATTTGGGGCATGACGGGCATTACCTTGTCAAAATTGCGCAAGGCATCCTGAAAGATAGATGCGGCCACATTGGCTACATCCTTGGCAGGAATGTCATCCGGCATGTCATCAAGGCAAACCACGGGGGCATTAGAGCAACCCGGCAACCTAAGGGCAATACCGGTCAACTCCTCATTGCTTTTGAAATATTCAGTATATTCGAAATCAAAATCTTCTCCGAACATTTCGCGGAGCAGAACAATGGCCGCATCAGCAAGGGCTTTCCGATCAATTTTCGTCATAATGACTCTCCTCGTAAAACAGTGTTTTTAGTGCGTTGAAATTATTTTCCTGGCGGGTCATCCTGCGTTGCGCTGTCTGGATCATTTTCTCCGCATGTATCGCCGGACTCTTCCTCATCAGATGTATCCTCCGGAGGTTCATCGCCGCTTCCAGTTTTGCCCACGCCGCCAAAAATGCGCTTCAGCAGCGGGTCATTGGGGGCGTACTTAGCGAACCGCTCCCGCCGCAGAATTTCTTGGGCCACACAGTGCAGCGTGGGAACGGGATAGGCGTAGGTTCCCTGGCAAATGTCCGCCAGCGGGATGGAGCCCTTGAGATCCAGATAAGTCCTTGCTGCCGCTTTCTCCCGGATGCCGTCCGCCTCCAGTTGGAGGGATACCTCGGGGAGCGCCGCCATCGCCAAATCCATGGTGGGGATACCAAAATATTGGGCAATCACGTCTACAAGAGACATAACCTGCTCCGCCAGTTCGATGGCGATCCTGCGGTTCTCGGCCAGCAAATCCGGGACGTTGTCGGATGGCTTGAGACTTTGGCCCAGGAAGTAGTCCCGGGTTTTGATATACGCCGTATTGGCAGCCTTGTTTTCTGTGTTATTGGTCATGGCAAATCCTCCTATGTGTAAAACCTAATAAAATATATCCTGTTACTTGGATTGATTAGTTGTATGCAAAGAAGAATAGAAATATCATATCATAAAAAGCACGTTCCGATGCCCTATTGGGGGAAATCCTCATTTTTCCCAATCTTTTCAGATATGTCGCAGCTTTTACCGTACAGCTACCGTCCGATTACCGTTCGCCTACCCCCCATTCACCGTATTTTTATCCCCTAGTTACCCTAAAGGTATGCTTGAACCTTGCCCATTACTATACTTTTACCGTACTTTTTCCGCCCCTTTTCCATACTTTTACCATAACAAGCGATATGGCAAAATTTTTGTCTCCGTGCTTTTACTGCAAATTTTCCGTACAATTTCCGTGCATATTCTGCGTTTTATAAGTGATTTCTAATCGTGGAGGAACACTGAAAAATATGATGAGATAGCTAATTCAGATGGGTAAGCGACAACGGAATGGAGCCTCCGAAAGCGGCACAATCTACGGTGAAAACATATTTAGCCGACTAAAATAGGAAACTTTCGACAATAGGCTTACTTTTTCGCCCACGTCAGGCGCTGAGACAAAACAAAATCCGCAACGGAAAACAGAAGGACCGGCAAGAAGGTTTGGTAAGTGAATGCGGTAGAGTGCCAGCCTTCTCTGCCAGCTAAAAGCGGAGCGACTACAAACTTTACCACAAAAATAGTTTGACACATTTGACACATAAAATCTATTTTGCTGAGTATTGCTGATGGAAAATAAAAAATGTTGATGGAAAAATAATATAGGAGTTAGGATTTATGTGTCAAATGTGTCAAGTGTCAGGTCCAAAATAGTAGTGTCTCAAGCATGTGGAATACCGTTGAGTCCGACTTTGCACTTCTCAGAACTTCCCCAAACTGCCCAGCTCCTCCGGGAGCCTTCCCAGAAGCTCCCAAGCGGCATCCCGCTTGCGCTTCTGGTCCGGCGTGAGGTCCTCGTAGGGGCGGAGCATAGGGTTCTCCCGGGCGGCATCGTCGTGTACCGGGCCCCAGCTCCAGTTGTAGAAAACATAGAACCGGAGCCACCGCATATGGTCCAGCCTGCGGTAGTCCTCGTTGACCGATTCGATGGTCCTGGTCTCGCAGTACCTCCGGTAGGCCCGCTCCACCTCGGCGAGAGAGAGGTCCGTGAGGGTCTCATCCTCCAGCAGGAAGCGGACCTTCATGCGCAGGTGGTCCGCCGCGACGATCTTTGACTGCCGCAGGAAGCTGTCCAGCTCGTCCCAGTCTAAGGTGGGATATGGCGCATCCCGGCGGAAGATGTCGTTAATGGCGATGGCGGCCCGGTTGAGGTCGGCGCGCATGATGTTGCGCAGGGTGTAGAGCTCCTCGTTGGTGCCAAAGCAGTGGATGCCGGGGGCTTTCCGGTTGTTGCGCAGGTCGATGCGCCCGTGGATGCGGTAGTAGCGCTTGAGGTCCCAGAAGACGCTCCACCCAGCCTGCACCTCGTCCTCGCAGAGGATGATGCGGTCGGCCCGCTCCAGGAGCGCCCGCTGTTCGCCCCAGAATTCCCGGTGGAAAATGAGGGAGTCCCGGGTACTGTCCTCCCGGTTTATGGAAAAGACCTCCGCCAGGCAGTGGTGGAGGGCGAGGAACTCCTCCGCCTCGCCGAATATGTGGTACTGCACGCACTGGTCCACGGCGGCGACGTTGATGAGGATGGCCCGCTCCAGGATGCTGCGCCCGTACTTGCCAAAGCCGATGAGCACGATGGTCCGCTCCCTCCGGCAGAGGGGCCTCGTCAGCCAATACTGCCGGGCGCAGCAGTCGTAGCTGTCGAAGAAGCGGATATTGCCGGAGAGCCGGTCCTGTCCATTGGTGGTGCGGGCGTAGACCTCCACCGGGAGGCCGGCGAGGTGTTCGGCCCGGCTGTTGACCCCGATGTCGTCCTCCCGCATGAGGAAGACCTTGCACAGAGTACCGGCGTCCCTCTTCCGGGCCACGATGCGGGCGAGGGAGGCGCTTATGAAGAAGCAGGGGTAGTCCGGCGTCTCGCTGCGCTCGTCCCGTTTCTCACCGTAAATAATGACCGCCTCGGAGTCCTCCCGGCAGATGTCCATCGCGAGGGCATTGGCTTCCACCCCATAGTCCGCGAGATAGTACCAGTTCTTCCAGCGCTGCAGCCCCAAAAGGAACAGGGGCATGACCTCCCCGGTAATGAAGGACATGACCGCGCCCAGCAGTGTCACCATGATGCCTGTGGCAAGGAACAGGAACACGATCCCCACGGCGTGTCCCAAGGGTGTCACAGGCACCAGATCGCCGTAGCCCACGGTAGTGAGGGTGACCAGGGAGTACCAGACCGCGTCGCCGAGGGTGCGGATGCCGGATTCGGCGTGGGAGGACTCCGAGTAGTAGAGGATCAGCACCAAACTGGCATAGACGGCCGCCGTGATGGCGGAAAAATAGATGTAGAACTTTTTTCTCCCTTTCATACGCTCTCGCGCCTCCTTCTTGGCCTTTCTGTCCGTGCGGTCCCGGTTCGGGTCATAGGGACAGTATAGCATCCTTTGGGGGAGAAGTACAGGAAATATCCAAAAATCAGCTGGACCCGGAACCGGAGACCAACTGAGAGGTTATCGGCCCTCCAGTCAAGGAAGCCGGGAGAGCGTCTAGGCAAGTCATTTGTCTTGATTATCAACGTGGCTACAACACTACCGAAAAAGCAACTGGATCGTTTCCCAGCAAACGGGAGCCGGTCCGATTGTTTTTCCCGAAAATATATCAGACCGGTACAGCGTAGATGATCCGCGTGACCTGCTCCACCATGCCGGAGGTCATCCGGGCGGATTACGTGCAGACCGCCCGGGCCAAGGGGGGCCGGTTCCATGGTGTCTCTCCTCCTGACAAACTCATGTGGACACCAAGCATGGGGTGAGCGGTCATGCTTATCCCCTATTATTGTCCGTAGAGACATCCATATTTATTGCCGTCTTCGGCAGCCTGTCCGAGTTGGAGAACTGCCAAAAGCAAGGAAATTGTTCAATGTCTCTGCGGACATAGAAGTATTTGGCCATTTTAAAGTGAAAATTGTGTGAATATTGTAGATTTTGCTTGACGAAGCCGCTAAGGTATGCTATATTACAAATGCAACGATTTTTTGCGAGATACTATGTAAACGTCTTTTCTAAGACGCGCACAATGTCTCTCGAATAATGACACCCATTAGGGCTGTAGCACATCGTTGCTGCGGCCCTTTTTTGTTACTTTTTTCCACCCCACCATCCCCCCGGCCCCTCCCCGTTTTTCTCCCTTTCAGGGGGCGATCCTACGCAAACGACATCGCAATCATCCCCCATCCATCTCCCCTAAAATTCTCCCCAGCGAGGGAGATTCTACGAGAAAAAGGCGTTCAAAATCTCTGCCAGTACCCCCAAATTTTCCCCAGAGACTCCCCCAGGCGTCCCCTCAAAGCAACCCCAGATGTGTTCTATGTTGGGCCATGCCCAAGGCGGGAATTAGTTCGAGGATTGGTTGTATTTCAAAGGTATTTCCCTGTAGCTCCAAAGCACCGCAGGAATTGACATCAGAGAACTGCAATCTGTCCCCAGCAGCGCAGAAACGGCTTGCACTCATCCGACCCTTGCTGGATCACGATATGGACG
>JAAWQS010000185.1 GCA_022800665.1 Oscillospiraceae bacterium
GACTACACCACCACTCTGGACGATATCGGCGAGAGCCATATCGCTTACATCCAGAATGGCAAGAAGGTCCTCGCCATCAACGACCGCGAGGAAGGCAACACTACCGCTGAGAGCACTGCCAAGATTAGTGATAAAGATGCTCTGAAAGCGTTCGCTAAGGAAAACAACATCACCCTGGATTTCGACCAGGCTGAGCGCTTCCTCAACTTCAGCAAGGGCCATCGCTGGATGTCTGATTGGCGCATCCGCTACGAAATCAACTTCGTCAGCACTTTCGGTGCGAATGACTTCGCCTCCGCTAAGGCCGAGTATGAAAAAGAGCGTTCCACCTATAAGTGGACCGTTGGCCTGGAGAAGTTCGTGGATGATAATGGCGCTTATAATGTTAAGCAGCTGTCCTCTGGCAACTACCGCTGGATCTATGAGGCCAGCTTCAAGGCAGGCGATGAGATCAACTCCGATCACCAGTCCAACATCAAGTCCATCTTCGACTATGCCGACCGCTTTGTCGAGGTCAAGGATCGTGATACCCGCGACGCCTATAGCTATGGCGAGGTGTACGCTGGTACCTCCAGTCTGAAGGACCTGTCTGACAGCATGTCCTACAAGCAGTTTGTTACGGAGTACATCAAAGAAGACACCGAGACCAGTGTGGAAGCCAATGAGAAGGGCAACTGGATCAAGGTCATCGACAACGACAAGGACGGCATTGCCGACTATCTCCTGAAGGTTGTCTACACCACCGCCCAGGTCTCCAAGGTCTCCGACAGCTCTTACACTCTGGATACCAAGGACATCAAACTGACAGACGGTGACGAAATCAACGAGCTGGGTTCCCAGAAGGTTGTCTCCGCTGACACCCTGGCTGTGGACGACGTAGTCTACTACGCTTTGATCGACGGTAAGGCCCAGACCTACAAGGCGGAGCCTGTCACCGCTAAGATCGACAAGATCAACCGCAACGACCTGTCCGCCACTACCGATGACGGTACCGTCTATGAAGAGGCTGGCGTGCATGAGCACATCTACAATCCCGATTATACCAAGCATGTGACCGAGATGGCCGGCGGCGTGAGCTACGACATGTTCCTGGGCCGCGGCGGCTATGTGATCGCTTTCGTCAAGAGTACTGCCAAGAGCTTCACTCTCCTGGTGGACGGCTATTATAACAGCACCAGCAAGGACGATCAGTATGCTGTGAAGGCTTACCAGGATGCGGATGGCCGTATCATCAATGTTGACATCAACCGCAACGGCAAGCTGTTCATCGGCAAGGACGGTCAGAACAACGGCTGGGGCAACATCCGTTCCCTGGGCGGCGCAAAGGGCGACCTGAACGCCAAGGGCATCAACGGCGAGAACGCTCTGCGGACTACCGTGGCCGGTCTGGACGCTGAGGGCAACCTCATCCCCGTGGACTTCGCCTCTGTCTATGAGCGCGGCGAACACGCCATGATCGCTTTCCCCAAACCCAACACCAGCAATGTTCAGGAGAATTATTACCGCTCCATCGTTAAGGACAGCTATGTCCAGGCTGACGTCTACGAAACCGCTAACGGTGACGCTTATGCCCAGAGCATGGGTACCTTCGAGGTCCGCGCTCTGAACAACACCGTCTACTACTTCGTCTGGAAGGATTACACCAACCGCGAGAATATCCAGGTACAGCGTTATGAGGGCTATGCCAAGCTGCCCAGCCTGTCTACCGAAGAGATGAAGAAGATCGAGGACATCTACGCTGTTGGTACCGAGCACAGCCGTGTCAGCACCAGCAATGAGCGTACGGATGTCTACTACACCGCCGACGTGGTGGTCGTGGAGTTCAACAAGCCCTATACGGAGTTTGCTGAGAGAATCTTCCTGGTTGACACACCTGTCGTCGGCGCTGGTATCCAGATCGACGAGGTGGAGGTCATCCGCGGCAACGGCGTCAAGGAGACCATCAAGATCGACCTGACCGCCTCCGATATCAAGACCTATAACAAGGCCGACTCCGATGTACAGGGCGCTGCGCCTGGTATCTATAACCTCTATCCCACCAGCGAAGAGGGTATCTATACCATCCATTCCCTGGACTCCGCCGGTATCGCCGCTACGGACCGCTTTGCTGTCGGTAACGTCAGCACCGCACGCTACACCGTGGACTACGACTATGTCGAGGTCAACACCATGCGTCCGGATACAGCGACCGGTTTCGAGCCTGACGGCTATAAGCAGTACAAGCTCACCAGCGACACCAAGTACTACACCCTCAACTACGCCAACAGCAACCGCCGCCAGGTCGCTACCCTCTCCGAGAGCAGCCTGAGCACGGTCCTGCAGCCCCGCGTCCAGGAGGACGACATCAAGGTCAAGCCCGATTTCAACTATGACCTGGTTGGTACCGCTGGCCGCAAGTATTATGGCTGCTACAACAACATCCTCGTCGGCTATGACAAGGACGGCAATGCCATCTATGTCGTCTCCTTCGAGAACTACGACAGCGGCATGAGCGGCAACGGCGCCGGCAAGCACGTCTCCTATGCCGACTACGCCCAGAACGTCTGGCAGAGCCTCATCCACGCTGCTGAAGCTGGCCTGACCCAGGCCCCCGACGTCCAGCTGCGCAGCGGCGACTGGAAGTTTGACCTGAAAGCAGACGCAGTTGTTGATATCCCCTTTACAGCCTGGTCCCAGGCTGCCAGCGTCGATGTGACCAGCGATGCCCTGCTCTATGTCACTCCCAAGGCCAACAACAAGATCGCTGTCAACGGCGAATCTACCTTTACCTACGAGTCTATCCCCGTTTATGGCCGCACTATCCCCGCCAAGAATCTGACTTGGGCTGCGGAAAATGCTGCTGAGAACAAGGAACTGCTGCCTGTCAACTCCATCCAGGTTATGTCCCAGGTGGATGGCGGCAAGACCCAGATTTACACCTATACCTATCGCTTTGTTCCCGCCAGCGCAAAGAACCAGCTGACCCGTAACGGCGCTCTGGCTCCCGATTCCTTCGGCTTCACCGGCGAGAACCTGCGCGAGTTCGTGGAGTCCTATAAAGTTCCCTACGGCGCGGAGGCAACCTGGAAGTTCACCTCTAAGGGCGGCACTGTTGTTACCGTTATTTCCAACGAGAATGGCGTGGTTTCCGTTGATCCGAAAGAACCCGTCTTCAACGCTATCAGCGAACTGAATCCCAACTTCACCGTCTCTGTTGTTGCTGAGAACGGTGCGGTCAAGAACTACAACGAAGCTCCTGTTACCACCTATAACGTCACCGTCAACTATGTTGACGAGGCTGGCAACACTGTCGCTCCTTCTGTGACCGCCAATGTTTCCGGCGCTTACACGGTTGATATCCCTGCTGTTACAGGCTACACCGTTAAGAGCGTTGATAACGCCGCTTGGAATACCGGCGACGCTACCGCTACCCTCAATGTAACCGCTGACGTCACTGTTACTGTCACCTATACCAAGGATATCGTTGCTTCTGAGGAAGTGGAATTTCTTGTGAATTTCCACCGTCTCGATGGCAGTCTGGCTGCAGACGAAGCAAGAATTTCTATCGGTACATTTAACACTGCGGGACTTGCACTGTCTGATGCTGAGATTCTCCAGACCTTTGTCAGAGCCGACAGACAGATTGTTGATATCTACGGCGAGAACGGTGCAGCAGGCATCAAGAGTGTTGACGGCAAGTGGGAGTTCACTGGTCTGCCCACTGCTGGAAGCGTTATCTTGAACGTTGTTGTCTGCACAGCTGAGGAAGCTGCAGATGCGGCTCCCAATCTCCCCAACTATGTACCCCAGCCCTTTGCGACGGGTCGCGCTGCGCTTCGCAGCGCCGCCCGTTCCGGCAGTGAGACCAAGCTCTATACTACCAACTTCTGGTTTGCTGCCAACGAGGACCCCACAGATGGAACCTGGGTTGTCCGTCCCACCGAAAGCTCCGCTGACAAATTCGTTGCTGCGAACCTTGCCAACGCAAGACCCAACCGCTATAACGAAGATGGAACCCGGAGACTGTGGATGGTTACCATTGAAGTTGATAGCTCCATCGATACTCTGTCCAAGTTCAATAATCTGGACTTCAGCGTCCGCAAGGGCGGCGAGGACCCCAATCCTCCTGTTTCCGGTGAGGGTACCGTTTCTGTCAGCATCAGAAAGCCTCTGGTTACTGGCGCGACTATGAAGATCAAGTCCGAGAAAAACGGCCTGACCGAGTGGGTGGACAGCTGTGTGCTTCCGATCAAGGACGGAGTGGTTACTGTTACCATCAACTATAAAGGAGTTGTTGATAGCGCCGGCAATGAGAGCGTCCCAGTAGTTATTGGGAAGGCTGCTGCCCTGTTTGAGGGTAATACCACCGCTGTGATTCCTGCTGTTGATGGGGATAAGATTGAGATTGGCGATGTGCAAAACACGATTGGTGCTACTTTCAAAGTGGTCAATCTTTACCCTGGCAATAGTACAATTATAGGCTGCAGTGGTGCATTCAAGAGTGTCTACACTACCAAGTCCAATGGCGATGTTTTTGATCCCGCAGTGTTTGTTGTGACAGTTCCGGATGGTTCTGTTCCCAGAGTGACTGGTATTGAGAGCAGCGCTGCTGAGATTAGTTACAAGAGTCTTGACAACGGCAAGTGGGAGATCAGCATTGTCCCCAGTAAGGCTGCTGGTAATAATTTTCTCAATGGTACGGTTGTTATCCTCAACAAGGTTCCCCAGGTTACCGTGACTGCCGATGGCGCTAAGGCCAGACTCAAGGATGCTGGCACGGGTACTGCGGCAGATGGTTCCTTCGAGTTCCAGGTCTATGTCCTCAGAGGCAATGAGCCTCTGCTCCACGGTTTCAACGGTGCGAAAGCTACCTGGGAGACTACCAATGAGTGGGATGGCGATATGGAACTGTGGACTGTCAAGCTGTCTGGTATCGGCAGCGACGAGACAATTCAGGTTTCCGGCAATCCCTACCGCGTACTGGACATCAAGGGCTTGGGCGTTGACAAGGGCGTTCAGCTTGTAAGCGAAAATGGCCTGAAGGATCAGGTTCGCGTTTCTAACCGTAAGGCTACTTTCAAAATCTTTGTTGAGCCTGGAAAGTCCCCTGAAACCGCGGATGAGCTACAGAAACTGAATCCTGGCTTCACCGTGCAGGTGGTTCCTAACGGTGAGACCAAAAAGGTTGGTACTGTCGATTGGAGCGGTTGGACTATTTCCCTGAGTGATATTGATTCTGGCAAGACTGAGTTCACTATGCTGCTGAAGACTGAGGGTTATACTATCAATCTTATTACCCCTGTTGAGGGCGGGATTGAGGCATCTGTCACCAAAGCGTTTACGCAGACAATGGACTTGAAAGCCACCGACAAAATTGTAACAGAATGTCAAGCCAGTCAAACTCCGAAGGCACGGACATTTGGGATTACCTTCAAAGTTGTGACAAGAGGAAATGTTGTTCCTGACGTACGAATGGATGACCTTAGTACGCTTGTGACAAAGAACACAGGTACTTTCGGCGGATATGTTTCTAGTGGCGGACAGAATCGCGCAGTGGCACTTGTTGAAAAGACTGCAAATCCCAATGAGTGGGAGATTACAGTCACCGGTCTCGGCAAGAGCGGCGACCTCCATATTGATGCATTGATGATGCCCCGGTTTGAAGTTACGACTTCCGGCAGCGGTATCAATGTTATCGGGAGCAACTCTGTGGTTGCGAATGTAGAGAAAACGTCTGATGGTAAAGAGTGGTACACTGCAACCTTTAACTTTGCCCAGACCAATCCTAAGAGTGTTTTGACTCTTGATGGCAATAACCCTCTCAGTGTAACAAATGCATCTACATCTTGGGGCAATGCTTCCTCTGGCCAGGCATCTGGCACTCCTAAGAACTATCAGATTAGCGGTCCGACTAAAACATCTGATGGGTATACCCTTACTGTTAGAGTAGAGCGTGCTCTCAAGAGCAGCGGCATCGTCTTTACTTCTCAGAGTGGCTATCTTCCTTCCGCTGATGGACTGAGTGACGCTTTGACAATCAATGTTGCCACCAAGACTGCAATCGGCCACAAGGTAGAGTTGACGAAGGCAGATGGTTTCATTGAACTGACAAACAATTATGTCCGCAATGTGGATGATGGCGCCAGTGCAACCTTCACAATCGACATTGAAGACGGTTATATGGTTGAGAATGGCAGCAACTATACTGTGAGCCATCCGACCGGAAAGAACGTTACTGTGACAGTTCCCAACGTGACGAGCGATACCGTTGTTGATCTCGTGATTGTGGATATCAGCAGCCAAGGTAATGTTGAGTATCATGCAGAGTATACTGGCTCCAGCCTGACCAACGGTCCTGCAGGTGGCCTCCTGTTTGGTGGCTCACAGACAGAAAGTGGAACTCTCTACAATGGTACTAAGACATGGTCTGTTGGATTGGAAGCCGGTAATGTACTTGTCGTTACGGCCAGAGGTCAGAACACCAATAGTGATCTGACAAGAGACTGCGTAACTGTACGCTATGAGAATCCCTACAAGAATGGGAATGCCAACCTTTGGACTGTTACCATCCATGATGTGACCGAACCTGTGCATATTACATTTAAGCACGTTACTCTTCTGGAGCAGTCGTTCGCAGGTACAACGAATAACGCGAGTTACAGAAATTTGGCGACTACGGAAAATACCAAGTATGACAACGTTTACTTGACTAATGTGGCCGGAAGAAGCGGCCATACTGTTGGCGCTGGTACAGTCACGATGTTGACTGGCGCTGCTCCTGCACTTGGAAACGACGGACTGGGTGATACCTACAGCTTCATCGTTCTTGTGGCGGACGGCTGCACTGTGACTGGTGAAGTTGATGGCGATCCGAACAGCTCGATTACCATTGATAACGTGCCTAATTGGTCTGGCGCTTCGAAGGATGGATACCATGCTGTACGTGTGACAGTGAGGATTGACGGTCCTCGTGTTGCAGCGCTTGAGAGTGATAAAACCATTACTCTCTATGGTGAGTACAACAATCCCTGATTCGATTCTCCAAATTTGAAGGCAGTTCTCTGAATTTTTAGATGACCCCCAAGGGCTTCGGCCCTTGGGGGTTCCGTCTGTTTTAGGAATGTTTACAAAAATGATGCTCCGGTGGCTTGACAAGGTGGAGCCGCCGGTTCATCCAGCCATCAAGCCATTTGCTGATATAGTTCCCAACGATACCAGCTGCAGAAGATGATTCTGGCCCGGCGCAAACTGAAAATAAGAAAAGGCAGTTGGCATTTTTAAGATTCCGGTGTATACTTAAATATACCAATTTTACAAGGAGGAGAGTCCTATGAAGAAAACATTTCTATCCCTGATGTTGGCATTGGTCATGTGTATTAGCTTGCTTCCCGCTGCCTATGCGGCTGATACCAAGTGGACCGGTATTGTCAGCGACCAGAACATGACCTTTGATGACACCGCCGCGATTCTGGCGGACGGCACGCTGAAAGCGTGGTATGCCGTCGAACTGGATGGAAAGATCGTCACGGCAAAGCGCTATGAACTCACTGCCTTTGGCTCTGGGTACAAGGCGATTGCAGCGCCCAACCTGCTCAAGGAGGACGGCAAACTGGCGGCTCTGGATAATCCCGCCCTCTATAGCGAGATATTCTTCCCAGGCATCGACAATGTAGCGCAGGTATCTACTGAATATAGCGTTGTCCTGAAAAATGACGGTACGGTCTGGAGCTATAACGAGAAACTTGCCGATGGCGTGAAGCAGATTGCCGTTGGAGACCACGCCCTGTTTCTCCTGAAAAATGACGGTTCCCTCTGGAGCAAGGGCTTTGGCGGGACGGCGCCAGCGGTCAACCCAGCCTTAGGCCGTGACCAGGGCAGAAATGGCGGCGCCTTGGGCAAGGTGATGGACAATGTTGCCTATGCAGCGGACGGTATAGCCATCCAGACGGACGGTTCCCTGTGGAGCTGGGGGGAGCAATGGACTGTAGGGAACGGCGCCGGCCAAGCGTCCGCCTCCCCGGTCAGACTTCTGAACAACGCCGTTGGCGCGTGGTCCAATGGAAACCAGCGCTTTGCCCTGACTGCGGACGGCAGCCTGTATAGCTGGGGCCTTGGGTCCGGCTGGGCTCTCGGCTATGAAAAGCCCGACAGCACAGACGTATGGATCGAGAGATACGATGACCTTGACTGGCAGGCGGAACACACAGTGTATTACCAGAGCAAGCCCAGGAAAGTGGACATTGACGGCGCGGTGTCTGTTTATTCGGGCCAGGATGTGCTGCTGGTTCAGAAATCCGACGGCAGTCTCTGGGCCATTGGCAATGTGGGCAGTTTGCCCTGCCGCACGGGAGCAGGCGGCGAGAAGGAAATCTCCACCTCTTTTCGGAAGGTCATGGACGGCGTAAAGCTCTCCCCGAAGGTTGCCGCGGCGAAAGCCGCCCCCGCCCAGAATCCCAATACGCAGCCTGCGCAGCCCTCCCAATCCGATGTCCCAGGAACCTCCGCCAAGGGCAAGCTTGTCACTGGCTCCCTGGACATGCCCCAGCTGAGCAAGCAGGAGATTATCGACCTGCTGGCGGCAAATCCCGCCACATTTTCCGGTCAGGTCTATGATTCCCAACCCAGCTGCTCCGCACCCTATGCGGCGGGCAAGCTGTCCGATGCCGCCCTCCAGGCCGCGCTGAACCGGCTCAACGCCCTGCGGCGCATCGTTGGAATGCCCGCAGCGCAGTTGAACAAAAGCTGGTGCGAGTCAGCCCAGTACGGCGCGGTCATTCTGGGGCAGATGGGTTCCTTGAGCCATACGCCGTCCAAGCCCGCCGATATGAGCAAGGATTTCTATGATAAGGCTTACGCCGCCACCTATTCCAGCAATCTCTCCGCTGGCAGCGGTGTGGCAGGGGCCGTAGACAGCTTGATGCGGGACCATACCGCCCAAAATATCACCAGTGTCGGGCACCGCCGTTGGCAGCTCAGCCCGGCTTTGAGCAAGGTCGGCTTCGGCTATGTGGATAATGGCGGCGGCTACGGAAAATTTTTCGATGAGAAGGTCTTTGACCGGGACGAGGGATTCTCTGTGGCCCACAGCGTCAACTACGATTCCTTCGGCTGGCCCTCTGCCGGGTATTTTCCAAATGATTTGAACGGCTTCACAGCGGATTGCCCCTGGACCGTCAGCCTGAACCCGGATATTTACGCCGTGCCCAAAGGGATCGCTGTCAAAATTTCTGGCGGCGGGAAGAACTGGACCCTGTCCGGCAGCTATACGCCCGCAGACGCAGGCGCTTATCTGGGCATCACCCCTGCGGATAACTGGAACTACGGCGGCAATCACTGTATCGCTTTCCGGCCTGATGGTGTGAAGAAATACGAGGGTGCGTATACCGTAGAGATTCAGGGGCTGAAATCCAAGAAAGATAACTCTCCCATTCCGTTTACCTATCAGGTAGAATTTTTCAGTACATCCCAGCCGGTCTCTTCCGGGGCGGAAGAGAAACCCGCCGCTCCAAGCAAGCCCGCTGATCAGACTGCCCCCACAACACCCGCCGCCCCCACTCCCGCCGCCCCTTTTGCGGACGTTCCTGCCGGCGCTTACTATACAGACGCTGTGCTGTGGGCTTATCAGAATAACATTACTTCCGGCGCCACAGCCACTACTTTCGAGCCTTATTCCCCCTGTACCCGCGGACAGGTTGCAACGTTCCTATGGCGCGCCCAGGGCGAGCCGGAGCCGAAGACAACCGTCAATCCTTTCCGGGATGTTAAGGCGTCAGACTACTATTACAAAGCGGTTCTCTGGGCCTATGAGAACGGGATTACCTCCGGCACGACCTCTACCGCATTCAGCCCCAAGGATACCTGCACCAACGGCCACGTAGTCACGTTTCTATGGCGGGCCAATCATGAGCCTTCGCCTGTGGGAACCAGCAGCCTCGCCGGGCGATTCAAAACCAGCTACTACACTTCTGCGGTAGCTTGGGCGGATACCACTGGCCTCCTGAAGGACACTGGCGCAGCGTTTGATCCCAGCGGCATGTCCCCGCGAGCCAATATAGTTACTTACCTCTACCGCAATCTGTCAAAGTAAACCTGCTTTTGAAAATGCCCTTTCAAAACAACGAGGCCCGGAAAAAACCGGGCCTCGTCCTTTGTGGGGGAAAAAGCAAGGGAAACCGCTTCCAAAAGGCAGAAAAAATCCCTCAAAGCCTTGCGGCTCTAAGGGATTTTTCTGGTGGAGACTGCTGGACTCGAACCAGTGACCTCCTGCGTGTGAAGCAGGCGCTCTAACCAGCTGAGCTAAGCCTCCGAGGGGGGACGGGAAGAAGTGATTCCCGTCCTGGTGACGCGTACGGGAATCGAACCCGTGTTACCGCCGTGAAAGGGCGGTGTCTTAGCCGCTTGACCAACGCGCCAAGCAAAGGTCTGAAACAGACCTTGGTAGCGGCGACTGGATTTGAACCGGTGACACTTCGGGTATGAACCGAATGCTCTAGCCAACTGAGCTACGCCGCCATATTTTTGCCTGTCCCTTACCGAACGGGCAGGGCTTATTATATCCGATCACCCGCCATTTGTCAATAGCTTTTTCAAAATTTTTCTACAAATTTTCTGTCTGAGCGGATAGACGGTCAGACCCGATAGAGAAAGAAGATACCGGCGAAAAACCGGTACCCTCCCTTTTGGTCTGTATTCACGTAGCAGCCGGCGCGGCCGATCCGCCGCCCTCCAATTCTTTGTCCTGCGCTGGCGCGGATATGTACAATTCCTCACATTCCCGCTGGGCCTGGATGAGAGCCTGTGTGACGTTCTCCATGGTATTGATTGCATCCTCCGTGGCGTTGAACAGCGTCAGGTACATTTT
>JAAWQS010000083.1 GCA_022800665.1 Oscillospiraceae bacterium
TTTGGAAAAATTGTGAACGCAAACTCTTTATTTCTGCTCAGCTTCTTACTTTTGCCCTCATTGCCATTCTTATTAGAAGATTTTAAACAGGCTCTAAGAACAACCGGGAGCGTGCTGAGCTGATCGCCGCCGCCGAGGCGCAGGAGGCCGGCGATGGTGCTCTGGAGCTGGAGGATGAGGATATCGTCCGATGAGCGGCTTCAAGGATATGCTCAACAGGGATATCCACAAAGTATTCCTGAACGTGGATGAGTTCGCCGAGCGGCGCACTGTCAAATATGACGGTGAGACCTATGACGGTCCGGAGCATGAGGGGATTCCCGTTGTGCTGATCGGCCCGGTGGACAAGGAGCGGGAGCAGCTGAAGGACGATCATGTCCAGGGCCTGCATCTGGTGACCCATACGCTCTACTGTGTGCTGGAGGATCTGGGCGGCAAACTCCCGAAGCAGGGGAAAAGCATCCAGATCAATACCCGCGAGGGCGGGAAATTCTTCAGAAAATACTACATTGCGGCGTCTGCTCTTGAAGTCGGAATGCTGCATGTGGAACTGGAGGAGATGGACGATTGAGCTTCAGTGAGAACGATATCAGCCGGGAGGCCCGTGTACATGTTGGCGGTGGCCAGTATGAAGGCCCGTCCAGCGGCTCCTATGGTATCCAGGTCACAGCAGCCGGGCAGGAGGCCCTAGATTGGGCGGAAAGAATGCTGGAGGGAATTCCTAACGGCATCGAAAAAGCGATCAACAGCGCCATCAACCGGGCCACAGCCCACCTGCGGTCCACCAGCACGAAGGCGGTTCGGGAGCGGTATGCTATTTCGGCGGCTAATGTCCGGGCGGAGGAAAATGTATCTGTGGCGTACACCTATCAGAACGGTGTGCAGGCATATGTCCATTTTTCCGGGCAGAGAATCCCGCTCTTCCGATTCGACGGCGCACGACCGGCCCAGCCCACCTACGATGAGAGCCGTTTGGTCCCGGTGATGCTCGGTCTCTACGCCAACGATGAAGGAAAATGGCGGCTCGTGCATCCGGGCACTTCCGTATACGGGCATGTGCTGAAAAGCACCTCCCCGCGCCAGTTCCAATTCGCCTTTGTCGCCAAAATGGGCAGCGGACACACTGGGATCTTCGAGCGGACCGGCGGCATGACCAGCCGTAGCAAGGATGAACTTGAATAGCTCTATGGTCCCTCCGTGCCGCAGATGCTGGGGAATCAGGAGGTTGCGGAGAAACTGACAGACGAGGCCATGAAATCTTTTGAAAAGAATCTGGATCAGTATGTGTACGCCCTGCTGAATGGCTATATAGGCGTGAGGTGACAGGATGACAGCCGTAAATTTGTTAGAGAGCATCAAGACGTTCACAATGGAGTCCACAAAGGATCTCATTATGCCGGTGAAGCCATCAGAGGAGGTAGAAGAGCCGGAGCCGCGGGCGGTTGGCGTCTACATTGGACACCTGCCGGAGTTCAGTTCCGTCAAGCGCAAGGCACCATGCATTCTGCATCAGATCGTCACCCGAAAGGATGTACAGCATCCGGGAGAGCCCTTCCCGGACACTGCCGCCGTGGTGCGGTCAGCCTTCTGCGTCTACAATGAGGATGAAGAAGAGGGCGGTTTGATGCTGCTTGGCTTGATGGAGCGGCTGCGGATCGCGCTGCTGAAAAAAGTAGTGCTGAACAAGCAGTTTAAGCTGGATCTGCAAGCAGGTGATGTGAAGGCTGGAGGCCCGCCCTCCGGCTTTTATATTTCTCGGCCCGACTATCCGCGGTCTGATTCAGGCCAACACCATCTATCGCGGTGACCGGGCGCACGCTCTGGCCGAGGCAAAAGAGGCTATTGAGAAGTACCCGCTGATCAAGACGCTGATTGTCCCCGGCGATTATCTGCCGGTGGCGCGGCTGAGGATCAAGACCCCCGGCAATGCCCTGCACGCCAACTATGTGAAGTTGGTCGAACAGGTAAAGGACGTAAGAAGAAAGGAGGCCGCGGCAAATGGCTAATCTCGGCATCCATGTGCTGGAACAGGCTACAGCGGTCAGTATCCCCGTTGTGGCCGATTCCGGCCTGCCGTATGTGACCGGGGTGGCCCCCATCCATATGGCAACCAAGCCTGGCAAGGTCACCATGAAAACAGCCAACAGCGCCAACGAAGGCAGCGAAGGCGGTGATACCAGCGCCGGCAGCGGCACCAGTGGAGAAGCTACGCTCGAAGTGGACGAGGATTACAGCGTCTACTACGACTACAAGACGGATTCCTGCGTTGTGGAACTGCTGGAGACCGGCGCGTCCTATGATGTTGAGGCGATTTCCATTTCCTACACAGAGGTCAAGCCTGAAAAGGTTGCTCTGGTGGATATCGTGGAAGGTGTCACCCACGTTGATGACTGTATGACCGCTGTTGGGAAGATCCCCGATACCCTCTGCACCCCGGCATGGTCCCACAATACGGTCGTTGCGGCGATTATGGCGACAAAGTCGGCTGGCATTATGGGCCTGTTCCACGGCAAATGCCTGATCGATGCCGATTGCAGCAAGACAGGTGTCCGCGACTACTCGGAGCTGGTCGGGTATAAGAACAAAAACAATTTCGTGGACGAGAACCAGATCGTGTGCTGGCCCCAGGTCAAGCTGGGCGATTATCAGTTCCATCTGTCCACGCAGCTGGCTGGCCTGATGGCGAAGGTGGACACGCTGAACGCTGGCTGTCCCTATGAGAGTCCCAGTAATAAGGCTCTGAAAATGGATACCTGCTGCCTGGAGGACGGCACGGAGGTCAATCTCAACTGGCCCCAGGTCAACATTGTGGCCGGCGACTATGGCGTGGTCACGGCGGTCAATTTCCTGGTCGGCGGCTGGGTGGCCAAGGGCAACTATACGGCCTGCTATCCCGGCAACACGGATGTCAAGGACATATTTATCCCTGTCTCTCGGATGTTCGACTGGGTGGGCAACACCCTGATTCGGACCTTCTGGAGCAAGCTGGACAAGCCCATGAACCGGCGGCTGATCGACTCCATCCTGGACACCTGCAATATCTGGCTGGCCGGGCTGGTTGGCACAGAGCGGCTGCTGGGCGCCAGGGCGAAGATGCTGGAGAGCGAAAACAATCTCCTGGACCTGATGGCGGGCATCATCTGTATCCACATCTACATCACGCCGCCCAGCCCCATGCAGCAGTGCGACTTCATCCTGGAGTACGACACCAGCTATGTGGAGTCGGCTCTGGCAGCGTAAAGGAGGAGGCGCGATATGACACAATATCCTGCTGCATATATCAGTTTCCGTGTGTACGAGGACAGCGTGAATGAGGTCGGTGTTGCCAACGTGACACTGCCCGACATCACAAATAAGGCTGTTACGATCATGGGTTCCGGCATGATGGGCGACGTGTCTGTACCTATCATGGGCATGATCGAAAACATGACCATGAGCATGAAATTTCTCAGCCACACCGACCCCAAGACGTTTGCCCTGTTCCTGGAGCAGCGCAAGCATCAGATTGAGCTTAAGGTGGCGGAGGAGTTCTGGGATATCGAGGATGCTGAGATCGGTATGTGGCCCAACAAGTACGTGATGATTGCCCGGCCCAAGAGCATGAAGTCCGGGAGCATCGCGCCCGCCACCGCTTCTGATGCTTCTGGCGAGTTTGACGTGTATCTGTATGCCGCCTACCGCGATGGCACGGAGCTGTGGTACATTGACAAGCGGAACATGATCTTCCGCGTCAACGGCAAGGACTATATGGCCGATGTCAGGAAGGCTCTGGGGTACAACTAAAAAATGAACGTCCGGTGCATCTGTGCGCCGGGCGTTTTCGCATTGTAAAGGACGGCGCTATATGAACGACGAAAAGAAAACCACCACCATCGAAGACACCATCGAGCAGGCGGAACAGCTGGAAGCGGAGGCTCAGGCCGAGCCGAATCTTGGTACCTATACTCACACCTTTAAACGGCCCTTTGTTTACGAGGGCAGGACATACGAGGAACTGACCTTCAATTGGGAAGGACTCAGCGGCAAGGACAGCGTTGCCATCGAGCGGGAACTTCTGAACCGAAACATCACCACTGTGATGGCAGAGTTTACGCCGGAGTATCTGACGGCCATGGCCGCGCGGGCCTGCACCTATCGGAACGATGACGGGTTCCGCACAGTGACTACGGACATGCTGTATGCCCTGCCCCTGGGAGAATTTCGCAGGATTTGCAGTGCGGCTCGGAGTTTTTTACTGCGTGCGGGGTCAAGGTAGGAGACGGCGGGCGATGGCTCCGCAGGCAATGCCTGATCCTGGCACGCAATAACAATACACCTGCATTTGAATGGTTATCCATGCCCCTGATGGACTTAGGGGCATGGATCAGATCGAACAACGAGGTAGAGGCAGAAAGCGAGAAGCGCGGGAAGGAGGCGGCCCAGAAGCATGGCAGGTAGAAAAGAGCATGAAGTTCTGTTTGTCTTGAACGCCGCCTTGAACGGCAATTTCAAAGGCGCCTTCAGCAGTGCCCAGACCGAATTTGTCAAGCTGGGCCGGGAGATCCAGGATCTCCATAAACTCCAGGGCAATATTTCCAGCTATCAAAAGCAGGAACAGGCCATTGCCTCCACTACGCAGAAACTTTCCAATCTCCAGCAGCAGCATGACCTTTTGCAGAAGGAAATCAGCGAGACTAACGGTTCCACCGCCAGTCTGGAACGGGAAAAGCTGAAGCTGGAGCAGCGGATCAGAGGGACCGAGGAGGCGCTGGAGCGGCAGAAGCAAAAGCTGGATGCCACTGGCCAGAAGCTACAGGCAGCTGGTGTTGATACAGCGAATCTTGCACAGGCCGACGCCCGGCTGACGGAGCAGATCAAGGAGCTGCAGGCCCAGCAGGATAAAGCCGCTGACAGCGCCTCCAGCTTCGGCGAACGGGCTGCTCAGGGCTTCGGAGCTATCCAGAGCGCCATCATTACCGCCGGGATCAAGGAGAAGCTCAACGAGATCAAAGACGCCTATGCGGAGTGTGTTACTGTCGCAGCGAATTTTCAGGAATCCATGAGTAACGTGGAGGCCCTCTCTGGTTCCACGGCCCAGGAAATGGCCGAGCTGAACGCTACAGCGAAGGAGCTCGGCGCAAACACGAAATACACCGCCCGGCAGGCCGCCGACGCCATGGGATACATGGGGATGGCGGGCTGGAAAGCCGAAGAGATGATGGCTGGTATGGACGGCGTGATTAACCTGGCTGCCGCCTCCAGCGAGGACCTGGCGCGTGTGTCCGACATCGTTACTGACAACCTGACCGCCTTCGGGCTGACGGCCGCCGACACCGCCCATTTTTCGGACGTGTTGGCGGCGGCCGCCACCAATTCCAATACCAGCGTCAGCATCATGGGCGAGACCTTCAAGCAGTCCGCCAGCATTGCCGGCGCTCTGGGGTACAGCATTGAAGATGTGGCCGTTGGTGTGGGCCTGATGGCCAATGCCGGTGTCAAGGGCTCTATCGCCGGCACTGCCCTGAAGAACACCTTCAACGGGCTCCTGGAAGGCGCGACATTGACCGCTGCAGCCTTTGGCGAGTACGAATTCTCGGCCATCAAGGCTGACGGCACCATGAAGGGCTTTGCCGGGACCATTGATGAGCTGCGCGTTTACTTCGACCAGATGACCGAAGCGGAGCGGGTGAACAACGCTATGGCAATTGCTGGCCAGCGCGGCTACAACGGCCTGCTGGCGATTCTGAACGCCACCGACGCCGACTATCAGTCCCTGACCGACAGCATCAACAACTGCACCGGCGCCGCCAAGCGCATGGCTGACATCAAGATGGATAACCTCAACGGCCAGCTGACGCTGATGAATTCCGCATGGGAGGCTGTACAGACCACCATCGGCGAGCAGTTCAACCCGGAGCTGCGCCGTCTGGCCGAGATCGGCACGGAGGTGCTCGGCTGGGTTAATAGTTTCATCCAGGAGCACCCGGCATTTGTGAAGGGCCTGACCGCCGCCGTCGCCGCCATTGGAGCAGGCGTTGCTGCGCTGACCGGGGTAGCTGCTGTCACGAAGGTGCTTATCCCCTTGATGGGCGCCCTTACAGCGGCCACGCCGGGCGTGAATATTATTGTAGGCGTGACGGCTGCCGTTGCAGGTATAGCAGCTGCTGTGACCGGACTGACCACGGTGCTGGACAGCGGAGTCCCTTCGGTCAAGGAGCTGACCGGCGCAGCGGCAGAAATGCGGGAAACGATGGAAACCAGCGCGGCTACCTATGACGAAACAGCCTCCTCTGTCCTCGCAGCTGCTAATGTGGCGGATACCTATATCAGCAAACTGGAAGAAATGGGGGACTACGCGAAGCTGTCTGAAGAGGAACAGCGTCAGTACCACAATACCCTTGTCCTGTTGACACAGGTAGTCCCCGATCTGGCTGATAGTATTGACTTGGAGAATAACGCCATAGAGGGTGGCACCGCTGCACTCCGCACGAACACCGAAGCGTGGAAGCAGAATGCTATGGCCCAGGCGTACCAGGATCAGCTAACTGCCATGTATGCAGCCCAAGCGGAGGTGCTGATCGAGGCGGAGGAGAACAGCATCGGCTTGACTCGCGCTCAATACGAACTGGATGCCGCCACCAAGAAATACTCTGAAACGGCTGCGCGGATGAATGTTTTGTATGCCGAGGCGGAAGCTGCTGCTGCTTCCTACAATGAGGAGCACACTTTCGGGAAAAACGCCGTTTCCTTCTTAACGCAGGAATATTATGACCTGGAAGACGCTCTTTCCGATATTGGGCGGGAGATGGTCGTAGCCGAAGAGGCTGTTGGTAACTACAGTGAGGCTATCGCCGAGGGCAATGATGCAGTTGCGGCGGCAGAAGAGGAAATAGCGTTGGCCGAGGAGGCGGTTCGCAATCTGACTGGCGCCGTGGAGGAGCAGTCCGCCGCACTGCCGGAATTGAGCAATGCGCTGGACCCGGTACAGGAGCGGCTGATGAATCTGGCGGACACCTATGACAACGCCTATCAGTCGGCCTATGACAGCATCGACGGACAATTGGGTCTGTTCGATGAGATGAAGGTAAAAGTTGACACCTCCGTCAGCGATATGATCTCCTCTCTGGAATCCCAGGTCAGTTACATGGCCACCTATTCTGAGAACCTGCGGAAAGCGGCGGATTTAGGCTTGTCGGAGGGCCTGCTTGCCCAGCTCAGCGACGGCAGCACCCAGAGCGCCGCCTATCTGCAGGCAATCGTCAACAGTGGCGAGACGAAAATCGAAGAGCTGAACGCCGCCTTTGCCAAGGTCCAAGAGGGCAAGGAGGACTTTTCAGGCACAGTAGCAGAGATACAGGTCGGCCTTGACGATGCCATGGCGGAGATGGAGCAGGCTGTCCGGGATGGCGTGGATGCAATGGAGCTTCCGGACGAGGCGGCCCAGAGCGCACGGGAAACCATCCAGGCATTCATTGATCAGGCAGAGAAAATGCAGCCTTGGGTTCGGGACGCCTATGCGCAACTGGGGAACGCTGCCGCCAATGCGCTGGGGCTGGATCTCCGTAATGCCAGCCGGGGCCACAGCGGCGACGCAGGGGATCATCTGGCTGCCTATGCCTCCGGCACCAGTAACGCGCCGCCCGGCTGGGCCTGGGTGGGCGAGGAAGGCCCAGAGCTGATTCGGATGCGCGGCGGCGAAACGATTCTGCCTGCGGATATTTCTGAACAGTTCGCATATCTGACCGCCAATTACAACAATGTAGCGGCCTATGCTGATGGTACCGACAATGTTCCGAAGCTGTTGTCGGTCAGCAACAAAGTCTACAACAATGCCGCCACCTATTCCAGTGGAGCAGACAACGTGTCTGAGCTGATGAAAACCAGCACCGCCGCATATTCGGCCTATCAGGATGCGGTTTCCAATTATGGGGACAACATAATCAATTCTGTTTTCTACGACGGTGCCAGTAAGGACGCGGTATCGGCTGTGGCGGCGATCCCGTCTGCTGGCGGGACATCTTCTCCCATTACGGTGGAGGTCCATATCCACATTGAGGGTAACGCTGCGCCCGAGACAGTGCAAGCCCTGGAGGATTATGTTCGCCGGGGTGAGCTGCAGGAGGCCGTGGCAGACGCTATGGAGGATATTCAGGCGGATGCACGAAGGGGGGCCTATGTATGAGGACCTATACCACCGTGCAGGGGGATATGTGGGACAGCATCGCCTTTACCCAATTAGGCGATACGGCCTATACGGACCGGCTTATGAATTTGAACCGGCAGTATAGGATGTACTACACATTCCCTGCCGGTATCGTTCTGGTGCTTCCGGAGAAGGAGCGGAAAATCAGTGACACGCTGCCGCCCTGGAAACGGAGGCCAGCATGAACAAGGCAGATCAAGCCCGCCGGACGGCGGTGGAGATCAAATTTGCTGGGGCGGATGTTACCAAGGACATCAAGCCCTATCTCCTGTCCGTTACCTATACCGATAACGAAGAGGATGCGGCAGACGATCTCCAGATCAGGATACAAGACCGGGACGGTGTTTGGCTGACAAGCTGGCTGGAAGAAGTGATCCAGGCGGCGGCTGCTGCAAAGCTGAAGATCAGCGCCACTATCAAGCCGTAGAATTGGGGGAATGATGCTGTGCTGCCTACTGGCGATTTTGAGCTGGACAGCGTGGCACCGTCCGGTCCTGCGGCGGAGGTTAGCATCAAAGGAACGGCGCTGCCGTTCAGCGCACCTATCCGGCAGACCAAGAAAACCAAGGCGTGGGAATCCTACACTCTCTCCGGTATCGCTAATGAAATTGCTGGCAATGGCAGGATGTCCTGTATGTATGAGGCATCCAACGACCCGTTCTACCGGCGCGCGGAGCAGATCAAAACCAGCGATATTGATTTTCTTTCTCGGCTTTGCCACAATGCGGGGATCTCGCTCAAAATCACTGACAATATGCTGGTGCTGTTTGACCAGAAGGACTATGAGGGCAAGGGTCCGGTCTTTACCATCAAAAGAGGGGCCGGAAAGTACATCAAGTACAAGCTGGGTACCGGCGCGGCGGATACACAGTACGGTTCCTGCCGGGTCAGCTACACGGACCCCGGTAGCGGGAAGTGCATCGAGGGCACCTATACTGCCAGCGGCGAGGATGCCAAGAGCGGACAGTGCCTGGAGATCAGCGCCAGAGTAGCCGATTCCGGCGAAGCGAAAACCCTTGCAGAGAAGAACCTGCGGCTGCACAACAAATTCACACGGACCGCATCATTCACCCTTCCGGGCAATACTTCCCTGGTGGCGGGCGTCACGGTCATGTTGGAGGATTGGGGTGGCTGGGATGGCAAATATATCATCAAGCAGGCAAAGCATACAGTAGACAGCTCCGGAGGATATATCACCCAGATCACCGTCCGGCGGGTATTGGAGGGTTACTGATGAACGAGTATGAGCATATTCTGTCCGGCCTTGTCCGCGTAGGAACGGTTACGGACCGGCAGATGGGTAAACGTCTGGCGCGGGTTTGGTTCCCGGATTTAGGTATATCCTCTGACTGGCTGCCGGTCCTGATCAGCCAGGACGTTACCCCGAATGATATACCCAGAGAATATGACGACCCGCAATGGACGGAGTTCGAGACCGAGGACAAAATTCCCCAGGCAGGTGAAACAAGGTATGTTCCGCACAAGCACAAGATTCTCCGCAAGCCCTGGATGCCCAAGGTCGGGGATGAAGTGCTGACGGTCTATCTTCCGGTCCTGGATGCTGATGGCTTTATCTTGGGAGGTATCAAGCGATGGCGGTAATTGGCTATCTGGGTACCAGCGCGGAAGAGGGTATCATTTTTGAGACTTCTTCGGAAAAGTTTGAAACCCCTGATAATGTTGTGTGGTCCGGCTCGTCCCGTTATGCGGTCCATCAGCGGCACAACACACACGCTCTCACGGAGTTCACCGGCATGGATCCGGACAAGATTTCCTTCGACATCACCTTCTTTGCAGAGGTTGGCGTGGACCCGCTGAAAGAGGCCGTGAAGCTCTGGAAGTATCTGCGGGATGGAACAGCGCTTCAGCTGCTGATCGGCGAGAAAGCCTACGGAAAGTACCGATGGATCATCAAGGACTTGAAAATTAAGGTGCAGTATTTTGATGTTCACGGCAATCAGTACTGCACAAAGGTGGCCGTCAATCTTCTGGAATATCTCAGTAAGGATTTCTGAGGGAGGGATGACCAGTGAGCTACAAAGTGAATGCAACAGATCTGACAAATATTCGTTTCATTGAAACGGATACGCTGTCGTCTGTATTGCAGAACATCGCGGTCCTCCTGTCCACGCCCAAGGGGTCCGTGCCGCAGTATCGGGAGTTCGGCCTGTCCGTAATCATGCTGGATAAACCGACACCTGTTGCCAAGATGATGATGCGGGCCGAAGTCCGCGAGGCAATTGAGCGGTGGGAGCTGCGGGCGCGGTTTGTCAGTATGACATTCGAGGAGCGGATAACGCAGCCC
>JAAWQS010000084.1 GCA_022800665.1 Oscillospiraceae bacterium
CCGTCCTTGACGGGCGTCAGCCCGCCTGCGTCCTCCGCCTTGCCATGCGAAAATTCCGCTCCGACCTCTGGTCCGCTTTCTGACCGGATGCACCACTAGCTTTTTTCTCAAAAGTAATATCATTTTGCTTCCCGCAAAGGAAATTTTGCAGTATATAGCGTATGGTTGGATTTGTCACCCCCTGTATCAGTTGGTTCGTTCAATACAGATTATGCTGGTGTAAGATGCTCTAAAGCATAGTCCATTAGGATTCCGATTTGGTAGGACATAGTTACCGCACCAGGGTCGATGTGACTGATACTCCTGTCAGCTTGATAGTAAGCGCGGCCTTTGACTGCTACCATATTTTTCGTACTCTCTGCCCCATCAATGGCTGACTGTTTGACAGCGGGCAGCAGCATGGTCAGATCTGTTCCCTCTTCCAATCCCAGCCGGAAGGTCTGTACGGCGGGATAGATAGAATCTATCATTGTTTTGTCTCCAGGCTTGGCGTTTCCACGCTGCATGATAGCGTTTGTCATCGCCTCCAATACGCCGCACAGCGTTTCTGGAGTCAGATGGGAGGCTCCGGCGGTCAGCTTGGCGGCCTCCAGATAAGCGCTGCCGTACAATACACCGGAGGAACCGCCGACGACGGAAATGAAATTTTTCCCAATCTTCTTAAACATGTCTGACAGCTTCAGATTCTCCAGCTCCGCAGAGCTATTCGCAATAGCGGTGAAGCCCATGTTCATATTAACCCAGTGGTCCCCATCGCCGGTAGCGGCATCAATCTCTGTGATATAGTCCTTGCTTTCCGTAATCTTTTTACTGACCAACTTGATATATTCCATATAATTTTTGCTGTCCATATGAAATGTCATCACAGCCACCTCCCTATTCATACATGAAATTGTGTCCAGCCCAATGTGCTGCAAGGGGCGTCCAAAAGCTCCTTCATTTCGCTGTCCAACTTCAGCAGGGAGAGCGAGCAGCCCGGCATTTCCAATGATGTCATAAAGTTCCCGACCAGAGAGCGGTAAACAGTAATACCCTGCCTACTCAAAATTTTCTCTACCTCATTATAGAGAATGTACAGCTCCATCAAAGGTGTCCCGCCCAGGCCGTTGACCATCACGGCGACCTCGGAGCCGCTGTAATCGTAGTCCTCCAGCACTCTGTCCAGAAGAATTTTCGCCAGCTCATCCGCCCGCTTCATGGTGGTACGTTCCAGTCCAGGCTCATTGTGGATCCCCATGCCAATTTCAATTTCATCTTCGCCCAGGGTGAAGCCGGCCTTGCCAACTCCAGGCAGGACACAGGAGGCCATAGATGTTCCCATACTGCGGACGTTATCAATAGCTTTCTGCGCCACTGCCTTCACTTCCGCCAGTGTGCCTCCCGCCTCTGCCTTCGCGCCGGCCAGCTTGTGTACAAACACCGTACCGGCAATGCCGCGGCGGCCAGCGGAGTAGGTGCTGTCCGGGACAGCGACATCGTCCTTGACTACCACATATTCCACCTGTGCGCCGTCCATCTCTGCCAGCTCCTTGGCCATCTGGAAATTCATAATATCGCCGGAATAATTCTTGATAATCAGCAGAACACCTTTGCCCGCGTCGACCGCTTCAATGCCTTTAACCACCGCGTCCGCTCCGGGGGATGCAAACACATTACCTGCCACGGCGGCATCCAACATCCCGTATCCCACATAGCCGCCGTGAGCTGGCTCATGTCCGCTGCCTCCGCCGGAAAGTATTGCAACTTTGTCCGCCTTCTTAGTGCGCACAATTACGTCGTGCTCCTTGATATACCGGATCTGCGGCGATGCCTTTTCCATACCCTGGAGCATTTCTTTTACAACGTCGTTAGAATTATTGATGATTTTTTTCATGAAAACCTCTCTTTCTTTTACGCAGTAAGCATTAATCCCCTGTACCAAGATAGAGCTCTTTTACCTTCTCGTTGCGCAGCAGTTCTGTCCCCGCCCCCTCCATCTGAATCGTACCAGTTTCCAACACATAGGCATAGTCTGCCACCTTCAGCGCAAAATTCGCGTTCTGTTCAATCAGGAGGACCGGCAGTTTATCCTCCGCGTTGACCCTCTGGATAATCGCAAAGATATCCTTGATAATCAGGGGAGCCAGTCCGAGACTGGGTTCATCCATCATCAGCAGTTTGGGCCGCGACATGAGCGCACGTGATACTGCGAGCATCTGCTGCTCGCCGCCGGACAGCGTACCGGCCAGCTGACGGCCCCGTTCCTTTAGAATCGGAAAGAGTTCGTGCATATAGGAAATATCACGGCTGATCTGGTCGTCCTTTCGGAGATACGCGCCGATCTTCAGATTGTCCTGCACGGTCATATCCGGAAAGATATGACGTCCTTCCGGAACAAGGATGATCCCGCGTTCTACCGTCTGTTTGGCGCCGATGGCGGTAATATCTTCTCCGTTATAGCGAATTTTTCCGCTGTGCGGTCTGACCAGCTTGCTGATGGAGCGCAGCGTGGTAGATTTTCCTGCCCCGTTAGCGCCGATAAGCGTAACAATCTTCTGGGCAGGGACCTCCAGGCTGATGGATTTCAGCGCTTTGATGCCGCCATAATTGACGGATAGATTTTCAATCTGCAGCATGCTCAATCCTCCTCTCCCAGATATGCTTTGATCACAGCAGGGTTCGCACGGATTTCATCTGGCGTACCGTTGGCGATGGTTTTTCCGTATTGCAGCACGTATATCCGGTCAGAGATGTTCATCACCAACTTCATGTGGTGTTCAATGAGCAGGATGGTCATGCCGAATTTTTCTCGGATCTGGTGAATAAATTCGGCCAGTTCCGCACTTTCCTTGGGATTCATGCCTGCCGCAGGTTCGTCCAGCAGGAGCAGCTTTGGATTTGTTGTCATGGCGCGGGCAATCTCCAGATGCCGCTGCAGGCCGTAGGGAAGGCTGGTGGCCTTCCAGTCCTTGTACTCCACCAAACCGGTAGTCTCCAGCATTTCTATGGAGCGCTCTGCCATCTGTGCCTCCTCCCTTCTGGCCAGAGGGGAGCGGAGAGACGCGCCAAACAGGCCGCTCCGCATGTGCAGATGATTGGCAACCATCACGTTTTCCATGACGGTCATGGACCTAAACAGTCGGATATTCTGGAAGGTACGTGCCACACCCAGCCGCGCGATCTGGTCTGGACGCTTCCGGCTGATGCAGGTATCAGAAAAGAATATCTCTCCCTCCGTGGGGCGGTAGACGCCGGTAATCATATTAAAGGCAGTTGTCTTTCCAGCGCCATTGGGGCCGATGACAGCGACGATCTCCCGATTGTCTACCCGCAGGCTCAAGCTATCCACCGCGGTCAGTCCACCAAAACGCATAGTCGCTCCCTTTGTCTCCAGAACCGCCATTAAGACACCTCCTCCTTCTCCTGACTGCGGCGCTTACCGAGCCGCTTCAGTCCAGTTATCAGACGCTCCCAGCTGAATTCCTTGTCCCCCATAATGCCCTTGCCCCAGAACAGGACAATTAGAATCAGCAGAACGGAGAACAGCACCATGCGCATTCCCGCAAATCCAGGATACTGAATGAAGCCAAGATTGATCGGCTCGTCCATAAACCGCAGCCATTCCAGTGCGCTGGTGACAATAAAGGCTCCGATCACAGACCCGGACATAGAACCCTGCCCGCCCAGCACCATCATCAGCAGGAACTGATAGACAAATGTATATTTGAACTGATTCGCATCAATGGCGCCAATCAAAGACGCCAGCAATCCGCCGGAAATTCCAGCGATAAAGGCCGAGAGGACAAAGGAGAGCATCTTGTGCTTGAACAGATGAATGCCCATAGCCTCTGCCGCGATTTCGTCCTCCCGTATCGCCAGAAATGCCCGGCCATAGGAGGAGTTCATCAACAGCCGCAGGAAGATAAATACTACCGCTAGCGCACCGAAGGCAACCCAGATGTTGACGACATTAGGGATCTGTGTCAGTCCGATGGCGCCGTTGGTTACGCTCTGGGCATTGAGCATGATAATGCGGGCGATCTCCGAAAATCCCAGCGTCGCGATGGAGAGATAGTCTCCCTTCAAGCGCAGGACTGGCACACCGATCAGGACAGCAGCCAGAGCGGCCATGATCCCACCACAGATCAGTGCGATAAAATAATTCGTGTGGATATCCCGCAGCCACGGAACAATGGGCTCCACATAGTACAGCGTATCCTTAACTGCCGGCTGCAAATACAGCAGCGCACAGGTATATGCACCGACACACATGAACCCAGGGTTGCCCAGTGTAAATACGCCGGTACAGCCATTAACCAGATTCATCGCCAGTGTTGCAATGGCGTAGATGCAGCAGGTATTGAGAATGCGCACCACATAGGAACCGAACCAATTTTCTGCGTTTGCCAGAATGACGATCAAAATGAAAACCGCGGCGCAGGTCAAAATGATATCCCTGCGGGACATTTTCTTCGGGGGGTGCAGGATCTGTTTGTTTTGCATCATATGACCTCCTCCTATACCTTATCCGCAATTTTTTCGCCGATGATGCCCGTCGGCTTTACCAGCAGGACAACGATCAGGAAGCAGAACGCGAAGGCGTCCCGGTAGCTGGTCAGGGCGGGGAAGAATGCAACAATCATAACCTCCACGAATCCCAACAGCAGTCCGCCGATGACCGCGCCTTTGACGTTGCCGATTCCGCCAATAACAGCGGAGACAAAGCACTTCATACCCGGCATGGCGCCGATGGTGGGCGCAATCTGCGGATACTTCAGGCCCCATACCATAGCGCCTACAGCAGCCAGAGCGGAACCAATGCCGAAGGTCAGCGATATGGTGCGGTTGACATCAATACCCATCAGCTGCGCAGCGTCCGCATCCCGTGAAACCGCCCGCATGGCCATACCCGGCTTGGATTTTTCCAGCAGGAACATGAGAATGATCAGCAGGACAAACGTCAGTACCGGTACTACAATGGACATCCGCTGCAAGCGGACATTGCCGATGGTAATGATATCTGTAAAGAAGGGAATGGAGGGAAACAGCTTCTGCCGTCCGGTAAACAGGACCGTGGCAAAGTTTTCGATGAAGTAGGAGACGCCGACAGCGGAAATCAGAATCGAGGTGGGCGGACTGCCGCTCCGGCGCAGAGGGTAGTACGCAATGCGCTCCGTCGCCATACCCATCACAGCGGTGAGTACCGCTACCAGCGGGAAGGCGATATACCAGGGGACCACAAAGAACCCAATGGCATAGAAGGCGAAGTACATGCTCATCATAAACAGACTTCCGTGGGCAAAATTGATGAGACGCATAATACCGTAGACCATTGTATATCCGATAGCTACCAGTGCGTAGACACTGCCCAGCGTGATTCCATTGCAGACCTGCTGCAAAAAAACATCGAGTGACAAGTAATGACCTCCTTCCTATGTTTGACAGTCATAGAGGCCGTAAAGCGGGAATGCCTCTGTAAGCGAGCGGACCTCCTTGGCGCAGGCGGCCAGGACGGCGGCATCTTGTGGAGCGCTCGCGACGCGGTCAAAGATGGCGGCAATGCGTTCCATTTCCGCCCTTCCCATGCCCCGCTGAGCGCAGACAGTACAGCCTACCCGGACGCCATTGAGGCTGCCGGGCTCGTCGTAGGGGATCAGAATCGCGTTTACACTGATGCCGGTCTTTTCCAGCGCATCGGCAAAACCTTGTCCGCCAAGAGTGTGCCCGCGCAGATCAATAACAAACAAATGGGTGTCTGTTCCGCCGCTGAGAATCCGAAAGCCGCGGCATTGCAGACTCTCGCAGAGCGCGCGGGCGTTGTCCACCGTTCGCTGCATCGCTGCCCGGAAGACGGGTGTTGCCGCATAGAAAAATGTGTGCGCCATAGCCGCCATCGTTTGCAGATGGAGCGAGGCGATCAGGCCGGGATGTACGCCGTGGTCCAGCTGCTGTGCATACTCGCTCTTACAGAGGACAAAGCCGCTGCGCGGACCGCAGATGGTTTTTGTGGTGGAGGAGCTGAGGAAGTCCGCATAAGGGACCGGGCTGGGAATGACACCGGCGGCGATCAGGCCGGACTGATGGGCCATATCTACCATGAAATAGGCTCCGACAGCTTTGGCTGCCTGGCTGATGCGCTCGAAGTCAATCAGCCGCGCATAGGCACAGCCTCCCGCAATGATAAGCTTGGGGTGCAGCTCCTGGGCCATACGCTCTAATTCATTGTAATTGATGAGGTGTGTCTCCGGGTCGATGGAATAGAACGCATGGCGGTAGAGCTGGGAGACGATATTGTTTTCTGCGCCGTGGGTGGGGTGGGAGCCCTGGTCCGGACGCATGGACAGGATGAGATCTCCCGCCTGCAGGCAGGCGGCAAACACGCTGAAATTTGCGGTGGAACCAGAGTAGGGCTGGATATTCGCGTGTTCCGCACCGAATACGGCGCATGCCCGCTCCGCTGTCAGCTTCATCAGTTCCTCGGCCACATGGGAGCCCATGAGTTCCTGCTCACCGATTGGGCCGACAGCCGTCTTGTTGTTGAAGGCGCAGCCGTTAATCTCCAGCAGCTGGGGGGATTGGATGCTCTCGGAGGCGATCATTTCTAAGGTACTCTCCTGGCGGGCCTGCTCCTGTACAATCAGGCGGTACAGATCAGGGTCGCATCTTTTGGTTGCTTCCAGGTGGTATTGCATTGATTTCTTCTCCTTTCAGAAGATGGAGTGTTCAGAGGGTCTGCGCCCTTCCGAACACTCCACCGTTATTACGCCCTGTATTTCATTATGTCTGTGAGCTGGTTGATTACGGCGTTACGGTTGCGATATACTTGAACGCACTGTTGTCCCCAACCGTTTTCACGACAGCCAGGTTTTCAATATTATGTTTTTCGTCGAACTGCAGATATCCGGTTGCACCTTCAAAGTTCTCAATCTGCTCCAGTGCGGCGCAGATGGCTTCCCCGTCGGTACTCTTGGCGTTGGAGATAGCCTGGAGTAGCATGGTGTAGGCGTCATACTGGAGGGCCACAAAGGAGGAGCACTCATCGTCATAGCGCTTTCCATACTCTTCCAGAAGATATGAGGTGGTAGGCGTCTGTGCCACCGCGGTATCAAAGAAGGAGGAGAAGAACACGGTATCCACCACCGCTTCGCCGCCGATGGTGATAAACTCTGGCACCTCGCAGGAATCGATTGCCAGCCAGACGGTATTAAGGCCCATATCCTTAGCCTGGTTTACCATCATGGCCAGGTTTACAGCTGTATTTGGCGCAAAGACGGCGTCAAATTCGTTCTGGGAAAGCGTAACCAGCTGTGCGTTGTAGTCCTGGTCCGTAACGTTGTAGCCAACTTCGCAGACAATGCTGTCGGGGTCGCCAGTCAAGCTGGTGAAAATATCCTTGAATTGGTTGGCGCAATCCACAGCGGCATCCTGAGTGATCTCCTTCACCAACGCAATTTTCCGGTACCCCTGGTCGTAGGCGTACTGCGCCATAACCTTTGCATGGAAGTTATTGGTAAAGCAGGAGCGGAAGTAATAGGGGTTATCCTGTGTTACAAGCGGGCTGGTCGCGTTGGAGACAATGGCGGGAATCTTGGCGTTTTTGACGATGTCGCCCATCGCCATATTGAAGCCGGAGCCGGCGGGACCCATAATCGCCACGCAGCCCTCACGCTCAATCAGGCGGGTGGCGCAGTTGGCAGCCTCGACTTTATCCGACTTGCAGTCGGCGATGACCAGCTCGACGTTGTATTCCACGCCGTCCACCTCAACAGTGGGATTGAGTTCGTTTGCCAACTCGACGCCGATCTTGCACAGCGCTCCGGGGGCGGCGTTATCGCCGGTCAGGCACTCCACAACACCGATTTTGATAACATTGCCGCTGGAGGCAGAGGTGGATGTAGAGGTATTGGAACCTGAATTGGTTCCTGTGCCGGGAGAATTGCCTCCCCGGCTGTTGGAGGACTGGTTTGCGCACGCCGCCAGGCTGAGAGCCATAGCCAGTGTGAGCAGCAGAGCAAATAACTTCTTCATTTTCTTTCGCCTTTCTAAATTTATTATAACCAGACCTCGCCGGCGAGATCTAATTACCAACGGAAATCTCTGCTTGTTTATGTAAAATATTTTAATAATCTATTTTTATCACAATCGCAAGAAAATTGCAAGTACCAATTACAGTAAACTGCCGGTTTCTACAATTATTCCAATTTTTAGCCGCAGATTCAGTTGTTTTGACCAATAACATGCAGCTTATATTCGACTTCTTGTGGTGATTGCACGTTACAAATTTCCTGTATTTTTGCCTTTTAGTAAGAAATTATATTAAAATACTTTTATATAATACCTTTTATAAAATAAATTAAAAGAAACGGCGCTGCTTTTGCAGTGCCGTTTGGTGTATGCAACAAAGAGACCTAATCAGTTTCCATGAGATTCAGATATCGCGCGGAGATCATCAATGTCACGCCAATGCCCGCTGCGTTTTCCAAAACCAGTGCGGCCTGAATCGGTTTCGCGGCATAAAAAGGATTTGCTTTTTTCACCTTTTGAGTCAGTCCATTTTCAAATTGCTCGATATAAACACCCAACTCGCCGCCGATAATAACCGGAAGGTCCAACGCAATATTAAGATTCGCAATCAATGTGCCCAACCGGTCAGAATAGCTGTCCCATATCTTTTGCAGCGCCTCGCTGCTGGGTAGCAGTGCAAAAAACTGGGAGAGGTTGTCGTTCACCGCGCCTGTCAAAATGCTGGTAGAGCAGTATGCCTGTACGCAGCCCCGCCGTCCGCAGGAACACTTAACTCCATCTGGAATCAGTGTCATATGTCCAAATTCCCCGCATCGGCCATTGTCACCGTACAGAATGTTTCGTCGAGTGATGAGAGAACCGCTCACCTCGTTTGAAATAGAGAGATAAATCGCCTGCTCCAGTTTTTTTTCAAACCAAACATTGGCAAATCCGGCGGCATTCGTATCGCGCTCGATAACAGTCGGGAATCCCAGTGCAACGCCCAGGTTTTCGGACTGTGTAAATGTGCCTGGAACCGGCAGTGCGCCGGCCACCTTACTATATCGTTCGATGGAATTCTGCATGGTGATGCCTACGCCTAAAATGTCCTCGCGGCGGAAGCTGTTTTCCTCAATCAGCTGCAAAATCAATGCGCGAAGGCCCTGCCAGTATGTAACGCCGTCGTTGTAGCGGGCCTGAATTTTTTTTCTGGCCTGCGGCGTCCCCTGCAGATCAGTGATTAGAATCACACACTCCCCTTGAAAAATCTCTACCCCAACCACCAGTCTGGCGTTGTATTTGAAAAAAAGCAGATCTGGGATCCGCCCGCCGGAGGATGTGTCTGCCCGCCGCTTTTCGACCAGTCCATCCTCCTCCAAGTGCGAGACAAGAAGATTGACTGTTGGCATACTCAGCCGCAGCACCGTAGAGATATCCTGTTTGGATATCCCGTTGTTCCAATAAAGCAGCTTAATCAGCCGCCGCTTGTTGCCTAAACGCACATCCGCATTTTTCATTCCTTTTTCCACGTCTGCTCCACCTCAAAAATAGTATTAGATCTACGCTGCAAAAGATATTTCAGAAAATAATAATCAAAAACTTCTTGCGTAAATATAATTCTAACATAATTTTTTGTAAAATGGAATAGAAAGTTTCCCAAAAAGCACGAAGACTATAAAAATGCTGCCGGGGTAGGCTCTGGCGCTTCGGCATAAGAGGACAAAACGTGTGGACAAGCAAATGGGACGGCGAAGCGGAATGCTTGACATCATACAGCGTGAGGCCGTTTATCTCTGTACCAGTAGGAAATGTAAATCGCAGCGCTCAACGCCGCGGAAGCCGCAATATGCAATGATGTGGTATAAATAAAGTTGGCTCATCGGTAGGTAGAATGTGTGGGTGGTAAATTTGGCGAAGACCAGCCATAGCAACAGTTTCCGGCATTATGAGCGATGCACAAAAGGGGCCATAAGAGCCGCAAAAAGGCAACACCAACCCAAGCCCTGTCCCTGCAATTTTTTGAAACAGGGCCTGTTCGTCAAAGCAGTGGACATCGCCGATCTCGGCAATGATACCAGCGGAGTAGACCTTGCCGATACCGGGGATGGAGGTAAGCGTGTTTGGGGATGATCTGAAACTGCTGCTCAATGGCCTTGTCCAACACTTTAATTTGCTTTTCCAGCACCCCCATTGTCAGGTTCTGCACAACGTCAAATCTGGCCCTGGCGAGGGTTTGCAGGGATTTATAGCGGTAATCGTCCATGTAGACCTCCCTGCCAATCCTGCCGAAGCGGAACTGAAATCTATCAACTTGAAACTTATTATACGAGGAAGGTGTTCGAAATGAAGAAGGAATACACTTTCGATTGTGCTACTATTGTCGCAGACAGCGCAATAGAGCTTTATGAGATTTGTTTGCCACACACTTACATTCTCTGCTCTTTTGCGCTGTTTGTCTACCCTTTTCC
>JAAWQS010000085.1 GCA_022800665.1 Oscillospiraceae bacterium
GTCCCGGAAGATCACGCCGGTCAGGTCCTTTTCCAGCTCGGCCTCCGATTTTCCGGTGAGCTGGGCCATGAAGGGCATATCAACCTTGGCCCGCTCCCCAATGGACACCGCCAGCGCGTCCATCGCCGTGTCCACACTGGTAACATGGGTGTTCTGCTTGATGGTGCGCTTGGTGAACAAATGTCCTCTACAATGCACAAAAACCGCCTACCCTTTGTATTTCCAAAGGGTAAACGGTTTTTATTTTGCTCGCTACTTCGGTTTTCGCTTGCTTTTTCCCTTTACAGATTTAGAACGTTCTTGATGAAGCGCTCCATACGGGCCGCACTGGCCTGCTGCATGGACTCCGTAAAATGGCCATAGCGGTCCAGCGTGAATGCCGCTGTAGCATGTCCAAGATTCCCCTGGATCGTCTTAATATCATCTCCCGCCCTGATCGCATTCACCGCGTATGTATGACGGCAGTCGTGGAACCGTACGCCCTCCAGGCCGGCGGCAACACACAAAGCCCGGAACCGTTTTTCTGTATAGCTGTGGCTCATCGGCTCGCCCGTCTTTCCGGTAAAGACAAGCCCGTGGGAGTTATCCCACAGCTGCCCCGCCATTAACTGCGCCTCCGTCTGCCTGGCCTGCTGCTTTCTCAACGCGGCCATAACAGCCGGAGCCGGTGTAATTGTACGGGGCTTACCGCTCTTTGGGGACTGGAAAAGCCCTGCGGCGCGGTGGCTGACACGGGTTAGCTGCTTGCTGACGGTGATGGTTCCCCGCTGGAAGTCCACCGCCGCCCATGTCAGGCCAAGCAGCTCACTGATACGCATACCGGTAAACAGAGCCACGGTGATAAGATACTCCATTGGGGTGCTTTTGGCCGCTGCCAGCAGGGCGGCGGCCTGCTGATCGTCCAGCGGCTTTATTTCCTCCCGCTCCACCTTTGGCAGTACACAGCGGTCTGCGGGATTCCGAGGAATATAGCCCAGCTCTACAGCCTTACCAAGCGCCGTATGCAGCACCTGGTATATCAGTCGGACCGACGAGGGGGCTAATTCCAGGCTGTTAATGAACCTCTGCACAGCGTGTGGATGCAGGTCAACCAGTTTCACCGCTCCCAGGGCGGGCCGGATATGGTTCTCTGTGTTGTTGCGATGCACGGCCACGGTAGCGGGTTTTAGTCCGCCGTGATAGTCCCTGAGCCAAGTGTCCAGCCACTGCCCCACGGTCATCCTCTGGGGCGCGGTGTACGCCCCCTGGTTGACCGCCACGGCGGCGGCCTGCATCTTCTCCCGAACTTCCCGCTGCGTCTTGCCGGTAAAGGACCGCTGGACCTGCTTGCCGGTCCCAGGATCGCGGCCCGTGGTGATCCGGGCCTCCCAGTAGGTGTATTCTTTGCCGTTGCGGGTGACGGTCTTCTTCCGGATCGTGCCGCTGCCTTTTGCATTTTTCCGTGCCATTGTGTAAAAACCTCACTTTCTGTATTTGACACAGTGGCCCGGATGGCGCTATAATAGGGGCGCACTGGTGCCGTAGTTTGGTAGCTCTGGTATTTGTGCATCGCCGTCCACGTTGTTAGCAGCAGCGTGGGCGGTTTTTTGCCCTGTAAGGGGGCGGGAAATTTCCCGCAGGGGGGCATACCAAATTTGGCATGCCCTCTATTTGCCATTCTCCGGCAATTCTGGCGGGGGTGCGGTGGGGGTGGTATCTCTACCCTCCGGAGTATCAGGCCGCATTTCTGGTGCAGGCTGTGGGGGTACTGGCATACGCTGCCGCTCTCATTATGTATCACTCTCCTCTCCCGTCCCCGCTATGGGGGCGGTTTCTTTTGCTCAAAATCCCAAACGCTTGGGATTTTTCCGATATGGGGATTCCCATATCGGAGCAAGGTCAACGCTATTGACCCTGTGGACGACCGACAGGCAACGAGGTAACTTTCAGTTACCTGGTGGCGGGCAGCGAGGTAACTGATAGTCACCTTGCGCCTTTCGTCCGTTTTTCGGACGAAAGACGTATGAATTTCCGCATTTCAAATGCGAAAACCTATCCGCTGGAAGGATACGTTGACAGGACAGGTGGGAACGCCGTCACCACGTTAGCAGGGGTGCGGAGAATTTCCCGCCCCTTTGGGGGTATGTCAAATTTGACACGGGGGTGGCGTTTCACCACCCCGCTCTATTCGCCATTCTCCGGCCCCTCTGTGGGCTTTTCGGCGGGGGTGGTATCTGTTCCCTCTGGTGGGGCGGGGAGGGTGTCAGGACGGCGGTAGCGGGGGATTTCCGTTAGTTCCTCTACGCGCTCTACGGCTTTTTGCTGACCATCATCATTCAGACGTTCAAGCAATGGAATCATATCCAGAATCGGCTTAGTCAAAAGCACGGATTCCCAATACTCACGTTCCTCTTCCTCTTCTCTCTGCATCACATTATCCATTTCCCTGCGCCATTCAGCAGACGTCACGCCCAAAAGTATATAAACAGGTTCAACATTAAAAAGGATGCTTAATTTTTCAACGTGGTCAGATCTCAATTTGCGTTGTCCGGATTCATATTTGCTGATAGTTGCCTTTGTTACGCCTAGAACATCAGCCACTTGCTGCTGAGTATATCCGCATTTGAGCCGCAATTCCTTTAGATGACCATTCCTTTCAGGCACAAAATCACCTCCATTACATAGTATAGCCAAAAGTTTCCCCTGTGTCAACTTTTTTTCAAAAACAGTCTTGACAAAAGTTTCCCAATAGGATATTATTAGGGAGAGGTATCCAAAACGGATACCTTGAAGGAGGTGAAACACATGACAATCAGCGCAACCAAGATCAACCTGCTGAAAGCAGAACAGCGGCTGACTAACTCCGCCCTGGCGGAACGTAGCGGCATTTCCCGGCAGAGCATCAGCACTATTCTGCTGCGCGGTACCTGCGCCCCTATCACAGCCGGAAAGCTGGCGCGGGGCCTGGGGGTAAGCGTAGCCGACATCATCAGAGAGGAGGCATAAACCATGCGCAAATGAATCCGCTAGGAGGTGAACAGCATGAAAGTAGACCGCAAGAAATTGGAGCTGGCAATGGCGCGGGCCTGCATGGAAAGCAGGGACCTTCCCGCCGCTGCCGGACTGCCCCGGCCCACGGTGCAAAACGCCGTTGTGGGCAAAAGCGTCCGACCTGCAACCCTGGGCCGCATTGCAAAGGCTCTGGGCGTGGATCCAGCAGAACTAATTCAGGAAGGAGATTAACCCCGCCAAAGCAAAACGCCCCGCCAGGTGTTCCACCACCCGACGAGGCTAGCAGACCTAATTGACGTAACCAATCAGGCCGCATGAGGAAAGTATACCACACCTCCTGCGACCGCGCAAGGAGGAATTTTTATGCCTTTAGACAAGAACCGGCTGACGGCGTTGGAGGATGCCGTCAAGGACCATGAGAACCGTATCACCGCCCTGGAGGCCCGGCTGGACCCCAAGACACGGGAGCAGCTTTTCAAAGCAGGCCTGGAGGACCTGCTGGACGAGCTGGCAGGGCTGACCGAAGAAAGGAGCTGACAACATGCGCAAATGGCGCGTAACATTACCCGGCAACAAGCATTTTGAGCTGGAGAGCGACAACCCCGGCGCGGACTTGACCGCCCAGGGCTATGACGCTTTTGGCCTGATGGAAATAACCGGCCTGACCATCCCCGAAAATCCCGATACAGGAGACCAGGAAGTCCAGCTGCTGACGCCCCCACAACTGGCGGCACTGTGGCAGATCGGGAAGAACACCGCCTATGAGCTGTGCCACCGCGAGGATTTTCCCTGCGTCCGCATCGGGCGGTCTATAAGAATCAACAGGAGCCAGTTACAAAGCTGGTTAGACAAGCATGGAGGTATTTTACTGTGAGAACGTATTTCAACATCCCGCTCCGCCGCTTTGATGTCCGCATTCAGGACAACCGCACCGGCGAGATCACCGAAGACCAGATCACCTTTACCAAGCAGCAGCTTCAGGCCGCTCAGACCGTGAACCAGTCCAGCAAGGAGCTGATCCACCGTACCTACAACCGCCGTGGCTTCCAGGTCCTGGACATCGGCAAAGCCGCCAAGTGCGAGGCTCAGCTTGACCTTGAGGGATTGTTTTTGGAGGTGGCGGACGAATGATTCAAGTGAACAACCTTCCCGCCGAGCTGCGGGAAAATGGCCTGTTTTGCTGCTGGCGGTACGAAAAGCGGGGGAAGGGGAAGCCCACAAAGGTCCCCTATAACCCCCGCACCGACGGCAGGGCCCAGAGCACGAACCCGGACACCTTTGCCCTGCTGCCGGTAACACTGGAGGCCCTGGAGCGCGGTAAGTACGATGGGATCGGTGTGGGCATCTTCGGAACCCTGGCAGCTATCGACATTGACCATTGCATCAGTGATGATGGGGAGCTGTCGGAAATGGCCGCAGACATCGTGCATACCATGAACGCCTACACCGAGTATTCCCCCAGCGGCAAGGGCTTGCGGGTCCTGTTTACGGTCTTTCCTGGGTTCGAGTACGACAAGGCCCGGTACTACATCAACAACCAAAACGCCGGTTTGGAGGTCTACATAGCCGGTTGTACGCAAAAGTACGTCACCGTCACCGGCAACGCCCTGACCCCTGTTGTAGACCTGGAGGAGCGCGGGGAGCAGCTGCCGCCGCTGTTGGAACGGTATATGGTCCGGCCCAGGGCGAAGAAACCGGCGGCGGTTGCCACCAGCCATGCCGCGCCGGTTGACCTGGATGATCTGTCTCTGATCGAGAAGATCAAACGCTCCCAGGAGGGGGCGCGGTTCTCCGCTCTGTGGGCTGGGGATACCAACGGCTACAAGTCTCATTCTGAGGCAGACCTAGCCCTGTGCAATATCCTGTCGTGGTGGCTGAACAAGGACGCCGCCAGAGTGGACAGGCTTTTCCGGCAGTCCGGCCTATACCGTTCGGACAAATGGAACCGGCCAACGGCTGGCAGCACCTACGGCACAATCACCGTTATGGAGGCCGTCAACACCACCCAGGGCGGCTATGACCCCCAGGCCCATTTCCAGCGCAAGGCGGACAGGATCACAACGCCAACGCCTGACGGACCTGTAAAGCTGGCGGACCTGCACCCAGAGAAAAATGACCGCTACGGCTGGAACGACATCGGCAACGGGAACTTGTTCGCGGACTGGTACAAGGATATCGCCCGGTATGTGCCGGAGCGCAAGAAGTGGTTTGTCTACAGCGGCAAGGTATGGAAGCCGGATACCGGCAACCTGCGGACGATGGAGCTGTGCAAGCGGCTGGCGGATGCTCTGGTGATCTACGCGCTGTCGCTGCCGGAGGGAGCCGCCAAGAATGACTACCGGGAGTTTGTGGAGCGGTGGCAGAAGCGGTATAACCGGGAAACCATCCTGAAGGACGCCGCCAGCGTGTATCCTGTGCGGCTGGATGAGTTCGACAAGGACCTCTTCCTGTATAACTGCCTGAATGGGACGCTGGACCTTCGTACCCGCCAATTCCGGCCCCACTCCCCGGCGGATATGCTGTCTATCATCTCCGGCGTCAAGTATGACCCTGCGGTACGGTCAGAGCTGTGGGAGAAGACGGTCAACGGCGTTATGCAGGGAGACATGGACAAGGCCGCTTTCCTGCAAAAGGCAATGGGCTACGGTCTAACCGGCGATACTTCGGAGGAATGTCTATTCATGCTCTACGGCCCCACCACCCGCAACGGGAAGGGCACCGTCATGGAGACGTACATGAGGATGCAGGGCGGGTACGGCAGAGCAGCACGGCCCGAAACTATCGCCCAGAAGGACAAGCCCAACAGCAGCGGCCCGACAGAGGATATAGCTCGGCTGGCCGGCGCTAGAGTGGTCAACATCTCCGAGCCAGGAAAGCAAATGGTACTTTCCGCCGCTCTGGTGAAAACGCTGACAGGCCGGGATACCATCAACGCCCGGTTCCTGAATGAAAACAGTTTCGAGTTTTCGCCTAATTTTAAGCTGTTCATCAACACTAACCATCTGCCGAAGGTGACGGACCCAACAGTGTTCAGCTCTGGCCGGGTGAAGGTGATCCCGTTTGAGCGGCATTTCAGCGACAAAGAGCAGGATAAAGGGTTAAAGGGGCGGCTGTTCCAGCCCAAGAATCTGAGCGGCGTTCTCAACTGGTGCCTGGACGGTCTCTGGCTGTCCCGTGAAACCGGCCTTGACGCTCCCGCTGCTGTGCTGGCCGCTACGGCCCAATACCAGAACGACAGCGACAAGATCGCCCAGTTCGTTGATGAAATGATGGAGCTGGATGTTACCGGCGAAATCCGTACCGAGGACGCTTACAGGGCTTATCAGGAATGGTGTATCCGCAATGGGTATCGTTCAGAGGCGTTTCCAGGGTTCAAGCAGGGCATGGAGGCCCACACAACTGTTAAACGCAAGCGGCCCAATGGGGCGGGACGTGGAGCGGCAGCACTCAATCTGATTTTAGGCTTGAAATGGCGGTGTGTACCGGCGTGTACCGGCATTTTATAGTCCCCTTCTACGCGAGAGATTTCTTTACCCCCCGTGGGAAACCCGACACACACCGGTACACATTTTCAAAACTCTTGCGGTGCAACGAGTTTGAGCGTGTGGGATTTGAGGCAATGAAAGGAGAAAAGCAACCCTGAAATACTACAACACCCTATTAACCGAGCGAATCGGTTATGACTTCTACTGCGACATTGCCAAGCGCATGGTAGAGGCTCGGAAGAAAAAAGGCTGGACCCCGGCGAGACCTGCGACTGCCGGGACAACAAAAAGACCGCTCTGGACACTGCCAACATCCAGAGCGGCAAGGAGACCCAGCAAGACACCTAATCAAACCAAGGTCCATCCCTATTGTACGGGATGGGGAAAGGAAATGCAAGTATGAAATATTTCTCAGCCGAAGAAGCCCGGCGCATTATGGGTAAAGCGCCTGCGGGTCTGATCATTCCCTGCGACGAAAACCCGAACCGTGAAGCGGTTGAGGCTCTGTTTGACAGGGCACGCACGGGCAAGGCGGGTCCCTTATCAATGGCGCTGTACGGCTTCGCTCTGGGACACGCTACCGGCATCCGTGAAGAGCGGGCGCGGCGGAAGGAAAGGGAGGGCCGGACATGAAAATAACCATCAGTTACCTGCCAGAGTACGCTAAAGCCGCTGCTGCTGTAATCCAACTCGTGCGCAAGCTGTTGCCCAGCGCAGTGGTGCGCTCCAGCGTTTCCAGACCGCCCCGAAAAATCGTCTACATAACCTTGAAGTCCGGCGAAAAGCGTTGCGGCACAACAAAAAAGCCTTGACGGATAGCTCCCCTTATGATATAATCTACTCAAACAGGTGCGGAAGCGCTGGATGAGTACCAGCCCCGAGGGGGCCAATGTCTGCAATGCGGCAGGCGCGGGAAAACGGTTTGACATCGTTCCCGCGCCTGTTTTTGTATTTCCTGCCTTTCCTTTGGGCGGCGCGGCTTTACTCCTTTCCCCGCGCCGCCCAGGAGGGAGGATAATTATTCTGATTCTTACAAGATAGCCGGTAAAGGGGGAGCCGCTGGAAGCAGGCGGCAGAAAGGGGTATTTATGACACGAAAGGAATTTATTTCAAGACCGCTCTTCTGCACGGACGGGGGCGTCGCGCTGTCGGGCCGCTACCGTGACCAGGGGTGCGTTGTGGTTCCCGGCGGCAGCCGCCGGATGGTGGAACACTGTACCGCCGACACAGCCCCGAAGGGCGACATAGAAGACGAAATTGCCAAGATTGCCGCTAAGCTGGAAAAGGTGATCGCACTGATGACGAAGCGTATCAAGGCTGAGAACGCCGCGCCACGGGGGAAAGCCGTGGACAGCAGACGCACCGCCGATCAGGTCGCAGCAGCTAAGAGCGCGTGGGCCTGTGCAGAGGCTAAGGCGGCCTATAACGCCCGGAACCCGCACAGGAATGATCGTAACTTCTTAGAGTGATGGGAGGGAGAGATAAACCGATGGGACCTGACTATCGTTCATGCCCGTTTAACGGGAGGCCCTGCACGGCGAAATGCGCTGTGTTTGTTGAACCTAAAGACGGCGCGGATACAGGCCGCTGCGGTCTGATTCATACGAAGCCTGACGGCAGTTTCGGTGGGGAGAAAGGGGGTTCAAGTGATGACGAGAGATCACTTTGAGCGGCTGCATTATTACAACGAATTCATGCTTGCCGCCACCGAGGCAAGCCGGGCGGGGCAGGCGTTTGAGAATATGAAAGCATGGTACGACGAGGGAGTCGTCAGCGCAGAGCGTGTCCGCGCCGCTGAGGACAGGTATCTCGCCGCCAAAGCGGAGCGCGACCGCCTTTTTGTGCTATCTAATGGCGACCCCCTGCCTGATCCAAACATCCGCTGGCAGCCCGCCCGGAGGTCGTGAACCGGGTGGGCTTTTGGAGTCCCCGATAGGGGTAGTATAAAAGTGGCACAAAAGTTTCAAATTCCCATAGTATTTAGGTATGGAAGCGTAGGTGATACCAACGCAAACCAGCGGAAAAAACAAGGCCCGCGGCCAAATCGAGGCCACACCCAGAGTTGACAGTTTTAAGCTCCGCGACACCGGCGGGGACCGCTGTCAGATCGTCGCCGACCGGCATAGCGGAAAAAGCGTGTGGGTTCGCTTGTCACGGAAGCCTAACGGGTTCGGCGGTTGGCAGTTGTTTTTCCTCTGCCCTGCCTGCGGCCAGCGGGTGCGGTACTTGTACTATACCGGCGGCGGATTCCTCTGCCGCAAGTGCGCCCGGCTCAATTACCGCTGCCAGCAGGAGACCCGTTGCGGCCCCCTGTATTACTACCGTAAAGGGATGACCTATGCGGAAAAGCGTCTGCGGCCCCTGTTTCTCCCGTTCGACCCTGGGGACTTCAGCCAGTGGACCCCGCCGCCGCCCCGCTACATGCATGAGCCTACATACCTGCGGTATCTGGCCCGACTCCGGCGATATCAGCAGCGGCACGTGGCCCGGCAGGAGAAGCAGGAGGCCCAGCAGATCATGCAGCTGCGGCGGCAGATCAGCGCTGTGGGCGGTGGGGGCCTCTGGCAGCAGATCGAACGCTGTCTGGAACAGAATGACGGCGGTCCTGCAGCTGCCCCATAACGCTGATCGGCGCGGTGGAGACCCCCTCCTGCCCCGCCAGAGGGCAAAGGATATCGCCCCCGCCGCAAAGCCCACAGAGTGCGGATAGCGGTTCCTGCAAATCTGCAAGACCCCCGCATCAAATTTGGTGCCCCCCTGCAAAGGGGTCTCAAATTTCCGCCTCCCTTAGAGGAGGGTCAAAGGAGTGAAGATCAATAACCGAAAACCGGGAAGGGAAGAAAGTGAAGCGGCCAAACCGCTGCAAGGACTGCGCCTACTGGAAGCGCATAACATCATCTGGCGGTAGCATATCAGTCTGCCATTTCCTGCTGGAAACTGGTCAGCGGCGGCGCAGGGATGCAGAGGGGCAGTGCTTGTCAAGGCTGACAGCACGCCCATGCGCAGCATCGCCGGAACCCGGCCTGTAAGCCCGGAAAAGGGCCTCCGGCCTCTTGGATGGGTAAAGATACGTCCCAGCCCCGGAGCCGCTGAAAATCCGTCTGTACACGGCGAAGCCGGAGAGCTGTAACAGGCTCCCCGGCTTTACTTCGCCTCAACGGCCTGCGGTGTTCCCATAACCTCTCCGGCCCGCTGGAGGAACCCGGCGGCGTCCTCCCGGCACCGCAGAAGGTACAGCAGCAGCGTGTGGGCGCTGCACATGTACTCGCCGTGTTCCAGGTAGGCGTATGAGCGGACATCGATGTCCAGCAGCTCCGCCATCTGCGCCTGTGTCAGCTCCAGCCTCTGCCGTGTGTCGTAGAGGTCAGCGGCCATAAAGGCCCGCAACCGCTTCCTTTCTGTTATGACCGCCACCTCCCTGTCGTTGTTTTCTGTGCCTTTATAGTCCACCAAAATGGCAGAGAAGACTAGAGACTTTTTCGACGAACTTTGGGGGCTTTTATGGACTATTTAGTCTATGCAGAAAGACCACCGATGGGCTATTCCATCGGTGGTAGTGTATAGAATTGTTTCCCTTATTTTTCCCCTTTGGTTAAAGAAAAACAGCGTGACCGGACGGGACAGGTAAGAAACAAAACTATTGTGCTGCAAAGGATACAGACCCCAAAAGAATGTCAGGGAACAGGACGGGATATAGGGGGTACAAGGTGAACATATCCGCTTTCCGCTCCAGCCGCCCGTTATCGTCAATGACTTCCAGGGAGCAGAGCAGATAGTAGGCGGAATCCCGGTCAAAGGCCAGCCGGTTGGCCCGGTCATTGACGAGGCCGAATTTCGCGGAGAAAGCGTCATAGAGCCGGTCCAGCTCTCCCTGCTTCTCC
>JAAWQS010000007.1 GCA_022800665.1 Oscillospiraceae bacterium
CCAACTCGAAGCCCAGCGCAGCGGGTTCGAGTTGGAAAGGAGGAGCAAAGGAGCGGAACGCAGTTTTAAGGCGGCCCCAAAAGGGACCGCCTTGAAACGGAGTGGAGCGGATTTCGCTCCGACGTGGTGCGGGTATGGGGACTCGAACCCCAACGGCTCGCGCCACGAGAACCTAAATCTCGCATGTCTACCAATTCCATCATACCCGCATACAGCCACTCTATTATAGCATACCAAACCGATTTGTAAAGTCCCTTTTGAAAATTCCGCTGCGCAGTCTTTTTTCTGGAGGATCACATTTTTCTTGACGCCGCTCTACATCTGTGATACACTACAGATGTAAACTAAATTTGTGAGGAGTATTCGCCATGAAAAAACGCCAGTTCACCGCCCTGCTTTGCATTCTTCTGCTGTTTCTCACCGCGCCGTCCTCCACCGCTGCCGCCGCAAACACAGTAGGGGTCACTCTGCCGGACTTTGCCGTCACCCTGAACGGCCAAACTCTCTCCAACGACTACAGCAAATACCCCTTCTTGGTCTACAGCGGCATCACCTACTTCCCCATGACCTACTACGACTGCCGTCTCCTGGGTCTGCGCACCACCTGGTCCGCTACAGACGGGCTTGGCATTGAGAAAAGCGATGAACCCGTCTCCGAATATGCCAGGGAGGTCCAGACCGTCAGGAACAAGAGAAACCAGACCGCCCGGATTGCCGGTGGAAAAATCACAGTCAACGGCAAGTCCGTCAACAACAGCCGGGAGCAGTATCCTCTCTTGGAATTCCGGGAAGTAACCTATTTTCCTCTCACCTGGCGTTTTGCGGTGGAGGAGTTCGGCTGGGAGTACCGCTTCGACACAGACAATGGACTGACTGTCTCCAATCCAGCGGCGGCGTTCGCCTCCACGGACCCATGGGAGGGCAGTATGGACGGTTATGCTGCCATTCCCGGTGTTGCCGGACAGCTGGGCTGCCTGTTCTATGCCCCGGAAAAGAGCCTATACTCATCTCCTGGCCCTGCGCCATATCTATCCCTATATAATGTAGCCGGGGAGGACGTTTCCATCCTGCCCAGTGATTTTCAGTGGGAGTATCAGGTCCGCTGGGTGTCCGGCGGGGCGGATGAACTGGTGTACCGGAAAGCCATTCCGTTCTATTCCGGCAATCTCCCCGCCGGGTCTTTTGTCCAGCAGATCATTGACGATAGCTACGACTACAGCCATGCGCCCAAGGGGGATTACCGGGCTGTCCTGGTCCATCCGGACAGCCTCTCGTATCAGTGCAATGGCGTCATACACTCCGAAGCCACTGAAAACGGAGGCTATGCGATAAAGTTTTCCAGAGACTTCACCGTCCGCTGAGCAGAAAAATCCATATCGCGCCGCAGGCGGCAGGGCATTGGGACAGCCCTGCCGTCTGTTTTTCGAAAAAAATGGACAATTCTCTCATATGCCCCCTTGCGGTCCATGGGGGAAAGATGGTAAAATAGAAAAATCAAAACAGCGGGGAGAACTGGAAGAAAACGGAGGGAACTATGAAAAGGGAAGTTTTACTGGAATATCTGCGCTCCGGCGCGGCGCGGGAACAGTTGGAGCATGTCTACGGCGGGGAAGCGGCGGCGGCGGAGGCCCGGCTGCTGGAGCTGACGGAGGAGTTTGCCCAAATCTTCCCCTGCGGCCCCGACAGCGAAACGTTGCTCTTCTCCACGCCCGGACGGGCGGAGCTGGGGGGCAGTCACACGGACCACCAGCTGGGCCGCGGTCTGGCCGCCAGCGTCAATCTGGACACCATCGCCTGCGTCACCCCCAACGACTCCCATACCATCCGCATCAAATCCCGCAACCACCGCATGGCCACCGTCCACCTGGATGATCTGGGCATCCACGAGGAGGAGACCGGCAGTTCTATGGCCCTGGTCCGGGGTCTGGCCCAGAAATTCACCCAACTGGCCGGACCGCTCCGGGGCTTCGATGTCTACACCACCACCACCGTCCTGCGGGGCGGGGGACTCAGCTCCTCCGCCGCCTTCGAGGTGCTGACCGCCACCATCTTCAACCACCTCTTCTGCGGCGGCTCCCTCACACCCCCGCAGGTGGCACAGGCCGCCCAGTACGCGGAAAACGTCTACTTCAACAAGCCCAGCGGTATGCTGGACCAGCTGGCCTGTGCGGTCGGCGGCGTCATCGGCGTGGATTTCCAGCCCTGCGCCGGACAGCAGCTGCCGGAAATCACACCCCTCTCCCTGGACCTGGCCGCCTATGGCCACGCCCTATGCATCATCGACACCAAAGCCAGCCACGCCTCCCTGGTGGACGACTTCGCCGCCATCCCCAGAGAGATGCAGCAAGTGGCCCTCTGCTTCCACAGCGAGTCGCTGCGGGGTGTGGATTACGACACCTTCTTCCATGACCTGCCCCGTGTGCGCACGCTCTGCGGGGACCGTGCCGTGCTGCGGGCCTACCACTATTTCCACGAGGACCAGCGGATCTGCCGCCAGATTGCGGCTTTGCAGCAGGGGGACTTCTCCGCATTTCTCCGCTGTGTGCGGGAATCGGGCCGGTCCTCCTTCCTGTACCTGCAAAACGCCAGCAACTACCAGGAGAGCCGCGTCCAGCCGCTGGGGGTTCTCCAGGCGGCGGCAGAGGAGCTGCTGGGCGGCACGGGCGCGGTGCGCATCCATGGCGGCGGCTTTGCAGGAACCTTGGCGGCTTTTGTCCCCCTGGACCGGGTGGACGCCTTCACAGCGGGTATGGATGCCGTCGCCGGTCCCGGCTCCTGCCGCATTCTCCATTTCCGGAGCACAGGCTCTGCGCTTCTCATCTCTTGACATCCAATCACCAGATACATAAAGAAAACAGGAAGGAGACCGTTATGCTCCATGAAACGATACTGCTGAACGTCCCCGGCGGGACCGAACCCGTCCGGCTCATCTCCTACGTCCCCGACAACTCCCCGGAACTGAACTACCCTCCCCGCCCGGCGTTGATTGTCTGCCCCGGCGGCGGGTACGAGTTCCTCTCCGACCGGGAGGGGGAACCGGTCGCCCTGCGGTTTGCCGGGCTTGGCTACGCGGTGTTTGTACTGCACTACCACGTGGCGTCCCAGGGCCGGTGGCCCATCCCCCAGCGGCAGCTGCTGGCGGCAATTGACCACGTGCGCACCAACTGCCAGCGCTACCATGTTGACCCCCAGGCCGTGATTCCCCTGGGCTTCTCCGCCGGGGGACACCTGGCGGGCTGCGCGGGGACCATGTGGAACCGGCCAGAGGTGTACCGGCCCCTGAAAAAGAAGTCGCCGGCCTTCCGTCCGGACGGCGTTATTCTGTGCTACCCCGTTGTCTCCAGCGGAGACCCTGCCCATCAGATGTCGTTTGTGAACCTGCTGGGGGACCGTTACGACGAACTGGTGGAGAGCGTGTCCCTGGAGAAGCGGGTGACAAAGAACTCGCCGCCCATGTTCCTCTGGCACACTGCGGACGACACAACGGTACCGCTGGAAAACTCCAAGCTCATGGCGGAGGCCCTGAAAGCCCGTGGGGTAGAGTACGAACTGCGGGTCTTCCCCCACGGGGCGCATGGGCAGTCCCTGGCGGACCGCACCGTCTACGCGCCGGATCAGATGTATCTGCTCTCCGTATCCTGCTCCGTTTGGGTCGGCTACTGCGATGCGTGGATTCAGCGCCACTTCTGTCAGTGAGCGTGCGCTATCCTGGGAAGCGGGCGGGGGAGAAAGCGCGGTGCGGCCCTTTGGAAGCCCTCTCAGTCACTGCCTATGGCGGTACTGAGAGGGCTCTTTTCCAAAAGGCATCTGCGAGCCTCCCTGCTATCCGGGAGAGCCGAAAAGAACTGCTCTGCCTCATGTCTACCGTCTGTTCCATGGTGGGCATGTTTGCTTTTGGCAGGAAATGAGAAGGAGGCAGAAACGTATAGAAAGACAAAAAATATTAAAAAATGGTTGATGCAACCTGAATTTGCGCTAATGTAAGCCTAAGTTGGTTTACAGAATTTGGGATATTGTGTAAATTGGAGAGGTAAAAAATGACAATGAATGAAAAGTTAGTTCAGTTAAGGAAGGACAAGGGGGTAACGCAAATAGAACTGGCAGAGGCTTTGAATGTGTCTCGTCAAGCGGTGTCTAAATGGGAATCAGGAGGTGAAAATATGTATAAAATCTTTTATAGGGCTACATTAATCGTTGGGATTGTTATTTGTCTCTGTACAAGCGCTGGGGCCATAGAAAAGGATGTAGCAGAAGCCACATATGATTGTGCTGTAGTTGAAACAGATACAATTATGCGGGCAACAGGTTTCTTTGAAGCAAATGTGGAACCGTACAGCAACACAAGAGGAGATGAGGAGTTTCATCTGGAGGAAGGAGAGACTGTTCGAATTTATGCGACCTATTCGCCACAAAATGTGTGCCTGGACTTTGGCCTCATAGCTCCAGATGGAGTGTTCCACTATGTCAGTGCAGAGGACGGAACGATTGATACAACAATTGAAGTTCCGGAAAGTGGAAACTACAGACTGGGAATCAGAAACAATTCCGGGAATACGGTGAAGGTATCTGGATTTGTGAAGTATTGATGTTGTGCAGTAGCTTTTGGAAATTCTGGGATAAAACAATGAAAAAGAAGGTTTATCCCAGCAAATTGTCCCGAAATGGGTTTTAATCTACATTATTTACTAAAATCGGAGGTTATAGTAAACGTCATTGCTTCTTGCACCTGAATCCGTGGACAGCACCACATGATTGCTATGTCTCAGGGCGTTGCTGGGATACAAGCGCAATCATTATCGTCGTTTACTATAATTATGAAAAAGGTATTGAACAAGGTGCTATTGTGTAGTATACTTGCGGTGTGTCTTTCGACACTACTGTCAACGGTTGCATTTGCAGCGGGGGATGATTTTGCACCGTCGGATGTATTCATTGACGTTTGTGACCATCTTTTTACAGAAGGATCTGGTTACATGGCTGAAGAATTGACTGTTTACTCTGGTTGGGTCTGGCATGATTGAGGAAGGAGTAGTCATGAAAAAAACTTTATTGTGTTGGTTGTTTATCGGAAGCCTCTTGGTAATGGCGCTAACAGCCGTATTTGCAGCAAAAGGTAATCCACCAGATGATTTTACGCCGTCTGATGTATTCATTGACATTTGTGACCATCTTTTTACAGAAGGGTCCGGTTATACGGCTATTGATGAGAATGGGGCCGATGTAACGGCCCGGTTTGTGCGCGATTACTATGAGGAATACCTTGCCGGCAATTATGAAATTATTTTTCAGGCGGTCACAGATGATTTACACTGCATCACATGGAAATGATGCGCCCGCCGCCTCTGCGATAACCGGAGGAGGCGTATCATCTGAGTAAGGAACATTCAGAGGAAAATGGAATCTTCCTCATGCAATTCTGCAAGGAGTCTATCAATGAAAATCACGCATCATCGAAAGCGGCCTTTATTGATCGCATCTGTTATACTGCTTATAGCAATTATAAACTACTTAAACCCAAGAATGAAAGGCTACAATGAGCTTCTTGATGCCGATACAATGAATGTGTATAGTAACGGTTCTCTCATTGGAACTTTCGCAGAGCCACAGGACATTTTACACACATTCGAAGGGACGGCTGTCGGCGTTGCCGTAATTGACATCTCCCAGTTAGGACTAAAAAAATCTGATTGTAAAGAATTGTACACAATCGAGTTTGTAAAAAACAGTAAGGTCATCAGCTCTATTGAAATGCTTGTACCACAGCCGAAAGACGAATCTACTGAACGAAAAGTGGCAGGGAATTGCAGAGAATTCAACGGGGAATATGTAGTAATGCATGAGGACGGTTACTATTTTACATTTGGGCAACGGTTTTATGATAATTTGTCAGGGATCTTAGCCCAAGTAGCCTAACCCCTCCGCACATTCCGGCAGTGACGGAACACATTCTATCGTTTGCGAGAGCAAAGGGACCCTGGAGGCGCTTCTCCAAGGTCCCTTTGTTACGTCTTTTTGGCCGGGCGGAAAACCTGCCGCAGCTTCCCCAACGTAAGCGACAAACCGTGCTATCGTCAGGGCAGCTGCTCCAGCGATGCGAAGCGGTAGCCCATAGCCTCCCATTTTGTCAGCAGCTCGTCGAGAATATCCGCGTTGGTAGAGGAGGTGGAGTGGAGGAGGACGATTGCGCCGTCGTGGATACGGGGCAGGAGCTTGGAAAACGCCTGTTCAGGCGTAGGCTGATCGTCGGCGTACCAGTCCACATAGGCCAGGCTCCAGAAGATGGTCTTGTACCCCAACGCCTGGGCCTGGCGGAGATTGTCCTCGCTGTACTTGCCCTGGGGCGGACGGTAGAACCGGGGCAGCTCCTGCCCGACGGTCTCCTGGTACAGAGCGGCCAGGGTGTCCAGCTCCTGCTGGAACGCGCTCTGCTGGGAGATGCTGGACATATCCGGGTGGTGGAACGTGTGGTTGCCTACGATATGGCCCTCGGCGGCCATGCGGCGGACGATGTCCGGCGCGCTCTCGATCATGTGGCCCACCACGAAGAAAGCGGCAGGCGCATGGTGCTTTTTCAGGGCGTCCAGAATTTTCTCCGTGTTCCCGTTTTCGTACCCGCAATCAAAGGTGAGATAGATGACTTTCTGTCCGGAATCGCCCAGATAGTAGGCGTCATATTGAGCCAGGTCCTCCACTGAGGCGTTGCCGGCAGGCGGCTGGCCCTCCGTTGGGAAGGACAGACCCCAGTTGACGGCAGAAGCCTCCACCACCGCAGGCGCGGAGGCTTCTGCCGCCGGTTTGTTCTCCGTCCGGTTCAGGGTGAGGAGGACGGCGGCGGTGAGGGTGAGGGAAACCAGTGCGCTGAAGGTCAGAAGGGGAGCGCGGTTCCATCGTGACATGGTGGGATACCTCCTTGGATTGGTATACCGCCTAGTCTGTCCGGATCGCCGCTTTTTATCCCCGGCAGAATATCAGCTGATGTAGTCTGCGGAGGCGTACCCCACGTAGTCCCCGTACCGGACCACGTACCAGTTTTCGTACCGTCCGTAGACCTGTACGGACGCGCCGTTGGGGATGTTGGCAATCACGGCGGACTGGGTACTGGGACGGCTGCGCAGGTTCAGGGTGCCGGAGACGCTGACCGTTCCCTCCCAGGGGTCCGTGGGCCAGATGAAGGGAATGTCAAAGAAGTCGGTGAGACTGAGTACCAGGTTGCGGGCAATGTCCGGCAGATGGGTCTCAATCCAGGTGGCGTCGTCAACGTTGTCATGGTACCCCAGTTCCAGCAGGACGGCGGGGAATTTGGAGTCCCGCACCTCCCCTAAAGACGTGGTGGAGCGGGTGACAACCTGGTCGGGCAGGGGATAGATAGCGCGCAGATTGTTGACAAAAATCTGTGCCGCCCGCTGGCCTTTCGTACTGCTGGGATAGTAAAAGGCGATGATGCCCCGGACATTGCCGTAGTTTTCAGGCGCGGCGGCATTGGAGTGGAGAGCCAGGTAGAAGTCGTACCAGCCGGAATTGGCCTGGCGGATGGAACTGCCTGCGGTCATCTCCGGGGTGTTGCGGGTGTAACGGATGCCGCAGCTGTTGAGATAGGGAATCATGGCGTCGGCCAGACGGTTCATCCAGTATTCCTCGCTGCCGCTGCCGGTGACGTACATGTTTTTCTCCTGTGTGGACGGACTCAAATAAATGATAGGCATGGGCATGGACCTCCTTTTTATCCCATCCTATGCCGGAACCCAAAGACAGGTGAACAGCAGGAAAATATAGTGCAGGCAAAAACCCCTCCACCGCAAGCGGTCCCCCTCCCCTTTCAGGGGAGGCTTTTGGGGCGCAATAACTAAAAAGGCTCCCCTGAAAGGGGAGCTGGCACGCGAAGCGTGACGGAGGGGTTGGCTGTTTCCCAGAAGAAATAATTTTTCTCAGAAAAGAAAGTACTTGTCAATGCGAGGAAAACGTGGTATGATAACAGCAACGAGGCAAATAATAAGGCAGGACATGGGCGACTGACCTCACCCATGCCCCTATGCAGGAGAATCACCCTCCTACACAATAGCATTTGCTACGCCAGCTCCTATTATAACAGTTTTCCCATCTTTTTTCAATAGCCATTTTCTCACTTCCTACCACGGGGGACTGTTTTACAATACGGGGTTTGTGTCTGTACATATGCGGTGTGGGGTAATTATATCCTGCACCGCTTTTTGTTTGTCTCGGCGGGAACTGGTCCGGCGGGACGCGGGCGTAAACGCCCGCCCCGTCCGGGGCTGCCCCGGCGAGATTTTGTATCCATACGGCAGAAGCCGTAGGGAAGGAGAAGTATGGTAGACTACCAAAAAATGTACCTGACGCTGTTCAACGCCACGGAGGATGCGATCAATGCTTTGGAGAACGTCAGACAGTCTCTCATCCAGGCCCAGCAGGATTGTGAGGAACTGTATGTATTCGCAGATCAGGACGAAGAGTCGGAGAGCGGCGGATTGACCGTGTTATCTGCTACTTGAATACAGGCTAAAAGGGAGGGTACCGGTTTTTCGCCGGTATCCTCCTTCTGTATGGGGCCGGCCATCTATCCGCTCAGACGGCAAAATTTTTGCAAAATCCAACAGTGTAATTGACGTGGGGGCCAGGCTGTGCTAAAATTAAGCTGTGCGCATTGCCGCACGCCTATTCAAGCAACCGAATTCAAGTGGAAAGAGGAAACACTATGTATCGGATCATTAAAAAGCGGGTACTCAATCCGACGGTCACTTTGATGGAGATCGAAGCTCCCCTGGTGGCCAGGAAAGCCGAACCCGGTCAGTTCATCATCCTGCGGGTGGACGCCGGCGGCGAACGCATCCCCCTCACCATCGCGGCCTATGACCGTGAGGCGGGTACCGTCACGATTATCTTCCAGATCGTGGGCGGAACAACGGAAAAGCTGAACCACAAGGAAGAAGGCGAGTACATTGAGGACTTCGTGGGTCCCCTGGGCAAAGCCACCGAGACCGAGGGCCTGAAGCACGTGGCGGTTATCGGCGGCGGCGTGGGTACGGCCATCGCTTACCCGGTAGCCAAGAAGCTGCACGATGTGGGCTGCCATGTGGACCTTATTGTCGGCTTCCGGAACAAGGACCTCATCATCCTCAAGGAGGAATTTGAGGCCGCCAGCACCAATCTCATCATCGGCACCGACGACGGCTCCTACGGCAAAAAAGCCCTGGTTACAGAACTGCTCAAGGAGCAGATCGACGCGGGCGTGAAGTACGACAAGGTCATTGCCATCGGACCGGTGATTATGATGAAATTCGTGTGCGCTCTGACCAAGGAGTACGGCATTCCCACAGTGGTGAGCATGAACCCCATCATGATCGACGGTACCGGCATGTGCGGCGGCTGCCGTCTGAGCGTAGGCGGCGAGACCAAGTTCGCCTGTGTGGACGGCCCTGAGTTCGACGGCCACCTGGTAGACTTTGACGAGGCCATGGCGCGGGGCGCTATGTACCGCGACTTCGAGCTTCACGCACGGGACGAGGCTTGCAATCTGTTCAAGCAGGAGGTAAAGTGACATGCCGAATATGAATCCCAAGAAGAACCCCATGCCCCATCAGGACCCGGTGGTCCGTGCGGGCAACTTTGAGGAGGTAGCCCTGGGCTACACGAAGGAGCAGGCCATCGACGAGGCACAACGCTGCCTCCACTGCAAGAATATGCCGTGCGTGTCCGGCTGCCCGGTCCAGATCAAGATTCCTGAATTTATCGCCAAGGTGGCGGAGGGCGACTTCGAGGCCGCCTATCAGATCATTGCCCAGGACAGCGCCCTGCCCGCCGTGTGCGGCCGGGTCTGTCCCCAGGAGAGCCAGTGCGAGTCCAAGTGCGTGCGGGGCATCAAGGGCGAGCCGGTGGGCATTGGCCGTCTGGAGCGGTTCGTGGCCGACTGGCACAACGCCAATGCGACGGAAAAAGCCGCGGCTCCCGTGTCCAATGGCCACAAGGTGGCGGTCATCGGCTCCGGCCCTTCTGGCCTGACCTGCGCCGGGGATTTGGCCCGGAAGGGATACGAGGTGACGGTATACGAGGCCCTGCATCTGGCGGGCGGCGTGCTGGTGTACGGCATCCCGGAGTTCCGTCTGCCCAAGAGCATTGTGCAGAAGGAAGTGGACGGGCTGAAGGAGCTGGGCGTGAAGGTCGAGACCAACGCGGTGATCGGACGCTCCATTACCATCGACGAGCTGATGGAGGAGTTCCACTTTGAGGCTGTGTTCATCGGTTCCGGCGCGGGCCTGCCTATGTTTATGCACATCCCTGGGGAGAATCTGAAGGGCGTGTATTCCGCCAACGAGTTCCTGACCCGTATCAATCTGATGAAGGCGTACAAAGAGGGGGCCGATACCCCCATTATGCCGCTGCAGGGCAAAAAGGTGGCCGTTGTGGGCGGCGGCAACGTGGCTATGGACGCCGCCCGCTGCTCCAAGCGTCTGGGTGCGGACGTACATATCGTGTACCGCCGCAGCGAGGCGGAGCTGCCCGCCCGTGCGGAGGAAGTGGAGCACGCCAAGGAGGAGGGTATCATCTTCAAGACCCTCACCAACCCGGTGGAGATTCTGGGCTACAACAACCCCGACGACAAGCGGGACCCGAAAAATGGTTCTGTCAACGGCCTGAAGTGCATTGAGATGGAGCTGGGCGAGCCGGACGCCTCCGGACGCCGCCGTCCCATTGCCAAGGAGGGCAGTGAGTTTACAATGGAGATGGACTGCGTGATTATGGCGCTGGGTACCAGCCCCAACCCGCTGATTAAGTCCACCACCAAGGGCCTGGAGATCAATAAGCGCGGCGGTATCATCGTCAACGAGGACGGTCTGACCAGCCGCGAGGCCGTGTATGCAGGCGGCGACGCCGTGACCGGTGCGGCTACGGTGATTCTGGCTATGGGCGCGGGTAAGACCGCCGCTAAGGCCATTGACGAGTATCTGCAAAAGAAGTAATGCACGTTGAAAAACCGGGGGAGGATTGGCCGTAGGCCAGACCTCCCCCGGCTGCTTTGCGCTGTAAATGGAAACGATGCATTACATAGAAGCGCATAAAACTTTTTGTCCTGTGTTGAAACAAACCGGACCGCACCTCATTTGGTGCGGCCCGGTATTTGAATGCGAAAAATTGCTGCTATAAAATCAGCTTAGACGCCCAGCTTTGCTTTCCGGACCGTCTCCGTCTCGGTGCAGCTCTGACCCGGCATATACCCAGGCAGAGGGAGAATCTGCTGATGGATGGCGTCAAGAATCCAGGAAGCCTGGGGGAAGAAGTAGTGGTCGAACTCATAGGGGGGAGTAATCCAGTTCTTTGCGCCCACGACCACCGGCGGCGCATCCAGGTCGTCGAAGCAGAGCTCGGTCACGGTCTGGGCCACGTCCTTGAGGAAAGAGCCTCTGGCGCAGGCGTCGCTGGTGAGGACCACTCTGCCGGTTTTCCGCACGGACGCCACAATCTTGGTGTAATCCAGCGGAACCAGGGAGTGGAGGTTGATGACCTCGGCCTCCAGGCCGTATTTCTCGCTCAGCTCCTTGGCCGCGTCCATGGCCCGGTACAGTACCGCGCCCACGGTCAGGATCGTCAAATCCTTCCCCTGACGGACCACGTTCACATCGCCGATGGGGATTTCATACCGCTCTGCCGGGACGCCGCCCTCGTGGAACTGCTCGCCCACGTCGTAAATCCGCTGGCTCTCGAAGAACACCACCGGGTCCGTGCCCTTCAGGGCGGATTCCATCAAACCTTTCGCCTCCCAGGGCGTGGCGGGGAAGCAGACCTTCAGGCCGGGGATGTGGGCGCACAGGGCGGTCCAGTCCTGACTGTGCTGCGCGCCGTACTTGGAGCCCACGGACACACGCAGGACCACCGGCATCTTCAGAATACCGGAGGACATGGCCTGCCACTTGGACAGCTGGTTGAAAATCTCATCGCCGGCGCAGCCGATGAAGTCCGCATACATCAGCTCCACAATGGCCCGTCCGCCGCACATGCCGTAGCCCACGGCAGTGCCGACAATCGCGGATTCTGAGATGGGGGAGTTGAACAGCCGGCTGTGGGGGATGGCATCGGCCATACCGCGGTAGATGGCGAAGGCGCCGCCCCAGTCCCGTACGTCCTCGCCGTAGGAGATCAGGGTGGGGTCCTCATAGTACCGGTCGAAGATTACCTCGCTGATGGCGTCCCGCAGGTTGAACAGCTTCATCTTGCTCACCGGCTTGCCATCCTTGACGGGCGCCCGCTCCTTGCTCTTCAGCTTCTGGTACATGGGACACTCTTCCTTGGGCATCAGGGCCTCCGGCTTGCCCTCTCCGAAGGTCTCCGCCCTCTCGTTGGAGAACATCATCCGCTCCACAAAAGCCGGGTCCCTGTCAAAGTCGGCGTAGGGGGACTGGGCGGGATCGGCGGCGTGGCGGCAGATCATGGTCATGCGCTCCACGGTCTCGGCCATGATCTCCTCAAACCGGGAGTCGGAAGCCACACCCGCTTCTACCAGGGCCTGACGGTAGGTGACGATGGGGTCAATGGCCCGCCACGCCTCGATCTCCTCCTTGGAGCGGTAGGCGTTCTGATCGGAGGTGGAGTGGCCGGAGAGACGGTAGGTGATGGTATCCAGCAGCACGGGACCCTGTCCGGCCCGGAGCAGCTCCAGCTTGCGCTCCATGGCGTCGATGACCGCCAGGGGGTTGTAGCCGTCCACCCGCTCGGCATGGAGCTGGGTGGGAGAGACGCCGGAACCCATGCGGGCCAGCATGTCGTAAGCCATGGTTTCGCCTCTGGTCTGACCGCCCATGCCATAGGAGTTGTTGAAGATGTTGAAGAGGATGGGCATTCCCTTGTTTTTGCCCTCTTCCCAAAGGGTGTGGTACTGGTCCATGGCGGAGAAGTTCATAGCCTCCCACACGGGGCCGCGGCCCAGGGAGCCGTCGCCTATGTTGCACACTACAATGCCGTTTTTGCCGTTGCACTTCTTGAACAGGGCCGCGCCGGCGGCAATCCCCGCGCTGCCGCCCACAATGGCGTTGTTAGGGTACACGCCGAAGGGCAGGAAGAAGGCGTGCATAGACCCGCCCATGCCCTTGTGGAAGCCGTTTTCACGGGCAAAAATCTCGCTCAGCGCACCGTAGACGATGAACCGGACCGCCAGCTCCTTGGCGTCCTTGACCTGGCCCAGCTTCTCCACGGCCCGGAGGGTCTTGCCGCCCAGGAAGTTCTCCATGACGTCCATCAGCTCCTGGTCCGTCAGCTTCTCGATGCAGCTGAGGCTCTTGGCCAGGATTTCGCTGTGACTGCGGTGGCTGCCGAAGTTGAAGTCGTTGCGGGTGAGCAGATAGGACTGTCCCACAGCGGCGGCCTCCTGTCCCAGAGACAGGTGGGCGGGGCCGGGATAGGTGGTCTCAATGCCGTTGTATACGCCCTGGGTCTTGATGAGGTTGAGCATGGACTCAAATTCCCGCAGGATGGTGATGTCCCGCCAGATGCGGACCAGGGCCTCGTCGCCGTACTTGGCCCGCTCGTCGGAGACGGTGCGGTTGTAGGCGTTGACGGGGATATCGTCAAAGTGGATGGTTGCCGGAGCGCGCAGCTCCACAGGATCGACATATAAACTCTTAGGCATAAAAGCATCAATCTCCTCTATCAATAAAATAATCAGCGATCAGATTTGGAATATAGCTTCCCGGATGCCCTCGGCAACGGTGGGATGGGGGAACACCAGCTTCTTCAGGCGTTCCGGAGGCAGCTCGGTGTCCACCATCATGGTGGCGGTCATGATGATCTCCGAGGCGTAGCTGCCCACCATCTGACAGCCTGCCAGCCGGTTCCGGTCCGTATCCACGATGAGCTTGATAAAGCCCCGTCCGCTCTGATTTTCCGCCGCGTAGCGTCCGGAGACGCCCAGGGGCAGCTTCACTTCCTTCACGGTCATGCCCTTTGCCTCTGCGCTGGCCTTGCTCTCGCCCACGCTGGCCACCTCCGGGTCCGTATAGATGACGGCGGGAACCACCTCATAGCGCATCTCGTCGGGGATGCCCAGCATGTGGTTTACCGCCACCTCGGCCTCCCGGTAGGCGGTGTGGGCCAGCATCAGTTTGCCGTTGCAGTCGCCCACGGCGTACACGCCGGCCACATTGGTACACATATGGCGGTCCGTCACAACAGCGGCCCGGTCCATCTCAATGCCCAGCGTCTCCAGGCCCAGCCCGGCGGTGGCGGGACGGCGTCCCGTGCTGAGGAGCGCCATATCGCATTTGGCCTCCTGCCGCTCGCCCTTCTCCTCGTAAATCACAGCATCCCCGGTAACTTCCAGTACCTTGCAGGAGGTCTTGATCTTCAGGCCCCGCTTTTTATAGTCGTCTGTGAGGACCTTGCAGATTTCGGGGTCCGTATCCCCGGCGATCTTGTCCATCATCTCAATCACTGTCACCGGCACGCCCACGGTGGCGAAGTAGCAGGCCATCTCCAGGCCGATGACCCCGCCGCCGATGACTACCAGCTCTTTCGGCAGCTCTTTGACATCCAGAATCTCCCGGTTTGTGACCACCAATCCGGAAGCCAGTCCCTCTTTCACGCCGGGGATGGGGGGTACCGCGCTCTCGGAGCCGGAGGCGATGACCAGACGGTGTCCGGCATATGTAGTTCCGTCGGCAATCACCTCAAAATTGCCGTCCCTGCGGCCCGCGATCTGGGCGGAGGCCCGGATCACCTCAATTTTATGGGCCTTCATAGTGGCCTCCACGCCCATGACCAGCTTTTTCACCACTTGGCCTTTCCGCTTGACCACAGCGGCGTGGTCCAGGGTGACGTTCTCGCTGGTGACGCCGAAAGCGGAGCTGGCGGCGGCGTGGCGGTAGAGCTTGGCGGAATGCAAAAACGTCTTGGTGGGGACGCAGCCTTCATTGAGGCAGGTACCGCCCATATGGGTTCCCTCAAAGAGAATGGCTTTCAAGCCGCCCTGGGCGGCCCGTTCCGCGCACAGGTAGCCGCCGGGACCGCCGCCGATGACCATTACATCATAGACTTCCATATTCTTCCTCCTTTATTTTGCCAGCAAAGCGGTAAACTGCTCCAGATTCTTACACAGCTCCTGCATGAACCGTGCGGCAGGCGCGCCGTCCACGGCGCGGTGGTCGAAGCTCAGGGACAGACCCATGGCGGGATAGACGCTCAGCGCGCCGTCCTTGCCGGACGCGACCCGCTGGGTGATGCCGCACACGCCCAAAATACCGGTCTGGGGCGGATTGATGACCGGGGTAAACATCTCCACGCCGGTACTGCCCAGGTTGGTGACGGTGAAAGTACCGCCGGAGAGCAGGTCCGGACTGATTTTGCCGGAGCGGGCCTGTTCAGCCAGGGACTTGACCTCCCTGGAGATCTCCAGCAGGCTTTTCTGGTCCGCACCGAAGATGGTGGGTACCATCAGGCCCCGCGGGGTATCCACGGCCACGCCCAGATTCACATGCTTGAAACGGCGGAGGGTATCCTCCCCCACCATATTGGCGTTCAGGTCGGGATGGTTCGGCAGGGTGCGGGACACGGCGTACAGCACGATATCGCCCAGGGTAATCCCGGCGTACTCCTCGATGCCCTTCACCAGCTTGCGGTAACTCTGGATTGCCGCGGCGTTGAACGAGAAGTGCTGGGTCAGCTGGGCCATGGACTGCAGGGAGGTGGTCATGGACTTTGCGATCACCTTCCGGATACCGGTAAAGGCCACATCCTCGAAGGCAACTTCCATCGACTCTACAGCAGGAGCTATTGCCGCGGCAAGTTCCTCCTTGACAGGCTGGAGCTGTGCTGTAAGGCTGTCTTTCATTAACTGCCGGATATCCCGCTCGATCACCCGGCCATTGGGACCGGTCCCGGCGGCACGGGAGGCGTCCACACCAGCCCGGTCCGCCAGCTTTCTGGCTCTGGGGGACACCGGGGCGCCGTCCACAGCGGGCGCGGCAGGCGCTACGGCTGCGGCAGGCTGCGGCGCGGCGGCAGGCGCGCTGTCCGCAGGCGCAGCTGGCGCGGCGGAGCCGTCCGGACGCAGGGCGGAGCAGTCCTCCCCCTTCTCGCCCACGGCGCACACATTCACCAGACAGGGAACCTCCTCGCCGTCGCCGTAGAAGATTTCCAGCAGCTCGCCTTCGGCGGTGGACTCGCACTCAAAGGAAGCCTTGTCTGTCTCGTAGGAGAACAGGATGTCGCCCATCGCCACCTTGTCCCCCACTTTTTTGTTCCATTTCCCAATGATACAGGATTCCACAGTGATGCCGGCTTTCGGCATCAGGACCGCATTTGCCATGATCGTTCCTCCCTCTCAAAAATTTTTAATGATTGTCGTAAAGGACAATTTCCAGCTCTTCAAACCGTGTTTTCCATTCCGCCGGAGGTTCCCGGTCGGTCACAATCCGGGCGACTGTCCCCAGGGGGCCCAGGCTCACCAGTCCGGCCCGGTCGAACTTCCTGTGGTCCGCCAGCAGCACCGCGCAGTCCGCTGCCTCCACCATCGCCTGTTTTACCTGCACGATGTCGTCGGAGGAGTCCGCGATTCCCAGCCGGGTATTGATGCCCCGGCAGGACAGGAAAGCAAAGCGGACGTGGTAGCAGCGGATGGTCCGCAGGGCGTGGGGGCCGGTGAGGGCCATGACGTCGCCCCGCATGGACCCGCCGGTGGAGATGATGTTCCACCCCTCCTGTCCGCTCATCTCGTGGAGGATTTCCAGGGAGTTGGTGATGAGGGTCAGGTCCTTCAGATGACGCATAGCCTGCACCGCGCAGGCGGCAGTGGAGCTTTCGTCCACCATAATGGCGTCGCCGTCGCGGATCATGGCGGCGGCCTGCCGGGCGATGGTCAGTTTTTCCTCCACGTTGGTATTTTTACGGATCGCGTAGGGCGGCGGGGGCTTACTGCCCTGGCTGGCCACCGCGCCGCCGTAGGTACGGGCAGCGATTCCCTCTTTCTCCAGCCGCTCCAGGTCCCGGCGGATGGTTTCCTCTGAGACGCCGAATCCGGCGCTCAGCTCGCTCACCACCACGCGGCCAGCGGTCTGCAGCCGCTCAGCAATCAGGCGGCGTCTCTCGGCAATCAGCACGGCAGCGGCACCCCTTTCCTCGGATTACATAATAGAGTATAGACCATATTCCACATTCTGTCAAGGCGAAATCCACAAAATTCCACAATTATTGTGGATTTATGTGGGATTCGTTTTAGGGGGCGCACCCCATCCCTCCCGTCTGACGCTCCCCTGGATATGCAGCAAAAGCCCTCCGCCGCACCGCAGGGTCCGGCAAAGGGCTTTCAGGCGTCAGAACAGCCCGAAGATCTTCTCATTGAAGGCCCCCAGGAGCGAGTCATAGTCCGTATAACCGATATCGCTGTTTTTGAAGCTGCGGCTCCACTGATCCCGCACCGCTTTTGCCACCTGGTCCGCACATGCGCTTCTGGTCATCAGAATAGCGGGAAAGACATAGTAAATCATGAAAAAGTTCATGTCGGCCTGTATCCGGGACTTAATTTTCCCTCGGACCGTGAACCGCTCCTGGGCAGCTCCAACCAACGCCCCGGCAATCTCCGCCGCCGCCGCGTCCTTGTCCTCCGCCAGCTCCACCCTATCCGTCATCTCCCGGAAGAAATGGCCGTGCTCGCTGCGAAACTTCTCCATCCGCTCCGCGTAGGACGCTTTTTTCAGCCGCTTCAGCATCTCCGGCATGTTGTCGAAAATGATCTCCACATGATCTAGCATAGCTTTCCTCCATTCCTTGGGGCCGTCTGGATTACTCCGTCACAACGCCCTTCTGCAGCATGATGTTGGCATACAGCGCCGATTCTCCGGTGGCGATAATCGCGTACGCCTTTTTCGCTTTCCTGTAGAATGCAAACCGTTCAATCTGTCCGATGGCGTCCTCGCCCCGGCTGTCGTGCTTTTTTACAATCTCCTTATAGGTGTCCCAGATGGGGGTCTCCACATCGTCGCCGGGCATGACCTCCATCAGATTCACCGGCTTGTCCACATAGGTGTCCAGGGGGAAGACCTGCAAAATGGCGTCCAGCAGCTCCGGCACGCCGTGGCCGTCGCAGCGGATGACAATGGCTTTCTTGCCCATGGTCTCAGCGGGGAAATTGCCGTCCGCGATGACCAGCCGGTCGCTGTGGCCCATCTCCGCCAGTACCTTCAGCAGCTCCGGGGACAGAATTTTGGGAATTCCTTTCAGCATATCCGTATCCTCCTATTACAATAAAATTTGGTTGGAACCCTTGGCAACCAGCCGGGGGGTTCATCCGTCTCATTTGTTTTGAAAAGGGGGCTGGGATTGGCTCCCAGTCCCCTTTCCTGAATATCAATCTTCTCAACACACTTTTAATGGCTTCCATACACAGGAAAGCCATGTTACCGGGCCGTCAGACTCGGTTTCGCTCCGCAGTACAGAGCGCATTGGCCGTCCGCCCAGGACTAATCGTACAGGTTGGGGGCGATGTCGTCGCTCTCCATGTTCTCGGTGTTGTACCAGTAACCGTCGGTGGAGATATCGGAGACGCTCTTGCCGGAGGCGATGTCAACCAGGGTATCCACCGTCTTCACGCCCATAGCAAGAGGAGACTGGGTGACAGCGCCGAACATTGTGCCGTCCTTGATTGCGCCCTTGATAACGGAACCGGCGTCGAAACCGGCGGCCAGAATCTTACCGGCGGCGGGGTCTGCGCTCAGCACGCCCAGGTTGCCGTTGGCCGTGAGGATGCCCTCAGCCGCCACCTGGTTGGAACCGAACATGCCGATGGTGTCGGCCTTGTTCATGATAACGGAAGCCTCGGTAGCGCACAGCTCCACGGTGGTCTGAGCGGGAACCGCAACTTCAATGATGATGTCCGCAGAGGCGGCGTCGCCCTTGTCGGCGCAGTTGTTGACATAGTAGTCGTTGCCGGTGACGCCCACGGTCTTGCCGTCGGCCTTGGCCAGCTCGGTGAACTTGTCAATAAAGCCCAGGCCGCGGCTGGTGATGGACTCGGAGGTGGACTCCTGGTTCACTTCACCGATGCGCACGGGAGCGGTGGCGCTCATGATGCGGTCCTTCAGAGCGGGGTAGAGGTTCTCGGCGGCAACCGCGCCGGCACCGTAGTTATCGGTGGCGATGGTGGAGAGCACGGAACCATCGGGCGCGTCGGGAATGCCGGAGTCAAAGCAGACCACAGGGATGCCCTTGTCCATTGCCAGCTGCAGCGCGTCCAGGCAGGCCTGCTGGTCGCAGGCGGCCAGGCCGATGCCGTCAGGGGCGTTGTTGATGGCATTATTGAGCATATTCACCTGGTCGGCGATGTCGGACTCCGCGTTGGGGCCGTTGCAGCTGACCTTGACGCCCAACTGATTAGCCTCGTCCTCGACGCCCTTCACGGCTGCCTGCCAGTAAGAAGACTGGTAGCTCTTAACAATGATCTCAAACGTGTAGTCGCCGCCTGCTGTGCTGTCGCTGGCGTCGCTGCCGGTATCTCCACCGGAATTGCCGCCGGCGTTTGCGCCGGCATTCCCACCGGAATTGCCGCCGCTGCTGTTGCCGCCGGCATTGCCGCCGGAATTGCCGCCGCCGCCGCAGCCAACCAGAAGCGCCAGGGCCATCGCCATGACCAGGAGCAGTGCCAATACCTTCTTTTTCATCGTGTTAGTCCTCCTTAATAACCTTTCCAGATATTTTCTTTATATGAAGCCGCTTTCGCAGCCGCATACCGGATTTACGCCGCCCGCAGCTCGCCGCTGCGCTTTTTCTTCAGGATATCCACCAGTACCGCGCCAATGAGCACAAGGCCGGTAATGATCTGCTGCCAGTTGGCCTGTAAGCCCACGTAGGGCAGGCCCGTCTTCAGCAGGCAGATGACGAACACACCCAGCAGGGAGCCCTCAACGGACCCGGCGCCGCCGATAATCGCGCCGCCGATAGCCTCCAGCTCAAAGCCCGCGCCGGTACCGGGCTGCACGGTGGAGAACACCGCGGAGTAGGCCACAGCCGCCAGACCCGCAAAGAGGCCGGAGATCACATAGGCCATGGTGTGGTAGAATCTGACGTTGATGCCGGAGAGCGCAACCGCCTCCTTGTTGCTCCCAATGGCAATGGCGTACCGGCCTATGGGCGTGTGGTTGAGCACAAAGGCCATCAACGCCACCAGCAGTACCACCCACAAAAATCCCAGCGGAACCTTTATATCGCCGATGGTGGTCTTGAAGATGTCCCGGAACCAGCTGCCCTCCGTGCCGGACGTGGGCCACGAAATGCCGAGCCGGTTCACAATCAACGCCCCCAGTCCCCTGGTAATCATGCACGTGCAGAGGGTCGCCATAAAGGGCGGCAGGTTCATCAGGGCCACCAGCGCCCCGTTCAACAGGCCGATTGCCACGCCGAAAGCCACCGCTACCAGGATGCCCACGATGGTGGGGCAGCCCTTGTGAACAACGAGGTAGCCGCCCACCAGGGAGTAACAGATGAGGCCCGTGCCGATGGACAGGTCCACACCCCCCGTAATCAGCGGGAACGTAACGCCGATTGCCATCAGCGCGATGTAGTAGGAATAATCCAGAATACTCAGTACCGTGGAATACTGCCGGAAATTGGGGCTGGCGATGCAGAAGAAAGCAAACAGGACCATTACCACCAGCAACACAATCACCTTTTGCCCGCCCAGCCGCTCCACGATGGACTTGTTGGGCATATCACTCTTTCCCATGATTCCCTCCTAAATGCTAATCTCGCGTGTCGCCAGGGTCATGATCGTCTCCTGGGTAGCCTCCTGGATATCCAGCTCGCCGGTCTTTTTGCCCTCGCACATCACCAGCACACGGTCGCTCATCCGCAGAATCTCCGTCATCTCGGAGGAAATCATAATAATGGACTTGCCCTCCGCCGCCAGACGGTTCATCAGCTTGTAGATTTCGTTCTTCGCGCCCACGTCGATGCCGCGGGTCGGCTCGTCGAAAATCAGGATTTCGCAGTCCTTCACCAGCCACTTGGCAATGACCACCTTCTGCTGGTTGCCGCCGGACAGATTGACCACCAGCTGTTCCACGCTGGGGGTCTTGGTGGCCAGGGAGTCCACATACTGCTGGGCCACCTGGGCCTCCTTCCTCTTGTTGATAAAGAGGCCCCGCATAAAATTCCCCAGATTTGCCAGGGTGGAGTTCTCCGCCACGGTCTTCTGGACCACGATGCCGAACTGCTTGCGGTCCTCGGAGAGATAGCCGATGCCGTTGCGCACGGCGTCCTGTGGGGAGTTGATCTCCACCTTTTTGCCGTTGATATAGATGTCGCCGCTCTCCTTGGGGTCCGCGCCGAAGATTGCCCGTGCGGTCTCGGTCCGCCCCGCGCCCATGAGACCGGAGAAGCCCAGAATCTCACCCTTATGCAGCTCAAAGCTCACGTTCTGGACCATTCTCCCGGCGTTGAGATGTTCCACCCGCAGCACCACCGGCGCGTCGGGCGGCACGGCGCTGCACGCCTTGGGGTCCTCGTAGATGACCCGGCCCACCATCATGTTGATGATGTCCTCCTTGGAGCAGTCCTTGGTAATGAGGGTGCCCACGTAGGCGCCATCCCGCATGACCGTAACCCGGTCGGTAATGACCTTAATCTCGTCCATGCGGTGGGATATGTACACAATGCCCACCTGCTGCTCCCGCAGGTCCCGGATGATCTTGAACAGCTCCTCAATCTCCGCCTCTGTCAACGCCGCCGACGGCTCGTCGAAGATAATCACCTTTGCGTCCCTGGAGATGGCCTTGGCAATCTCGCACATCTGCTGCTTGCCCACGGTGAGGCTGCTCATGGTTTCGGTGGGGTCGATGTGGATGCGGAGGCGGTCAAAGAGCTTTGCCGCTTCCTCGTTCATCTTTTTGTCGTCGATGCGGATGCCCTTTCTGAACTCCCGCCCGATATAGATATTCTGCGCCACCGTCAGGTGGCCCACCATGTTCAGCTCCTGGTGGACGATGACAATGCCCGCGTCCTGGGCCTCCCTGGTGTTGTGGAACGACACCTCTTTCCCCTCATAGGTAATCGTTCCGGAATCCTTGGCATAAATGCCTGTCAAAACCTTCATCAGCGTGGACTTGCCCGCGCCGTTTTCACCCATCAGCGCGTGGACCTCGCCCTTGCGCACCTCAAAATTCACGTGGTCCAGTGCGTGGACGCCGGGAAAGGTTTTGTCGATGTCCTTCATCGTCAGAATTACTTCGCCCATTCTTTCACCCTCCCCGTGTATTTAATTCTTCCTGCGTCTCGCCGCCACGTCCGCATAGACGGCGGCAATAACGATGATGCCGGTAATGACCTGCTGATAGTCCTTGGCGGCGCCCAGGGCCAGAATGCCCTCCTGCAGCAGAGCGATGACGAACACGCCGATGACGGTGCCGCTGATAGAGGCCAGGCCGCCGGCCATAGAGGTTCCGCCCATGACGCACCCTGCGATTGCCTCGTTGTTGTACTGGTCGCCGTAGCCGGGCTGGACGGTGGTATAGGCGGCTACAAAGAAGATGGCGGCGATGCCCACCAGAGTCCCGCAGATGACGTACGCCAGCATTTTCCATTTCTTCACGTTGACGCCGGAGAGGCGGACAGCCTCCTGGTTACTGCCCAGGCAGAGTATGTACCGGCCAGCCCGCGTCTGATTGAGGATAACGGCGCACAGCGCCGCGAAAGCCAGGAAAATGATAAGGCCCACAGGGATACTGCCCATCTTGATGAGGTTTCGGTACCAGCCGCCCGGCGCGGAGCTCTGGGGCCAGCTGACGGTCTGGGTCTTGGTAAAGACGGAGGCCAGACCTTTGGCGATGTTCATGCTGGCCATGGAGACGATAAAGGGCGGTACAGAGCAGTAGGCCACCAGATAACCGTTAAACACGCCGAAGAGCATACCCACCAGCACGCTCAATACCAGGCTGATTCCCATAGGCACGCCGTAGCTGGTCAGGCAGAAGCCGGAGATCAGCGCGGCGCAGAACATGACCGGTCCAATGGAGAAGTCGATACCGCCGGTGGCGATGACAAAGGTCACGCCCAGGGACAGGAAGCCCAGGAAATAGGCGTAGTTCAGCGCACTGAGGATGCGGGGCAGGCCGGCGAAGTTTTTGTTGGCCAGGCTGAACAGCAGGTACATCAGCGCCAGTACGCCGCACAGCACGATCCGGTTGAAGCCGGCCTTTTTCACAATGGGATGTTGTTTCAGTTTTTCCAACTCGTTCCCTCCAATTCAGCCGCTTGGGGCAGTTTTTGTTGAATTTACACAGCGCAACACCAAGTCGAAACGTTTTGCTTTGGCTTGTATACGTTATTATCGTATATTTCCTGCCTCTTGTCAACCCCTTATTTGTAGAAATTGTAAAAGGAAATTCATACAAAATTCACATTTTTAGGAAACTGTTTCCAATTGCCCATCCTAAAAACAGGATGGGCAGCGTCACCCGGCGGCACGATAGAAGATGTCCTCCAGGCGAATGACAAAGTCTTCATACAGGCTGCAGGTGAATTCCGCCGCAGTCTCGGCCCGCTCCTGGGGCGTCATATCCGCCAGCACATAGTCGGGATGAAGGGTGTAGACCGCGTGCAGCACAAGCTTTTTGTTCTCCAGAAGATACTGCTCCACCGCCTTCTCACTGGGACTGACAATCCAATATTCCCGGACGCCGTATTTTTCATAGACATCTTTTTTTCGTCCCCGGTCATTCTTTGCCGTACCAGGGGAAAGCACCTCCACCACCAGGTCGGGAGCGCCGTGTACCCCGTTCCATTTGATTTTCTCCGCATCGCACACAACCATGAAATCCGGGATAAACCGGTCCTCCTCGCTCAAGAAGACCGCCTCGCCGTCGCCGAACGGCTCGCAATCCTTCCACAGCAGGTAATTTCCAAAAATCCGGCTGATGTTCCGGGCAATCCGGTTGTGATTGGTTGCGGCAGGCGACATGGCCACCAGTTCCCCGTTGATCAGTTCCTCCCGAAACGCATCCTGATAAGCTAAATTCCCGTTCATAAACTGTACCCCCCTTTATGGTATAATTAGGTCATACTATTGTAACCCGAAAACCGCCGCAAAACAAGTACCGCTTTTGCAGGCTCTTGCGTTGTCCGAAAAATATGATATACTTGATACAAACAAAACGCATTGGGGAATCGACATGAAAAAACTGGTTGTGGGCATTCTGGCCCACGTAGACGCGGGAAAAACCACCTTATCGGAGGCTATACTCTACACAACAGGCAGCATCCGCAGCCTGGGCCGTGTGGACCGCCGGGACGCCTTTCTGGACACCGACGGCCTGGAGCGGGAGCGGGGCATCACCATCTTTTCCAAGCAGGCCGTCTTCCCGCTGGGGGACGTCCAGGCCACGCTGCTGGACACGCCTGGACACGTGGATTTTTCCACCGAGATGGAGCGGACCCTGCAAGTCCTGGACTGTGCCATACTGGTCATCAGCGGCACGGACGGGGTGCAGGCCCACACCCGGACCCTATGGCGGCTGCTGGAACGGCGCCGGCTGCCTGTCTTTCTCTTTGTCAACAAAATGGACCTGGCCGGTACGGACCGGGACGCCCTTCTTGCCGCCCTGCAGGGCGGATTGGACGAGGGCTGTCTGGACTGCGCCCGGTCCTCCTTCCAGGAGGACGCCGCCACGCTGGATGAGGACGCGCTGACAGAATATCTGGACACCGGCGGACTGTCCGGAGAAACATGTTCCGCTCTTATACAAGCCCGGAAGCTGTTTCCTTGCTGGTTCGGCTCTGCATTGAAGCTGGAGGGCGTGGAGGAATTTCTCCAGGGATTGGCGCAGTACAGCCCCCGCCCGGCCTATCCGGAACAGTTTGGAGCGAAGGTGTACAAAATTGGCCGAGATGCCCAGGGAAACCGGCTCACTTACATGAAAATAACCGGCGGCGTACTGCGTGTAAAGGACACCGTTGCCGTCGCAGGGGAGGATGTCCGGGAGGAAAAAGCGGAGCAGATCCGCATTTATTCCGGCGCAAAATTCCAGGCTGTACCCGCCGCCGAAGCCGGGACAGTCTGCGCCGTTACAGGACTGTCCCGCACCCGGTCCGGCCAGGGGCTGGGTATCGAATCCTCTGCCGCCGCCCCGGCGTTGGAGCCGGCGCTCAACTACCGCCTGCTGCTGCCGGAGGGGATAGACCCCCACGCTGTGCTGGACAAGCTGCTGGTTCTGGCGGAGGAGGACCCCCAGCTGCACATTTTCTGGAATGAACGGCTCCAGGAAATCCAGCTGCAGCTGATGGGACAGGTACAGCTGGAGGTGCTGCGGGCGGTTATCCGCCAGCGGTTCGGGTTCCAGGCGGACTTTGCAACCGGCGGCATTGTGTATAAGGAGACCATCGCCGCACCGGTGGAGGGCGTGGGACACTACGAGCCGCTGCGCCATTATTCGGAGGTGCATCTGCTGCTGGAGCCGGGCAGAGCGGGCAGCGGCTTACATTTCGCATCCGTCTGCGGGGAAGACCAGCTGGACCGCAACTGGCAGCGGCTGATTCTGACCCATCTGGCGGAGAAACGGCATGTGGGCGTGCTCACCGGCGCGCCCATTACCGACATGAAAATCACCCTCACGGCAGGCCGTGCCCACATCAAGCACACCGAGGGCGGCGACTTCCGGCAGGCCACCTACCGGGCCGTACGCCAGGGGCTGATGTCGGCGGAAAGCATACTGCTGGAGCCGTGGTATGACTTCCGGCTGGAGATTCCCAGCCAGAATGTGGGCCGGGCTATGAACGATATACAGCAGATGGGCGGACGGTTCGAGCCGCCGGACACAGCGGGCGGTATGACGGCGCTGTCCGGCAGTGCGCCGGTGTCGGAGATGGAGGGCTACTGGCAGTCCGTGACCGCTTACACCCGCGGCCAGGGGCGGCTGAGCTGTACGCTGCGGGGCTATGAGCCGTGCCACAACCAGGCGGCGGCGGTGGAGGCCGCCGGGTACGACCCGGAACGGGATGTGGACAATCCGGCGGACTCGGTCTTCTGCTCCCATGGGGCGGGCTTTGTGGTGAAGTGGAACGAGGCGCCGGCCCACGCCCATGTGTCCAGCGGCCTCCGGCTGGGGGAAATGGAGGAGGATATCCCGCCGCCCGCCGTCCGGAGCTGCGCCTCCCCGTCCAGTCCCGGCTCCAAGGCGGAGGAGGAGGCCTTACAGGCGATTTTTGAGCGGACTTACGGTCAGGTGAAGCGGCGGGAGTTCCAGCCTGTGCCGAAACGTCCTCCCAGCGGCGTCCAGACCCGGACCGTACCGCCCCGTGCGCTGGGTCCGGAGTATCTGCTGGTGGACGGTTACAATGTGATCTTTGCATGGGACGAGCTGAAAAAGGCGGCGCAGGACAGCCTGGAGCGGGCCAGATATATGCTTATGGACATCCTGTGCAACTACCAGGGGTTCAAAAAGAATGTCGTCATTCTGGTCTTTGACGCATACAAGGTCAAGGGCAATCCGGGTTCGGTGGAGCGCTACCGCAATATCCATGTGGCGTATACCAAGGAGGCGGAGACAGCGGACGCCTACATTGAGCGGGCAACCTACGAGATTGCCAAGGACCACCGGGTGCGGGTGGCGACGTCGGACAATCTGGAGCAGCTGATTATTCTGGGACACGGCGCGGTGCGGGTGTCAGCCAGGGATTTCCTGGCGGAAATCGAGGCGGTGGAGGGCCGTATTTCCCAGCTGATTGAGCAGAACAATCTGCAAGGCCGCGCCTTCCGCCAGCTCCGGCACCAGCTGAAAGAGAAGCAATAGCACAATGAACGTTGACTTCCAGCGGTTTGACTGCACAGAATTTCATTCGTTTTTCCCGCTGCCGGAGACTACGCGCCACACGCTGCTGCCGGACAAGATGGGGCTGCACTTTTTCAAGTTGAAAAAGCGCCCCAACGAGATCAACGAAAAGGGTGCGCTGCTGTTATGGCTGCCGCTGTTCAGAGGGGAAACAGAGGAGGAGCTGGTACTATAAGAGAAGACTGGGAGCGCCGCCATGACGCCCCCAGTCTTCTTTTCTCGCAAATACAAGGTATTACAGAACCTTCGCCAAAAACAGCTTCAGCCGCTCGCTGGACGGATTGCCGAACAGCTCTTCGGGGGAGTTCTCCTCCACAATTGCGCCGCCGTCCATAAAAATGACCCGGCTGCCTACCTCTCTGGCAAAGCCCATCTCGTGCGTCACAACCACCATAGTCATGCCCTCGCCGGCCAGGTCCCGCATGACCTCCAGCACCTCGCCCACCATCTCAGGGTCCAGGGCGGAGGTAGGCTCGTCAAAGAGCATGACCTCCGGCTCCATACACAACGCCCGCACAATGGCAATCCGCTGCTTCTGTCCGCCGGACAGCTGGCCCGGATAGGCTGCCGCCCGGTCCGCCAGGCCCACCCGGTCCAGCAGAGCCAACGCCTTTTGTTCGGACGCCTCCTTGTTCTTTTTCAGCGCCTTGATGGGAGCCAGCGTCATATTCTCCAGAATCGTCATGTGGGGAAAGAGGTTGAAGTGCTGGAACACCATGCCCATTTTCTGCCGGTGGATGTCGATGTTCACCTTTGGGTCCGTGATATCCACGCCGCCAAAGGAAACCTTGCCGCCTGTAGGCCGCTCCAGCAGGTTCAGGCACCGCAGGAAGGTGGACTTCCCGGACCCGGACGGCCCGATGACCACCACCACCTCGCCTCTGCGGATATCCGCCGTTACGCCGTTGAGGGCGTGAATCTGACCGCCCTTGAAATGCTTCTCCAGGTTTTCCACCCGAATCAGTACATCGCCTTTACCGCTCACTGCTGCGCAGCCTCCTTTCCAGCCTGTTGACCAGCCAGCTGAGTATCATGACCATTGCCAGATAAATCAACGCCACTCCGAACAGCGCCATGAAGCCGCCGTAGGTTTTGCCGGTAATCAGCTGGGCGGCTTTGGTCAGATCCCGCAGGCCGATGACCGTGACAATGGAGGTTTCTTTCAGGAGGGTGATCAGCTCGTTGCCCAGGGCGGGCAGGATATTCTTGATCGCCTGGGGGATGATAATGTGCCACATGGTCTGGATGTAGTTCAGGCCCAGGCTCCGTCCGGCCTCCATCTGCCCGCTGTCCACGCTCATCAGGCCGCCCCGGATGATCTCCGCCACATATGCGCCGGAGTTGATGCCAAAGGACAGGGCCGCGATGCCCACCAGATTCCGGCTGGACTTGAAGATAACAAAGCCCATAATCAGCAGCTGCACCATCATGGGCGTGCCGCGGATAACCGTGGTATAGATTTTGCATACCAGGTTCAGGACGCCCAACAGGAAGCTGGGCCGCTCCTCCCGCCGCTGGTCGTGGAACGTACGCACCATAGCCACCAGCAGGCCCAGGACAAAGCCCAGAATCAGGGCCAGCACCGCAACCTTCAGCGTGTTGCCGATGCCCTCGATATACATGTTCCACCGGCCCTCCTGTACGAAAGCCTGATAGAAGTCCTTGTTCAGTTTTTCCCAGGGACCCAGGACCGTCCCGCCCTGGGCGGATGCAAGCAGCTGCTCGCACCAGTCAATCCATCCCATCGCGCCTCTTTCCTTTCCTCAATTCCTCTATATCAGAAAGGGCGGCCTGCGCCGCCCCGTCTGTATGTTCCTGCTGTTAAGCCTTGATGTACTTATCCACTACAGCCTGTACGGAACCGTCGTCCATCAGCTCCTTCAGGGCCGTGTTCACCAGGTCCATCAGCTCTGTGCTGCCCTTCTTCATGGCAATGGCGTAGTCCTCAACAGTAAACTCGGTGTCCAGAATCTTCAAACCGGGATTAGCTGCCACGTAAGCCTTAGCGGGTTCGTTGTCGATGACCACGCAGTCCACCTGACCGGCCAGCAGAGCCTGAATCGCCACGGAGCCGTTCTCGTAAGCAACCACGTGGTCCTCGCCGTAGCCGCCGTTCTCCGGCGTATCGGAGCAGTAGATATAGCCGGTCGTACCATCCTGGGTGCCGATCAGCTCGGCGTTGGCCAGATCATCCACAGTGGCGATGCTGGAACCCTCCGGCACGATGATGACCTGTACACCGGTGGCATAGGACTCCGTGAAGTCCATATTCGCCTGACGCTCCTCGTTGACGGTGATGCCCGCCATAGCGATGTCGCTCTTGCCGTTCTGCACAGCCAGCATAGCGGCAGTAAAGTCCATATCGTCCACCACCAGTTCCAAGCCCAGTTTCTCAGCAATGAGGCCCGCAACCTCTACGTCAATACCCTCGAAGCTGCCGTCGTTGGCAACCATCTCATAGGGAGGGAAGGAGGCGTTGGTGGACATATGCAGCTTTCCGCTCTCCACCACCAGGGTGTTGATGTCAACATCGCCGCTGGAGGCGTCCTGACTGTCCCCGGTGTTCTGGCTGGCATTCTGCGCGTCGTTCTGGCCGTTGGACGGATTGCCGCCGCTGCTGCCGCAGGCGGCCAGGGCCAGCGCCATCGTCAGGGCCAAAATCAGAGAAAATAACTTTTTCATTACAAACATCCTTTCTTTGCCGCCGGAAATGGCGGCGGTCTTCCAAACACCCGGCCTGCCGGCTAAGGTATTTGGAAGCATACTACAGAGGTTTGTAATTGTCAATGGTTTATTATACAAAAATGAATAATTATTGATTGGAATTCTTGTAACTTTGCTGTTTTTCGCAAAAAAGCGGGAAAAGATTGGTTGGATTTTGCCGGAGCTTCCAGAAATCCAGCGTTTGGAATGAATATATACACTTGTTATGCAGAGGGGTATCCTTCTGCACATTTACTCCACAGTGACCGATTTTGCCAGATTCCGGGGCTTATCAATATCACAGCCCCGCATCAACGCCACATAATACGCAAACAGCTGCAGCGGCGCGGCTCCCAGCAGGGGCATCAGCATAGGATGGGCGTCGGGTATGGAGATCACGCCGTTAGCCGTACGCGACATCTCTGCCCTCCGGCTCTCCGCCGTCAACGCCAGCACGTCGCCGCCGCGGGTCTTGACCTCCAGAATATTGCTCATCGCCTTCTCAAACAGCTTGCCGTAGGTGCCCAGAGCCACCACCAGCGTGCCGTCCTCTATGAGGCTGATGGTTCCGTGTTTCAGCTCGCCGGAGGCGTATGCCTCGGAGTGGATGTAGGAGATTTCCTTCAGCTTCAGGGAACCCTCCAGGCCCAGGGCGTAGTCTATATTCCGCCCAATGAAAAAGACGCTGTTGAGATTGAAATACCGGCTGGCAAAGTATTGGATGTCCTCTTTTCCGGCAAGGACGCGCTCCAGTTTTTCTGGCAGCAGCAGCATTTCGTCCAGAATGCGCCGCCGCTCCGCCTCGTCCAGAGACCCCAGCGTCTTCGACAGATACAGGCCCAGCAGGTCTAAAACCGCCAGCTGGGTGGTGTAGGCCTTGGTGGTCGCCACGGCGATCTCCGGTCCTGCCCAGGTGTAGAGCGCCTCGTCGCTCTCACGGGCGATGGAGGACCCCACCACGTTGACTATGGACAGTATTTTTGCCCCCAGCCGTTTGGCCTCTCGGAGAGCGGCCATGGTGTCCAGTGTCTCGCCGGACTGACTGATGACCACCACGAGGGTGTGTTCATCCACAATCGGGTCCATGTACCGGAATTCCGACGCCAGAGCCACCTCTACCGGCAGGCGGAGCATCCGCTCCAGGCAGTATTTGCCCACCATGCCCACGTGGTAGGAGGAGCCGCAGGCCACCACGTACAGCTTGCGCAGGGAGCGGATATAGGCGTCCGGCAGGGAGAAGTCCTCCAAAAAGACCTCTCCGTCCCGAATCCGGGGGAAGACGGCCCGGCGGAGGGCATCCGGCTGCTCCATAATCTCCTTGAACATGAAGTGTTCATAGCCCCCCTTTTCTGCTGCGTCAATCTCCCAGTCCACGCGGGTAATCTCCATTTCAACGGGCTGCATCAGGCGGTTATAGCGCTGGATGCCCTCCCGCGTCAGTACCGCCAGGTCGCCGTCGTCCATGTACGAAACCCGGCGGGTATGGCGCAGGATGGCGGTTACATCGCTGGCCAGGAAATTGCAGCCGTCGCCAATGCCCAGAATCAAAGGGCTGTCCTTGCGCACGGCAACAATCTGGTCCGGCGTGTCGGCGCACAGGATGCCCAGCGCATACGCGCCTTCAATCCGGTGCAGGCAGCGGCCCACGGCGTCCAGGATGTCCGCCTTCCCGTTTTCGTAGAAGTATTCCACCAGCTGGGCGACCACCTCTGTGTCTGTCTCCGAGGCGAAGGGTACCCCTTGTTTCTGGAGGAAATCTTTCAGCTCCGCGTAATTTTCAATGATGCCGTTATGTACCACGGCAATCTTGCCGCTGCGGCTGACCTGGGGATGGGAGTTGGCGTCTGAGGGCGCGCCGTGGGTGGCCCAGCGGGTGTGGCCGACGCCAGCCGTACCCTGTACCGCCCTGCCGCCGTCCAGCATCCCGCTGAGCACATGAAGACGGCCCTTGGCCTTGTGGACGGACAGGCCGTCCGCCGTACACACCGCCACGCCGGCAGAGTCATACCCCCGGTACTCCAGACGGCTCAGCCCCTCCAGCAGAATGGGCGCCGCCGCCTCGCGGCCTACATATCCTACAATACCGCACATAAATAATCCTCCTCCTGATAAAAAATGCGCTGTGCTGTCCTTCGGCTACCTGGGCGATTCCAAAGAGCAGCATCGCGCTTTTTGATATGCTGTTTCTGAACTTATGATTCAGTATATACTCTTTTCCATAAAAAGGGAAGTGAAAAAATAAACAAAATTCCAGCGGACCGGCGGGAAAGTTTACTGCCCGCAGCAGGAGCGCTCCCTCTTGTTTTTTGCGCTTTTTCGCAGTATAATAAGCCATCAAGATTCATAATACAAGGAGAACCGCTTTGGAGAGAACACAAGTCGTCGTCCCCGCCGGAGAAATTGAGCGGCAGAGGGATTTTATACGGAAAACCGCCCAGGAGCTGGCCCGGCGGGGCCATCCCCCGCTGGCTGTGGTGGATACCTACGGCTGCCAGCAGAACGTGGCGGACAGCCAGCGTTTGATGGGGATGCTGCGGGATATGGGCTGCGCCTTTACCCAGGACCCTGACGCGGCGGATGTAATCGTCATCAACACCTGCGCCATCCGGGACAATGCGGAGAAGAAGGTCTTCGGCGTGGTGGGACAGCTGGTCCACGCCAAGGAGCGCAATCCGGAACTGATAATCTGTCTGTGCGGCTGCATGGCCCAGCAGGAGAGTGTGGCTAAAAAAATCAAGGCGTCCTACCGCCATGTAGACCTGGTCTTCGGCCCCCAGGCGCTGTGGAAATTCCCGGAGCTGCTCTTTGAGACGCTGCAGAGCCGGAAGCGGGTGTTTTCCATCGAAAATGTCCACGGTTCCATCGCCGAGGGTCTGCCGGTGGTCCGGGAGAGCGGCGTGAAGGCGTGGGTGTCCATTATGTACGGCTGCAACAATTTCTGTTCCTACTGCATTGTCCCCTATGTGCGGGGCCGGGAGCGGAGCCGGGAACCGGAGGATATTCTGGCGGAGGTGCGGCAGCTGGCGGCGGAGGGGTACCGGGAGATCACCCTCCTGGGCCAGAACGTCAACTCCTACGGCAAGGACCTGGAGCGTTCCATGGATTTTGCGGACCTGCTGGCGGAGATCGACAAAATACCGGGGGACTATCTGATTCGCTTTATGACCAGCCACCCCAAGGACGCGGGAGAAAAATTATTCGACACCATGGCCCGCTGCAGCCATGTCGCAAAACAGCTCCATCTGCCGGTGCAGTCCGGAAACAGCCGGGTCCTGCGGGTAATGAACCGGGGCTATACGCGGGAGCAGTACCTGGAAAAGGTCCGGTATGCCCGGAGCGTCATGCCGGAGCTGACGCTCACCAGCGATATTATCATTGGCTTCCCCGGCGAGACGGAGGCGGAGGCTATGGACACCGTTTCCCTCATTGAAGAGGTGCGGTATGACGCCCTGTTTACCTTTATCTACTCCCCCCGGCCCGGCACACCGGCGGCGCAGATGCCGGACCCGGCCAGCCGGGCGGAAAAACAGGTGTGGTTTGACCGGCTGCTGGAGGCGCAGAACCGGATTTCCGGCGAGCTGCACCGGGCTTACGTGGGCAGGACTGTGCGGGTACTGGTGGACGGCGAGTGCGGAGACAAACGCTGGCCCCTCTCCAGCCGCACCAACGGCGGACGTCTGGTGCATCTGGACGGCGGCAGGGATTTGATCGGGCAGTATGTGGACGCGGACATTGTGGACAGCAATACCTGGGCGTTATTCGGGACCCTGGCGGACAGCCAGCGTGTGCCGCCCTGCGGGGACCGTCCCAATTCGCCGCACGATCACAACGCTTTTTAATACATTCCCTTCAAGAAAAAGTATAAGAGATTGATAAAGAGAGGCGAGGAACGGACAATGGCGGAAATGACACCGATGATGCGGCAATACCTGGAGATTAAAAAACAGCACAAGGACTCCATCCTCTTTTTCCGGCTGGGGGATTTTTATGAGATGTTCAACGAGGACGCTAAGCTGGCCAGCCAGGAGCTGGACCTCACCCTCACCACACGGGACCGGGGCAAACCGGAGGGAGAGCAGACGCCCATGTGCGGCGTACCCTACCACTCCTGCGACGGGTATATCCAGCGGCTCATTGCCAAGGGCTACAAGGTGGCTATCTGCGAGCAGACCGAGGACCCCAGTCAGGCAAAGGGGCTGGTCAGCCGGGATATCATCCGCGTGGTCACTCCGGGTACCGTGGATGCGTCCATGCTGGAGGGCAGCCGGTCCAACTATATCTGCGGTATTTATATGGACGAGGAGACCGCAGGGCTCTGCTTCTGCGACATCACCACCGGCAAAACCCACGCCACCGCCTTCTCCGGTCCGGAACGGCTGAACCATGTGACAAACGAGCTGGGCCGGTTCTCGCCGGTGGAGGCAGTGCTCAATCCCCGCGCCTACGGGGAGGGGGAGCTGCTGAAGCTGCTGCGGGAGAAGTTCAGCTGTCTGGCGGAGAATTACGGCGAGGGCCGGTTTGCTCTGGACGACGCCCTGTACCGGGTAAAAAAGCAGTACGGCCACGACGCTGCCCAGGCCGTCCCCGTTCCCGCCGCGGTCATGGCCCTGGGGGGGCTGCTGTGCTACCTCTATGAGACACAGAGGACGGATTTGAGCCATATCCGCGATCTGGAATACTACGAGCAGGGCCGGTTCATGGAGCTGGACCTGAGCGCCCGCCGGAATCTGGAGCTGACCGCCACCATGCGGGAGGGCAAAAAACAGGGGTCCCTGCTGTGGGTACTGGACAGGACAAAGACCGCTATGGGCGGACGGATGCTGCGCTCCTGGCTGGAGAGGCCGCTGCTGAGCGTAGCCGCCATCAACCGGCGCCTGAACGCCGTGGACGCTCTGGTCAAGGACTCCATCAACCGGGAGGAGCTGGCGCTGGCTCTGAGCGGCATCAACGATCTGGAGCGGCTGATTGGCAGAGTGGTCTATGGCAGCGCAGGGGGGCGGGATATGGCGTCCCTCCGGGCCTCCATGGGAAAACTGCCGGATTTGAAAAACAGACTGGCTCCCTTCTCCGCCGGACGGCTGGGAGAGCTGTACCGGGATTTGGACACGCTGGAGGACGTGTTCCAGCTCTTGTGCCAGGCTATTGTGGACGAGCCGCCCTTTTCCGTCCGGGAGGGCGGGTTTATCCGGCCAGGATACAACAAGGATGTGGACCGGTTCCACGATATCCTCAGCGGCGGCAAGAGCGTCATCGCCGAGGTGGAGAGCCGTGAAAAAGAAAAAACCGGCATCAAGAGCCTGAAAGTCGGGTACAACAAGGTGTTCGGGTACTATATTGAGGTCAGCAAGTCCTATTATGACCAAGTGCCGCAGGAGTACATCCGCAAGCAGACTTTAGCCAACTGCGAGCGATACATTACCCAGGAACTGAAGGAACTGGAAAACACCATCCTCAGCGCCAGCGACCGGGTGGTGTCCCTGGAATACGACCTCTTTGTCCAGCTGCGGGAGCAGGTGGGCGGGCAGATGGCCCGGATTCAGTCCACGGCGGCGGCGGTGGCGGAGCTGGACGCCCTCTGTTCCCTGGCGTCAGCGGCGGCAAAAAATAACTACTGCTGTCCGGTGGTGGACGAGAGCGGCGTGATCGAGATTCACGAGGGCCGCCATCCAGTAGTGGAGCGGGTCCTGAAGGACCAGCTCTTCGTCCCCAACGACACCTATATGGGAGAACAGGAAAACCGGGTGTCCATTATCACCGGCCCCAATATGGCCGGTAAATCTACCTACATGCGGCAGGTGGCTCTGATTACGCTTATGGCGCAAATTGGCTCCTTTGTCCCCGCGCGGGCCGCCCGCATCGGCGTGGTGGACCGGATTTTTACCAGAATTGGAGCCAGCGATGATTTGAGCGCAGGACAATCCACATTTATGGTGGAGATGACCGAGGTTGCGGACATCCTCCGCCACGCTACCAGCCGCAGTCTGTTGATTCTGGACGAGATCGGCAGGGGAACCAGCACCTTCGACGGTATGAGCATTGCACGGTCGGTACTGGAGCACTGTGCGGACCGGAAAAAGCTGGGCGCGAAAACCCTCTTTGCCACCCACTACCATGAGCTGACCGTGCTGGAGGAGGACTTGCCTGGGGTGAAAAACTACAACATCGCTATCAAAAGCCGGGGGGATGAGATTATTTTCCTACGGAAAATCCTGCCCGGCGGCGCGGACCGCAGCTACGGTATTGAGGTGGCAAAGCTGGCGGGTCTGCCGGACAGCGTGGTGAAAAAGGCAAAGGTGATTTTGAAGGAGCTGGAGAGCCAGAGCGGACATACCGTGCCGCTGCTGGCCGCGCCGCAGACGGAGCAGGTGTCTATGGAGGCCGTCAGCGAGGCGGAGGTGATCGACCGGCTGAGAAGAACCCAGCCGGAAACCTTGACCCCTTTGGAGGCTATGAGCCTGCTGTATGAGTTGAAACAGAGGCTGCAGTAAATTAAAAAAGCTGCCATTCGCCGTCTCCTGATCGCCCGCCGCGTCGGAAATGACCCGCTGCCCAGAATAAGTTTACCCCTACCCGGCCTAAGCTGGGTAGGGGTAGTTGTTTTTGCAATCAACTTTTTCTTGAAAGAAAAAGTATCAGCGTGCGATGGCTCTGTGCAGCAGCAGGGCCATGTCCGCACGGGTCAGGGCCGCACGGGGGGATATGCTGCCGTTTCGGGTGGGCATAATCCCCTGCTGGAGCAGACCAGATACTGCGCCCCGTGCATAGGCGTCCACCAGATTGGCGTCGCTGTAGCCCGCAAAGCTCTCCTCCGTACCATCGGCAGCCTCCAGACCCGCGGCCTGGAAGGTGCGCTGTACCATCAGGGCCGCGTCCTGACGGGAGATGGATGCGCTGGGCTGGAAGGTATTGCCGCCAGTACCCTTGACAATACCGTGGGAGCGCAGGACGTTCACCGCCTGGGCATAGTAGGCGCTGTCCGGCACGTCCCGGAATCCGGCGGTGGTGCCGTCGGAGTCAAACTGGAAGGCACGGTAGAGCATCAGGCAGAAGTCGCCCCGGCGGATGTTGCTGGCCGGTGCGTACTGACCGTCACGGACGCCGTTGACCACGCCCTGGCTGTAGAGGAAGTCCACGGCGGACACCGTCGCGGCGGACTGGCCGGTGAGGTCGCGGAAGTACTTGGAGTGTACAGACGGCTCCACCGCAATCTGAATTTCCCCCGTATACGTGCTGCCGGAGGTGTTGACGGCGGTGTAAGGGATCGTCACCGTACCCTGATAGCCCGCCTTGGGAATAAAGGTCAGATTCGCCACCAGGGGGTCGGAGCTGAAGCCGTACTGCATCCCCGCCGTTGCCAGCCAGCTGAAGTGGGTGGGATTGGTGTACTGATAGTACAGCTTGCCCTGGCTCTCGTAGGGCATACGGGTGAAGCTGACGTTTACCGGCTGGCCGCCGCCCTGGTTGCTGAAGTCGTAGGCGCTCAGCTGCACCGGGGAGCCGCTGGTTGTGTATACAATGGTGGTGCCGCTGACGCCGCCGGTGACGTTCACCTGCACCGTACCCTGGAACTGCATACCGGCAATGGACCAGCCGGTGAAGGGCATGGATACCGTGCCTGTGAAGCCGGGGGCCGGCAGGAAGCTGAGCCGGGAGACAGACTGCTCGCCGCTGAGATAGAAGCTGTCGCTGGTGGTGATGGTGGCCGGCGTCCCTGCGCGCTGATAGTCAAAGTAGACGTTGCCCTGGGTGGCCGTGGGCAGGGAGGTGAAGCGGATGTAGTTCAGGGCGGAATTGGTGGCGGTCCGGCAGAGGGTGTCGAACTGTGCGCCCACAAAGACCGCAGGGGAGCGTCCGGCGGTGCTGTAGGAGATGGTAGCGTTGTAGTTGTGGGTAGAGCCGGTGGTGATAATCAGCGAGCCGCTGAAGGTCTGGCCGGACACCGACGCGCCGGTGAAGGGAATCTCCACATCTCCATGGAAGGTGGCCGTGGCCCAGAAGGAGAGGTTCATGAGATAGGGGGACGCACTGTTATAATATTTCGTCCCGCGGGTCACGCGGTTGCCGATCACATTGGCCGTGGTGCGGTTGTGATAGAGCGCGCCCAGGGTGTGGTCCGGCAGGGACTGGAAGGTGATGTAGTGCAGCCGCTGGCCCGTCAGCTGCTGGCAGAGATTGTTGAAATCGTTGGCCGCCAGCTTCACCGAACTGCCAGGCAGGCAGGTATAGACCACATCCATGCCGCTGCCGCCGGTCCCGCCGTCCCCGACGCCGCCCATGCCGCCGCCGGACTGGAAGTGGACCTCCACTGTGCCGCTGAAGGACGCGCCGCTCTCGTTTGCGCCGGTGAAGTTCACGCGGGCCAGACCGGAGAAGCCGTCCGCCGGGACCATGGTGACAAAATTGATGTTAGGGGTTCCCTGGTAGGGAAAGGTGTCGCCCGCCATGATCTGGGAGGCATCGGACTGGCCGTAGTTATAGTACAGCGTTCCCTGGCTGGACGCCGGGAGGGCAAAGCACACCCAGCCCAGTTTTGCGCCGGTGACACGCTGGCTGTAGTCCTCAAAATCCGCCTCCTTGAACGTCGCCTGTCCCAGACCGCCGTCATAGTAGGTGATGACGCCGTCTACGCTCTGCTTGACGGTGACGGTCAGCTGGCCGTTGTAGCGCATTCCGGCGGCGGTGTATCCGGCGTAGCCGATGACCACCGCGCCCACGTACCCGTCCGCCGGGACAAACGTGACCCGGCTCAGCTCGCTCAGGGTAAAGCGGTCGTTGGCCGTCACCTTCGCCGCGTAGTTGCTGGCATTGATGTAATCCCGGTACAGCGTACCCTGGGACTCGGTGGGCAGGGAGAAGACCACAGAGTGCAGCGGCGCACCCGCCACCTGCTGGAACGCGGTGGAGAAGGGCGCGGAGGTCAGCTTCAGGGGCGTACCCTCGGCGGTACTGAGGGTGAGATTGGCATTTCCTGCGCTCTTGGTCACGCTGACAGAAATTTTACCCTTGAAGGTCCGGCCCCCGGAGCTGTTGCCGGTGAAAGTGATGGTAGCCTTGTCGCCGGTAAAGCGGGGATTGGGGACAAAGACAATGTCCTTCAGATACGGACCCACGCTGGAGGTGGACACATAGTAGGTCATACCCGTGCCGACGCCTGCGCCGGTGTTGTCCGCGTCCGTGTATCCCAGATAGAGCGTACCCTCCTTGGTGTCCACGGTCAGGCCGGAGACAGAGACCAGATTGTTATTGGCGTCCTGAATCATTTCCCGGCACTGGGCCGCGATCTGTGCCTCCAGGGTGGACAGGCGCAGGGGATTGGACGCGCTGTAGGTTCCCGGCGGAACGATGGTAGAGGCGGTGTTCTCCGCCACCGCTACGCGGATTTCTACCGGTGATCCGGCATTGGCGCCCTGGGCGGTGCGGGCCTGGGCGGTGACGGTGGCGTTGCCCTGGCGGATGCCGTTGAAGACCCACTGCTCCTTTGTGCCGTCCTGCATGGTGCGGCAGGAGACGTTGTTCTTGTCGCTGGTGAGGGCAATGGTGGAGCTCTCCTCGGCGGCAGTGCCGTAACGCTCAAAATCCTGGCCGCGGGTCCAGATGACGGTCCCGTTTTCCGGCACGCTCAGGGAGTTGCCCTTCAAGAGCAGGATGCCGTTGACGGTGACGTCCAGCGTTTGGCTGTATTGGCTGTCTGAGGCGGTAACAGTAACGGTGACTTTACCGGGTTTAAGCGGATTAAAATAGGCGGTGTCCGCCAAGGTAGCAGCGTCATAGTCTACCTCCAGGACGCTTTCATCGCTGGACGTCCACCTCAAATGGGTGTCACTGCTGGCGTTGTGGACTGTGGCGATAACGCTGTCGCCGCCGCCTGGGTCAAAGTTCAGCTTATTGGTCCGGAAAGTAAATTCAGTCTTACCGCCCTCCGCCGCCAGGGCCGGAGCGGCCAGGCTCAACGCCAGCATCAGAACCAGCAGCAGGCTCAGCCACCGCTGTCTGTCAGTCGGTTTCATGGAAACACTCCTTTTTGTCAAATTTTGCTATAGGGAAGCGGGAGCGGGGATAGCCCGCTCCCGCAGGTGGGGATCAGTTTTTCGTGGGATTGACGGTGACGGTGATCTCCTCCACCTTCTTGCCGCCTGCCGAAATCTGGAGCTTTGCCGTGGTTTTGCGGGTGACTTTCTTCGGCGTGATCTTCAGACTGTACGTGGTGGCGGATGTCTTCTGCAGCGTCGATTCATAGGCGGGCGTCGTGGGGTTGATCGTCTTTACAACCGCCTGACCCAGCTCCGGGGATGTCGTGAGCTTCACGGTCTTGGGTGTTGTATCCCCTGCCTTGAAAGTAACGCTCGTCTTGTCTGCTGTGACTGCGCCCCTGGTTGCTCCGGCTTGGACGGTAACATCAATTGTCTTCAGCGCGGCTCCTCCGGCTGTAGACACTGTGATGGTGGTCTTGCCAACGCCTACAGCGGTAATTTTCGCTGTTTCATTGTTGCTTCCATCCAGGTCAACAGTAACAACATTCTGGTTAGCTCCGGTCCAGGTGAACTTGTATTCATTGCTTGCCGGAACCAACGATGCAAGAATGGTAGAGCTATTGTCTGTATTGCCCGTATTGAGAGTCAACGCATAGTTGGTTCCCTTGGGGGTCAGTATCACGCCGCTGGTGCTGACCAAATTCATTTCCATAGGAGGCTTCGTGTACAGCTCAATTTCCGATTTGGAAGAACCCCACTCCGCAATGGCATAGAATCTGGTTGCATCCTCTTTGAAGGTAATAACCAAGTTGTCATTTGCCAGCTGACCGCTGGAGTTACAGAGGTTGCCGCCTTCTATGATGATACTGCCGTTATTCTCCATATGCTCGAAGTTAAAGGTGAATATCTTCGTAGGAACGGAGGTAGTGGATGCTGTGACTGTACTGCTCTTAGGATTGATGGTTGCATTCGTCAAGATGTTCTTCTCCGTGGGGTTGCCGTCTGCGTCAAATTTATCTTCGCCGCCTGCGGGGTAATGGCGGTGGTTGGCATCTTGCCTCCAGTAGATATCTGTATTGAAGATGATGGAGAACGAACCGCTATATGTTTGACTTGTGGGGGAAGTAGACGGCCTATCCGGGTTAGCGCTGCCGCCTGCAAAACGGTCAATTTTAGGAGCCTCCTGATCGACAATGCCGATACGTTCCGCCGCGCGGAAAGAGAAGTTATCCTGTACCGATGCATTCTCATCGCTCAGCTCATTACGAGCCATCGTGACAATCAGGTAGGTGCCGCCCGGCTTGATGTCCTTCAACTCCAAGGTTGTAGGCGTTGTACCCTTAATCTTGAGGTTGTGTCCCTCATCAATCGGCTCCATATCCGGTGCATACTCACCGCTGGTACTGCCGTTAAGAATCATGTTATATACATGGCGCTTAGCGTCTGCACTGGCATAGATGTCAAACACAGTGTAGTCTTTCATTCTTACGTCTGGCACACCGTCCTTTGTAGGCACGTTGTCAACGCCGGGATTGCTTACCTGTGCAATATCGAAAGGCGTTGTCAAAGCCTGAAGGATGGTATAGTCCGTATAAGGCGCAGGAATATTCAATTCGTTGTGGTTGCCAGCATCATTCAATTTTGCTTGCAGTATCGGGACATTCCCAGGAATGCCAGCCTCTACTGCGTTGAACACGCGGTAGTCCATCAAACTGTTTACATCCGTCTCCGTCCGGGCATCGCCGCCAGATATAGGGGACAAATCCGTGATTTTCGGGGGCCGGATGGGCTCGGTGGTGAACTGATACACATAGACGCGGGAAATTTCCTGCGCCGTACCCTTCAGCACAAAGTAAACATAATAGGTGGTGTTGGGCTCCAGGTCCTTTACCACGGGCGTAGACAGTGCGCCGCCGGGGTTTTCGATGTGGTCGGTAGCCACAGCCACCATAGCGTCAGACCAGCCCTGGGGGTTAAAGATATACTGGTTCAGCGGGTTGGTGATATCGTACGGCTCCGCGTTGACGCTCTGGGCCGGGGTCATACCGGCAAACTGTTTATCCTCCGGACCATTGCGGGGCACCTTGGGTTCCCCTGCCGCCGGGTTCAGAGAGACCTCGTGGTCGGTATCGCCAGCGATGGTCGTATTCTGATACGTGGTGGTAATCGCCGGATGCTTGTTGGAGGGACTGATCTCCGCCTTACCAACCGCATAGTAAATGGTACCCTTCCGGTCCAGAGCGAGGCTCATGGTGACGGAATCGGAGGTGGTGGCAAAGGAGGGGGAATTGGTGGCGAATACGGGCAGGCGGGTATCGGTAAAGAGCTGGAAGATATCAAAGTAGAAGTGTCCCTCCGCGTCCTTACCCACCGACTGTACGCCGCCGGCGGTGATGGGAATGTTCTGGAAATCAGGCCAGGTGGTCTTCCAGTTCAGGCCCTGGCTGAGGGTGTGCAGACGGCTGGACCAGCCCGCCGCAACCTGCACCTTCATGTTCACTTTCCCGGTCCAGGTGGCACGGGCGGAGGAACCCTTGATACTGCGCAGGGAGATGGCAAACTCATAGCGCAGGTTCTCGCTCATGTTCTTCAGGGCGGGGAACTCGGAGTTGCCCAGGCGGTTGAAGTGTCCGTTGACCGTCTTGCCCTCCCACTCGGCGGTGGAGTCCACGTTCAGGTCGCCGCTGTAGCCCAGATACACCCAGCCGTTGTCGTCCGCGGCCTCGTAGCCGGGGCGGGTCTTGAGCCGGTTGGCTGCGGGCACGGTATCGTCATCACCGGCGGCTCTTGCGGCGGGGGTGGTGGTATCCTTGTCTACCGGGTTGCCATTCTTATCCAGAATGCGGTAGTACAGGTCATAGGTGCAGGTGGTGTCCGTCCAAATGAGGATATCATAGCTGATGTTATCCTCCACGGTCTTGGTGGCGCGGGGCGTCACCTGGAAGTGCATGTCAACGGTAGCCGGGGTAGCGTCCTCTGTGGGGTCGGCATGGGACGGGTCCAGAATGCCCACATACTGGGTGTTGGCCACAGGCAGGGCGTCGCTCTTCTTCGGCTTGTCGTTGGCATTGGCTACGGCGCGGCGTTCATAGGGTTCGCCGTTGCGCACGCCGGGGTCGCTGAGGAACACGTCCGCAAACACGGTGGTGAACTTCGGCACATTGTGGCCCAGGGCCACGGAGGCGGCGTTGTAGTCCACGGTGCTGGGGGCCAGGGGGTTCTGTGCTGTGGAGGTGTCGGTCAGGTCGTGGATGGTGAAGTAATAGGTCGCGCCGCTGTCCAGATTCAAACCGGACTCAGGGAATGTGACCAGCATCTTGCCGTCCCGCATCTCCACTTTGACCTGCTCGTAGTCGATGACCCAGTTGGCGTTTTCCGTGTGCTCCGGCTGGCCCGGTAGCACGCTGTACCGGTGCGTCACCTCCACGTTCTGGCCGGTGCTGGAGTCCTCCCTCCAGAGGGTGATGCTCCCCCGGACAGAAGTGACCAGCCGCGCCAGGGCATCGGCCTTGTTGGTTGCGCCCTGGGCCTCGTCATAGGCTTTGTACAGCTCCAGGAGGCCCTCGCCGCCGTTCTCGCCGCTGTAGCGGACGTTCTCGGTGAACTCCAGGATGATGTCCGTGGCGGGCATGGGGTTCTTGGTCTCGTCGGTGCCGTCGTACTTGCTGAAATACTGGCGGATCTTCGGTCCGCTTTCATCCAGCGTGTTGATGACGACTTTCTGCACCATGACGGAGAAGTTCCCCGCCTTGTCCTGGGCCACATAGTAGAGGTCATAGGCAGTCTCTTTATCCAGGCCGGAGACGTTGATGGTACCGTCCTTGCCCTCGCTGGCGGACACCTTGCCGGACTTAAAGGCGTTGGCGCCGCTCTGCACCTGGAGTTTGGCCCAGTCGTCGCTGAGGTTGATGGTGTCCTTACCCGGCTGCTTCTTGGGGTACTCGGTACCCGCAGGCACCACGGCCCAGAAAACGGTTCCGTCCTCGCTGAGGCGGAAGTTCAGGCCCACGCTGGTGGCCTGCACCTTGTTGGGGGTGGGGGGAATGATAAAGAAGGGGGGCGTCTCGTCCTTGGTGGTGAACTTCAGGGACGTGACCTTGCTGGAGTTGGCGCCGTCGGCGTCCACCAGCCAGAGGTAAAGAACATACTCCTTCTGCTCCTCCAGGGTCACGTCGTCCACGCGGAAGACGGACTCGGTGTTCTTGGTCACTGGCGCCATGCCGTAACCCAGCGCGCCGGTAATCGCGCCGCTCTTGAACTCAGCCTCTGTGGGAGCCTTCGCGCCGCTGGGCATGAGGGCGTAATAGAGGTTGCAGGTCTTGGTGGGCATGACCACCACCTGACAGCCGGTCTTGGCGGAGGTGGAGGACATATAGGGGTAGCCCTGACAGAAAGCGGGCTTGGTGTTGTCCGGCGTGCTGAAGGAGATGACCTTGACCGTGCTCTGCACGCCCCGCTCATCCACCATAACAGCAGACAGGTAGAAGCTGCCGCCCGGCGTCAGGCCCTTGACAGCGGAGCGCACTTCCTCGTCCGCCTCCGGCACAGCCACGCTGCCGTGGGCAACGGAGATACCGCCGTAAACAGGGGGCTTGATGAGGTCGTCCACACCCACGGAGCCGGAGGAGATGGGACTGATGGCCCAGTAGATGGTTCCCTTCTTGTTGGCGGCAAAGACTGCGGTGATGGTGGTGGGAGCGATGTCCTCCGCCGCGGGGTAGCCGGAGAGAATCTGCGGCTCGCGGTTGGACGCCTCGCCGGCGGCGTTGTCCATCTCCTCGCCGTTGATCTCCGCGATGATGCCGGGACGGATATAGATTTCTTCGGGCAGAATCGTGACCTCGCAGTCCGGCGCGTTGACGTTGAGGTGTTTGATATCGCCCTCGCCGTCCACCAGGGTGGCGGTGTCCAGATTCAGCTCCTTGACCTCCGCGTTGCGGTCGATGGTCACGTGGGAGTCCACCGCCGCTTCGTCGATGGTCAGCACGCCCACCGTGCCTTTTGCCACATGGACAAAGGATTCGGGGGTCTTGTTGACCACGCTCTCAATGCGTCCGGCCAGGGTGAGGGAGGGCGGCCCGGCGTCCTCGTCCTCTTCGTCCATGGGGTGGGCCTCCAGGGTGATGCCGTGGAGCCCCAGGCCGTCGGGGGTGTTGTCCTCGATGTAGGCGGAGGTGCGCACGGTGGTCCTGCCGATCTCCGTGATGCCGTCGGCCTGGACGGAGACGGTCTTGCCCTGGAGGTTGTCAATGAGCAGCTCGTCGGCGGTGACGTTGCGCAGGATGATGCTGGCCTGACCGCTCTCCGCTTCGCCGGTGCCGCTGCAGATGACCCGGCCCAGCACGGTGACGTTCTCCAGTTTGATGTCGCCCAGCCCCACGCCGCCGGTGATGTACAGATCGCCGCTGACGACGGTGTCCCGGAGGGTGACGCCGGGGGAGGTGATGGTGACGTTGCCGAACACGCCGCCCAGGGAGTAGTCGCCCGGCTCCTGGAGGGGCGTGCCGACAATACGGGTGAGCATGGCGGCCATTTCGCCCCAGGTCACGGAACGCTGGGGACGGAAGGTGCCGTCGTCATAGCCGCCCACCAGATAGTGTTCCAGGGAGGACTTGATGACGCCCTTGCTCCAGAAGCTGATGTCTCTGGCATCGGTGAAGTCCAGGATTTCTCCGGCGGACTCCTGCATCATCATGTTCCGCCCCAGGATGGTGGCGGCGGTTTCACGGGTGAGGGTATCGTTAGGGGAGGCGGTTGTCTCGCTGGTCCCCTTGATGTACTTGTTGGTGTAGGCAATTTCCACATCGTCGTAAAACCAGTCGGACTCCTTGATATCCTCAAAGGGGGTAGGTCCCTGGTCGGAGTAGCCGTAGGCCCGGTTGGTAATTGCCATAAAATCGGCCCGCGTCAGCTGTTTGTCCGGCTGAGAGACTTGATCGGGACGGACAAAGTCCCATTCAATCAGCTGGCTGAGGTAGGCGTCCGACCAGTGGGCCGACCCGCCGCCGCCCAGATCCAGCCCTGGGACGAAGCCCAGCAGCAACGCCAGCGCCAGGAGCAGGGCCATGGCCCTGGTTCTCCCGCGCCGGCTGGCGGAGGGATGAGTTTGGTGCATAAGAATCTCCTTTCTTTCCGTTGGATGCGGGGGATATCTTCAAAGCAGAGCCGTCCGGCCCTGCGATAAAGCAAACAGTTCAAACGTCAATGCTGATAGAACGCCCGGACCTGGATGGCAAAGACCGCCTTTCGGATGGCGATATCCTGGTCCAGAATCAAGTCCACGAACCGGGCGGCGTACAGTGGCACGGGGTCGTCGGACGGCAGTGTGCGCAACACCCGGAAGTGCAGCAGCAGCGGCTCGTCCGTCACCGGCAGCACCAGCTCCGCCACCTCGCCGGGGGCAAGGGGCTGCATGGTGTGGAAAGCCACGCCGCCGCAGCTGAGGTCGTAGCCCTGTACGGCGCGGGCGCCCCGCCACTGTCCGGTGACAGGGAGGATAATGCTCTTGAAGTTCGTGCGGACCCGCAGGTTTTCACGCGCCTCGGCTCCCAGCTCCGCCGTGGGCTGCACCACGATATGACAGCCCCGCCGCCGCTTCACCATGCCCCTGCGGGCAGGCAGGCGGTCGTCCAGCCCGATGAGCTGGACCTCCCCCTCTACGGTCAGTTCCTCCCCGTCCTCCAGCAGCAGGCGCACCTGGAGCATGTCGGCGGTGGGGCTGGACTCCAGTACCGCCTGGCAGAGGGGACGGTCCCGGCTGTCCAGCACAAGATAAAGACGTTCCATCACCGCGCCTCCTTCTGCTTGGCCGCGGCTGCCGCCGCCTGGTCCCGGAGGGCCTGCCGCTGGCGGCGGGCTTTGTCCGGGTCGCTGGGGTCAAAATTGAGGAAATAGACATAAATTTCCACGATGGCCCGGTACAGGGAATCGGGAATCTCCTGCCCCAGAGCCAGCTGGCTGAGCATAGTGGCAAGGGAGTTGTCCTCATAGATCGGCACGCCGCTCTCCGAGGCCACCTCCACAATTTTTTCGGCCAGATAGCCCATGCCGGAGGCCACCACCACCGGCGCGCCGCTGCTGCCCTCGTACCGCAGGGCCACTGCGGACCGGTCACGCCTTGACATCGACGCCACTCCCTCCTCTGAAAATTTGCGGGAAAACGCTGGAAATCGGCAGGGGCTGCTGCATGGGCTGTACCTGCACGAAATTGGCCTGAAGGCCGTTGTCCTTGAGAATCTGGGTCAGATTGCCGCCCACCAGTTCGGAAAAGGGGGCCACGGTTTCAGGGCAGAACACCTGCACGTCCACGGCGTCCCGCTGGCAGGTGAGGACCATGTCAAAAAAGCCCAGCTCCTGGATATCAATTTTGAAGAGGAAACGGATGACATTGTCCCGTCCGCCCTTGCCCTGCTTCATATTCTCCTCTGCGTCCGGGTCCACCCACACCTCGCTGAACATCATCCGTCCGTCCCACAGCAGGGGGAGGATCATGTGGTTGAGGGGCATGAACACGCTCTCGTTGACCAGGAAGGCGGAGATGATGTTGCGGAAGGACTCCTGGGCCTCGGTCCCCGCGCCGCCCCGGATGGCCCGCTGGGCGGTCCGGGCCAGCTGCTCGGCAAAGTTGTCGTTTTCCGCCGCCTTCAGGAAGCCGCCGCTGTCGATGAGCTTCATCAGGGCCTCGTCGCTGAGATTGCCCAGCCGCTCCCGGAGGGCGCTGTGGGCGCTGAGCTGGTGGAAGGACTGGAGCAGACCGTCCCGCGAGCCGTTCTCGAACCGGGCTACGTCCAGGGCCAGCATGGAGATGAGCATCCGGGACAGGCCCATGTCGTTGGTCCGGGAGGTGTAGTTGGAGAGGAAGGGCAGAATGGTCCCCTGGAGCATCTTCAGCGCGCTCTGCCGGTCGCCCTTCATGAGCATGGCCTCCAGGTCCGACACCATGGGCAGAAGCCGGTTGCCGAAGCTGGCGGGGATGGAGCGGGTGAGCTGGGTGAGGTTGCGCAGGAGGCTGCCCTGGATATGCTGGCTGGAGGTGTAGTCGTTATACCGCTTGAGAAATTGCAGGATGCTGCTGCGCAGAACCTCGGAGGTACTGCCCCCGAACGCCTCCCGCAGAATGTTGAAGAGGGGGCCGGAGAAGCGGTTCCCCGCCTCCAGCTGCCCTTTGAAGAAGCCGGTCAGCGCCTTTTCGTCCATCTCCAGCATCCGCATGAGGGTGCCCATATCCGCGGCAATGCCCTCCCCCATGCCGGAGCTGACCACGGTACCCTGGAGAATGCGGAAAATCTCCGTCATCGTCCGCATCATATCCGGGTTCTCGTGCATCCGCATGAGGAAGGTCTGATAGTTGGAGTCGTAGCGCAGGGCGCCTTCCGCGCCGCCGCCGGCCTGCTGCCCGCTGTCCTGCTGCTCCGACCGGTTGTCCGGCTTGCTGACCCGGTTGGGGTCAGGCGGATTCTGTATCTGCGTATTATTGGGTGAAACCGGCAAATTCCGGTTGACAGTCTGGCTGTCCGTACCGGGGACCGGGTTGGTCACGCCGAGCAAATCTGGCATAGGCGATACTCCATTCAATAAAAGTTTCTTGATGTCTTAATTTTTTATCAGGTCCTGCCGATATCCAGTATGATGAAGTCAGCGCGGGGGTTACTCTGCCCTTTTTGGACCGCCCCGCGTCAAACCAAAATTTTGCAAACGAGGTGGCGTTTTATGGGCAGCGGCAACGACAGCATCCTGGACATGTACTTGTATGAAACAAATACGCTGCTGGAGCAGCTGGACGGCATTCTGCTGGCGGCTGAACAGGCAGACACGTTTTCACAAGACAGCGTCAACGAAATCTTCCGTATCATGCACACAGTAAAAGGCTCTTCCGCTATGATGGAGTTCAATAACATCATGACGGTGGCCCACCGGATTGAGGACCTGTTCTTCATTATCCGTGAAAAAACCATCGATATTGTGCCGGAGCAGCTCCGCCCGGAGCTGTTCGACATGATCTTCCAGGCGGTGGACTTCTTCCGCGGAGAGATTGAGAAGGTTGAAAACGGAGAACCCCTCTCCGATTCTATCGACAGTATCGTGGACAAAATTAATAGCCTGATTGATAAAATTCAAGGAAACGGCGCGCCCGCCGCCGCGCCTGCCGCTCCGGCAGCCCAGCCGAAGGCGCCTGCGGCGGCAGTCGAGGAGGCGCCGGTGTCCTCCAACCCGGCTGCGCCCGCGCCCTCGGACGCCGCCTATCCCTTCGGCATCCATGTGTTCTTCGACGAGGGCAGCGGTATGGAGAACCTGCGGGCCTTCATGCTGCTCAACGGAGTGCGGGACTATTCCGGCGATTTTGTCAGCTTCCCGGAGAACGTGGAGACAGACGCCTCCACCTCCGAGTACATCGCCGAGATGGGCTTCATGGTCTGGTTCAAAACCAGGGAGGAGCGGGACAAGGCCATTGCAGGGGTGAAAAACGCCGGCAGCGTGCGCTCCTATGAGCCGATCGACGGGGCAGTGGAGCCGCCCAAGGCCGCGCCTGCAGAGCCTGCCGCGGCGCCGGAGGCCGCTCCCGCTCATCCTGAACCGGCTCCCGCAGCGGCCCCCGCCGCCGCGCCTGCCGCCGCCGCAAAGCCTGCGGCCAAGGGCCAGCACGCCAAGGAGAGCCTGATCAGCGTGAACCTGAGCAAGCTGGACCAGCTGATGGCGGTGGTCAGCGAGATTGTCATTACCGAGTCCATGGTCACGTCTTCCCCGGACCTGAAGGGGCTGCGGCTGGATAACTTTACCAAGTCCGCCAGAGACCTGCGCAAGCTCACCGACGATCTCCAGGACGTGTCCATGTCCCTGCGCATGGTGCCGGTTTCCAGCACCTTCCAGAAGATGAACCGCATTGTCCGGGATATGAGCAAGAAGCTCAACCGCCCCGCCAAGCTGGTGCTCATCGGCGAGGACACGGAGGTGGACAAGACCATCGTGGACGGCATCAGCGACCCCATCATGCACATCGTCCGCAACTCCATGGACCACGGCTTGGAGGAGAATCAGTCCGATCGCATCGCCGCCGGAAAGGACCCCGTGGGCGAGATTATCCTTTCCGCCCGCCACACCGGCAGCGAGGTCATCATCGAGGTCAAGGACGACGGCAGGGGCGCAGATACCCAGGCCATTTTGAACAAGGCCATCCGCCAGGGACTGGCCAGCCCGGATATGGAATATTCCCAGAAGGAAATCCTCAACTTTATGATGATGCCCGGCTTCTCCACCAACACGGAGGTGACAGAATACTCCGGCAGAGGCGTGGGCCTGGACGTGGTGAAGAAAAACGTGGCGGAGGTGGGCGGTACGGTGAGTCTGTCCAGCGAGTTCGGCAAGGGCATGACCACCACCCTCAAAATTCCCCTGACCATGGCTATCATGGACGGTATGGAGGTCTCCGTCGGCCCGTCCCTCTTTACCATCCCCATCAACAGCATTCTCTCCAGTATCAAGGTCACTGCGGATCAGATCGTCTACGACCCCGCGCGGGGCGAGATGATGAAGATCCGGGACAACTATTACCCCGTGATCCGGGCCAAGGATATCTTCCAGATGTCGGAGGGCCGGGACAACGTGGAGGAAGGCATCATGATCTGGGTGGAGGCCGGAGAGCGGTCCTACTGCCTGTTTGTGGATGAGCTGCTGGGCGAACAGCAGATTGTGGTCAAGCCCCTGCCCTCCTATGTCAACAGCTTTAATGTGAAGAGCTACGGCATCACCGGGTGCAGCATCCTGGGCGACGGCAGCATCAGCATCATCCTGGATATGATGAATCTGTACAACGCGGCTCACGGCTCCTATTGAGCGGCAGGAAGAAGGAGGCTTTCACTATGACAGAGCAAAACGTACTTTTAGAGGATACCAGGCCCGGTGCGGGCAGCGGCGGAACCGCGGCGGAGATGCAGGCCACGAAATACCTCATCTGCCTGTCCGACGGCCTGCGCTACGGCCTGGATGCGGAGCAGGTGGTGGAGATTATCACGGACCACACCATCACGCCCCTGCCCTGCGTACCCGGCTATGTGCAGGGGGTCATCAACCTGCGGGGTCAGATCATCCCCGTGATCGACCTGCGCCTGCGCCTGGGCAAAATGCCCCAGGACGACTGCTGCATTATGGTGGTCAACGTGGACAACGAGCCGATCAGTATCCTGGTGGACGGGGTGGAGAAGATGGTGGATGTGCCCAAGGGTTCCATCCTGCCCGTCCCCACCCAGCAGAGCACCCAGAAGCTGGTCTCCGGCATGTGCTCCCTCCCCGGCGGCGGCACCATGCTCATCCTGGACTGCGACCTGCTGCTGCACGGATAAGATCACCAAGGAAAGGAACGCATCCATATGCCTTTGACATCCATCAGCGATGACGATTTCAAAAGATTGACGCAATTCGTCCACCAGCAGTACGGCATCAACCTGGCCCAGAAAAGACAGCTGGTCACCAGCCGCCTCTCCTCCCTGGTGATGCAGAAGGGGTACAACGACTTCGGCCCCTTCGTCACGGCGCTGCTGAAGGACAAAAATCCCGCAGACATGGAGCTGGTCCTCAACCGGCTCACCACCAACTACACCTTTTTCATGCGGGAGACGGAGCACTTCGACTTCTTCAGCAAAACCATCCTGCCGGAGCTGGTGCGCCGCCACCAGCGGGACCGGGTTATGGCCATCTGGAGCGCGGGCTGCTCCAGCGGGGAGGAGCCCTATAATATCTCCATCTATATCAAAGAGTTTCTCGGCTCCCAGGCCGGCCAGTGGGACACCCGTGTGCTGGCCACCGACATCTCCCAGAAGGCCCTGGCCACCGCCAAGCGGGGCGTTTACGAGCTGCCGGACACCATTCCCAGCCACTGGCGCAAACGCTACTTTGTCCCGGTCAGCGGAACCAGCCAGTACACCGTGGCCCCGGAGATCAAAAACAACGTGATCTTCCAGACCTTCAACCTGATGGACCCCATCAGGTTCCGGCTGAAATTCGACGTGATTTTCTGCCGGAATGTTATGATCTACTTCGACCAGCCCACCAAAGACGCATTGGTGCGGCGGTTCTATGACGCCACCGTCCCTGGGGGATATCTCATGATCAGCCATTCGGAAAATCTGGGCAAGAACAACCCCTACGCAACAGTGGCCCCTTCCACGTTCCAGAAGAAGTCCTAGGCAGATTTGCGTATTTGGCGCTTTAAGAACTTGTGGTGGGAGGATAAGCCTATAAATAAGGAGGGCGGCTTATATGTGGCCTGCTAATAAAAAAATCCGGGTGATGGTGATTGACGACTCCATCCTGGCGCGCAAGCTGATCGTTGACGGACTCTCCCGCAGCCCCAGGATAGAGGTGGTGGGGACTGCGTTCAACGCCCAGGACGCCATGTCGAAGGTGCCGCAGCTGCGGCCCGACGTCATCACATCGGACGTGGAGATGCCGGGGATGAGCGGGATCGACTTTCTCAAGAAGCTGCTGCCGCGGCATCCGCTGCCGGTAATCCTGGTGTCTTCCCTGAACCTGCGGGTTTTCGACGCCCTGAGCGCAGGGGCGGTGGACTTCGTGCGCAAGCCGGAGCCAGGAAAAAACGAGGAGTTCATCAAGTCCCTGACCCTGAAGGTCATCAGTGCGGCGGGTGCAAAGGTCCGCCAGGCGGCGCAGGCGACCTCCGCCCCGCTGGCCGGACCCCTGGCGGCCCAGCCGCTGGGAGCGCGTCCGGGACTGGACCGGGTGATTATCGGCCTGGGCGCGTCCACTGGCGGGACCGAGGCCACGCTGGAGGTGCTCAAGCGTCTGCCGGCAGACATTCCGGGGATGCTGATTGTGCAGCATATGCCCACGGGCTTCACCCAGATGTACGCGGAGCGGCTCAACCGCCTGTGCCAGATGGAGGTCCGGGAGGCGAAAAACGGCGACGAGGTGCGGCGGGGCCTGGTGTTGCTGGCCCCGGCGGACTTTCAGATGCGCATTGTCCGCAGCGGCGTGCGCTATACGGTCTCCTGCACTGCGGACCCAAAGGTCAGCGGACACCGTCCGTCGGTGGACGCCCTGTTTACGTCTATGGCCGAGCAGGTGCGCTGCCGGATGGTGGGGATTATTATGACCGGCATGGGCCGGGACGGCGCGGACGGCCTGCTGAAAATGCGTAAAAACGGGGCCTATACCATCGGACAGGATAAGGAGTCCTGCGTGGTATACGGTATGCCTATGGTGGCGCAGAACATCGGCGCGGTACAGATTCAGGCGTCCTGTGAGAATATTGCCAACGTGCTGCTGCGGCAGCTGAATACGATTCAATAAGCGCAATTATGCGCTGCACCCGGAAGCAAGGTCCGCGATATGAATGGCGGCTCTTGCTTTCGGGTGCAGTTATATCTGTTCTGGAAGGCGCGGGGCAGGGGATCCCCCCCGCCTGCGGCAAAGTGAAGAACGCAAATTCGACCAGCGAAAGGAGGTGTGACCGATGGCTTCAAAACCGGAATTTGTGCAGTACGTGGCCGACCAGCTGCGGGATGCGGGAGAAATCACATACCGGAAGATGTTCGGTGAATACGGAATGTATTGTAACGGGAAAATATTCGCCTTGATCTGCGGCGATCAGCTGTTTATCAAGATCACGGATGCAGGAAGACTGCTGGCTCCGGATATGAAAACAGCTTCGCCCTACGAGGGGGCGAAGCCGCATTTTTTGGTAGAGGATATCGACAGCCGGGAATTCCTGACCCAATTTGTGGCGGCGGCCTGCGCCGAACTCCCCGCGCCCAAGCCTAAAAAAGCAAAGTAAGAGCCGCCGCCAGTCCGGCGGAAATCCCGGCCTGCAGCGCTTTTCCCGCCCAGTGCCAGCGGAAGGACAGCCCCTCCGCCACACTCATGGCCTGGCAGTGGACGGACAGCCCGCCCCAGCCTGTGACAGCGGCGGCGGCAATCCATCCCGCCCGGCCCGGCTCCAGGGCCGCAATCCCCGTGACCATCTCCAAGACGCCCAGCAGGCCGCCGGGGAGGGGCGTCAGCGCGGCCAGGGTCCGGAACAGTACCACAAAGGCGCAGATGTTCAGTGTGGATGTAATTGCGCTGGAAACAGAGGAAGTCAGAGCCTCTGGAAAGGTCAGGACCTTTACAGGCAGACTGCTCCCCAGCAGTCCCGGCCCCCGGTCCCTCCAGACGCGGCAGAGAAGCATCCCCGCCAGCAGCGCGGAGACAATGTGGATGCCGAACAGCCACACCCCCGCCTGGGGGGAACCCAGTACGCCTGCGCCCACATAGCTGAGCAGAAACGCAGGGCCGCAGTTGTCGCAGAACCCCAGCAGCAGCTCCGCCTCCTGACGGGAGAGCCGTCCCTGCCTGTACAGCTCCGCCGCCGTCCGCGCCCCGGTGGGATATCCCCCCAGCAGGCCCGCCAGCAGCGGCAGTGCGCACACCCCCCGCATATGGAACAGCGGTCCCATTACCGGCCCGCAGACGCCCTGCAGGTAGTCCGCCAGCCCCAGCTGCAGCAGCAGGGAGATGACCACAAAAAAGGGAAACAGGGACGGAATCACGGTCCCGGCGCACAGCTGCAGGCCCTCCCGCACAGCCGCAGCAGCAGCGTCCGGACGGTACAGGAGCAGAATGCTGATGCCTAGAATTGTCAATACAGGAAATGCTTTTTTCATTTGTTATCACCCGTATCAACATATGCGCGGCCCGGACAAGTTATAACCTGTCCGGGCTGCCGTTTTTATTTCGCAAAGCTGTGGAGGTAGTCCGCCGCGTCCGGCGACAGGGTGAAGGTGAAGGACGCAAAGGGAAAGTCCATGGTCAGGCAGTCGCTGTCCCGGTAGGTGTACATGGTACACAGCTGCTTCAGCTCCGCATCTTCGGGGGCCATACCCGCCCGGACGGTCTCCGTCTGGTACATGACAATGACGCATTCCCGCTCTGTCTCCGGGGGCGTCTCCACCAGGTCGCGGATTGCCCAGCTGCCCTTGTCCAGCCCCGCTATGAAATGTTCAATGTCCCCATCGCCGTCGAAGGAGGCCAGCTCTGCGCCGGTGGCGGCGTCGGTGATTTGGATTTTCTGGGTCTTTTTCAGGTCGTCCGTACCCGCCCGGATGTCAAAGCCGCTGTCGGACTGGTAGTGGACCGCCAGACAGCCGCTGAGCAGTCCGATGCAGCAGGCAAGGCTTAAAAACAATACAAAAAGTTTTTTCATAATATCCAGATCCTATCTGTATTTATTCCAGGTTCAGTTTATTGCGCAGGATGTACTCCGTCAGGAGGAAGTACACCGCGCTGCCAACGGCTACGACGAGGATGGAGATCCACAGGGACATGTGGACCGCCTGCCACGGGTAGTCGTGTTTCCCCCAAAACAGGTTGTCGAAGAAATTGTACAGCATGTCGCCAAAGACGTTGCTGGTAAAGCTCAGCAGGACGCTCACCACGACATGGATGCCGATATAGGCCGCCACGCTCATGGCGGCGCGTCCCTTGTTGAACAGGTGGCCGATTGCCATTGCCAGATAGAGCATTAAATAGCCCTCTGCCATTCCAAGCAGAATCAGGAGGAGGAGCTCAACACAGGCCAGGAATGCGTTTGCCGCATTCTTGCCGCCGCAGACAGCGTCCCAGAGCCAGCGGATAACATGGAAGAATTCGCCCAGATCAATCACCGGCGAGACAATAATCAGGATGGCCGCAACCGCCACCAGGGTGCTCACCACCGTCAACACCACTGCGCACACTAATTTTGAGCCAATCAACGCCCAGGGCCGCACCGGCAGCGTGTGCATCAAATAGCCCTCGTCCCCCAGCAGCCCCTTATAAAACCGCTGGATCACAAAAATCAGGGTAATGACGAACATGGCAATCATAATGGATACAAAGACCATCATAGCAACCGCCGCCACGGTCTCTCCGGTTGCGCTGGCGCTCTCCAGGCTGGACAGGGTGAACCGGTTGATCACCGCCAGCGCCAGGGCGGCGGGCCAGATGAAGGCGAATTGCTTGAGCATGGACCGGAAATCATATTTCAGCAGTTTTCCAAACATTAAAAGATACCTCCCTCGTAATTCCGCGCCCGGAAGACCTCCCGGAACAGTGCGTCCACACTCTTCCCCTCCTGCTCCCGGATGGCGTCAACGGTGTTGTGGAGCACAACCTGGCCGTCCTTGAGGAAAATGGCCTCATCCAGCACCTTCTCAATGTCGCTGATGAGGTGGGTGGAAATCATCACCGTGCCGTCCTCGTTGTAGTTGGTCAGGATGGTATTCAGGATGAAATCCCGCGCCGCAGGGTCCACCCCGGCGATGGGTTCGTCCAGCAGGTACGCCTGGGCCTTCCGGGCCATGACCAGCACCAGCTGCACTTTTTCCTTCGTACCCTTGGACATGGTCTTCAGCCGGTCGCTGGGCGTGACCCCCAGGCTGGCGCACATGGACATCGCCTTGGCGCGGTCAAAGTCCCCGTAGAAATCCGCGAACAAATCGAACAGGTCGGTGGCCTTCATCCAGTCGGCAAAATACATCCGGTCCGGCAGATAGCTGACAATCGACTTGGTATACGGACCCACCGGCTGGCCGTCTATGGCGACTGCGCCGTCTGTGGGCTGGAGCAGACCGCAGAGAATTTTAATCAGGGTAGTTTTGCCGCTGCCGTTGGGACCCAGCAGCCCCACAATGCGGCCCCGTCCCAGCTCCAGGTTCACCCCGTTCAGGGCGGGTTTGAGTCCGTACCGCTTGGTCAGGCCGGTACAGGTGACAAGCAGTTCATTCATGCGCTAATTCCTCCTTTATGATTGCAAGCGCGTCCTCCCGGATGTAGCCCAGCTCCTCCAGGATGCGCAGGCAGCTGGTCACGGCGGCTTTGGCACGCTCCCGCCGCGCCGCCTGGATGACGGCGGTATCCTCTGTCACGGTCCTGCCGGCGGTGCGGCTCCCCACAGCCAGACCCTTCTGTTCCAGCTGGGCCATAGCCCGCTGCATGGTGTTGGGATTGACTCCCGCCTGTGCAGCCAGTTCCCGCACGGCGGGCAGGCGGCTCCCAGGCGGATAGCCGCCGTTGAGAATCATCAGGGTAATCTGTTCCATCAGCTGCTGCCAGATGGGGCGGTCTTCTGTAAAAACCCAATCCATAGGCGTCCTCCTTTTTCTGTATCATTGTACTGTGCAATTAATACAATAATACATCTGCGCCCGTTTGTCAAGGGGGGATTGAAAATTTTTTCTGAACAGATGGACGGTCTGACACCATACAGAAGGAGGATACCGGTAAAAAACCGGTACCCTCCCTTTTGGTCTGTATTCACGTAGCAGATAACACGGTCAATTCGCCGCTCTCCGACTCTTCGTCCTGCTCTGACGCGGATATGT
>JAAWQS010000086.1 GCA_022800665.1 Oscillospiraceae bacterium
CATAAGGTTTGCCTTCTTTGTTGTAGGTGAGATTAAACACAAGGTCGGACAGCCACTTCTTGAAGGACGGATTATCCTGAAACTGCTTGAACAGTTCCATATTATCCGCCATGATAGCAAAGATGACCTGCTGCAAAGCCCGCTCGCTTTCAAGCCTTGCACTTTGTTCATCGGAGTTTTTCATAGCATTCTGATATTTCTCATCTCTGGAAACCATGGCGGGGATTTCGAGAATCTGTCTACGTACATTGTCCGCGTCATTCCAGTTGATGTTACCAAACATATCGTTAAAGTCAGACAAAATAACGGAAAGCAGATCCATCTCCGGCTCGATAATGTGGCCGACCTTGCCAGCGGGAACGGGCGCAACCTCGGAGTCAGAATCTTCTAACTTGATGGACATGGACTCACGCGCCTCGTTGCGATAACTCTCCAAATCGATTGCCTCAAGGATGCCCTGCGACAAATCGTCATCACGAGGAGATGGCAGTTTGGGTATCAAGAGGTTTAGAAAGATAGAAAGGCGCTCCCAATCCGCATTACCGTAAGGAAGAATCAATCCAAGAAAACCATATGTACGAACAAATGCTTTGGCCGCACTTTTGAATTTAATCTGATCGTCCGTGTCAAGCTGTTTATTGTATTCGCTATATGGGCGGAATGCGAAGTCAAAAAAGTCTGGATTTTTATAAGACTAATTTTCCCAAGAAAAGCTTCTAAATATTCTGCAAAAGCGTGCTGCATTTGGGGGTGCATATGCGACTCTGGTTCTTCGATAAATAGCAGAGGAATACAAGCTGTACCACATTTTTCAACCCGTTTTGCAAATGCTGCTAAAAGGAACTCCATTTTTATCAGGTTTTTATACCCCAATCCATTATATTTATTAGGTAATTTTTCGCCGCTTGTACCAATGGTATAAGAAAGTTGAGTCTGGTTTTTGATTTGATTGTCAATACTCAATTGAGTTGTAACACCTAATTGCAATTCTTCACTATTGGGATAGCCAAAACCAACCGAATTGTTTACAATGGCGCTTAGTATTTCATCGCTTTGCTGTTGGAGGCTTCTGTTGGCGGTCTCTACTATCAAGCGAAGCTCTTTTACTTTTTCTGCTACGCTTGGGTTTAGTTCGTCTTCATTTGCACTGAAAAAATCTGAAATTAAAGCTGACAAAGAACTGTTTTGTGTGCCGTCTTCACCAAGGAGACGCTCAGCCGGAATGATATGGAATGGAAAAAGCTCTTCCAACTCTTTATGCTTCTTGACCTGCTTTTCTTCTGGATTTTTAGGATTTACTGCATAAACGGTTAATTCAAATAATTTTTGAAAGTTTTCAGCAATAACATTATGAGCATCAGCATCAGGAGTAAAGGTGCTATCCTTATAATAGCTTTTCTCCAATAATTTCCGCAAAGTCTTTTCATCATTTTTCAGCCTGAATTCCACAAGAATCGATGCTGTAGTGACATCTAAATCTACATCAATGATAAAAGGAGACAATGCTCCCAAGTTCTCATCCGGATCATCCAAAGTATAATCCACCAGTAACTCTATAGATATTGGTTCTAACTGCTCATAAAGTTGTTCAAGAGTAAGCTTTTTCTCCATAAATAAAGCTATCTTGGTATAGAGATTCTCCCGTTTTTGCAAGGGATAGTCGTTAAATGAAAAAGGATTTCCATTCAACACATTGCAGATACATTCGAAGCAAGATGTTTTGGCAGTATTATTGCGCCCAACAATCAGTGTTGTTTGGGGATCAACCTCCAGTTCAGCATCAATCAGGAGTCTATAATTTTTAATTTTAATCTTTGATAATTTCATATTTCCTCCGTTTTTTACCTCGCTGATTGGCTTGCTTAATTTTCAGTTTCTTGGATTTTTGCAAAATTCCAATCAGCGTTACAAATTCTTCTTTAGATATAGCGTCATAGTCGATGCCCAGCCCCGCAAGGTAAACCCTTGCCTGTTTCTCCTGCGGACTGCCCTCATAACTCATAGCGGTCTGTAAATATTCACTGACAGCTTCGGCAGTGGACTCCCCATCAGCGGTGGTGGCATCCTGCTTGTGGGCATTCCTGATGTCAGAGAGAATGCTAATCAGATCATCGGACAGCACCTGTTTGAAATATTCCGCCGCTTGGATTTGAGCGAGAGCCAGCGTTCGGGTATGCAAATCTCCATCCTCTACGGTATACTGCTGAATAATCTGCTGGCGCACCGCTTCGAGCATAGCATTCATATCGTTGATCCTGCTGTCAGCGATTCGGTCAACATAGACCTCGGCATCGACCATTAACTGCTGAAATTTGTCATGCACCAGCAACTCAGACAGCAACCGCTTATTATATTGCCCATCCCGTATCGCATTTACCGCATCATCCCGCAGATGCAGGGCTTGTAGCTCTGCGTTTGCGGGATTTTTGTTTTCCGTCAGACCCAGCAGATAGTCTGTAGACACGCCGTAGAACCTTGCCAGCGTCACGATGGCAAAGGGGCTTATATCCTTAAAATCCTCAGACTCATATTTGCCAAGGGCAGATTTGGAAAGCCCTGTCTGCTCCGCAAGCTGTTCCAAGCTCAACCTCCGGTCAACGACCCGCAGATCTTTTAGACGCTCCTGTATCGTCAATTTTGTTTCCATCGCTGCTCTCCGTCCATAAGCGTGGAAATCACGCCGATTTGCCGCCCTTTTCCATCCTCTTGGATATACGGAAAGGGGCGCATTTTTTCGCTACAATGTACCTGACACGAACCTCCGAACCTTGAAAATTGCATGACCGTCCGAATGGTATATGCTTTCCGGCGAAGTGCCGCCACGATATGAGCGCACCAAGGAAAGCGATACGCCGGGGAGATTCCGGGCAGGAACGGCATTCGGGAAGAACGGCGCCTTAAAATTGCAGTTCAGACTCAAGTCTTGTGAAATCCGCAAATAATCGGTCGTTTGCATACCTGTATCCATATCAAAAAGCGTTGCACTCAATGATGAATATGGTATGCTATCCGACACGCCTTTTCGCTAATCAATAGAAAAGCTCACTCATCGGCAAAGTTGAATGGCCGTCTATGCGAACAAGGCATCACAGGCAAAAATTTGAACAAATAACCCGATACCGACGAACAACGCTCTGTGGCGAACAAGCATCGCACACTTGCGTATCCATTATACCACAGAGCGAGCCAAAAGGGAGGAGAAATTTTCCCATGAGCAAGAAAAAAGCGGAAACCTATCGAAACGAGATCAAGTCCTATATCGTCCGGGCGGGCATGACCATGACGGAAGTCGTGGACTATTTGTCGGACGAGTACGGCTGGAGCGCCAGTGTTCCCAATCTGTCCGGCAAACTGCGGCGCGGTTCCCTCCGTTACGGTGAGGCTGTGGAACTGGCCGATGCGCTGGGCTATGATATCATCTGGAAAAAGCGTGAGCGATAAAATCAGGTGACCATTTTGGTCACTTGATTCTGGTAATGATCCCAAATGCCCCACCACCACTTCTTTCTGGATTAACGGTTCATTTTGAACCGTTGACCTGGTAAATGATCAATTTGGTCACTTAGCAAAATCAGTGGTTCAAAACGAACCACTGATACTGCCAATATGGTGCGGACAAATTCTGTCCGCACCACTTTTTCGAGACAAAAACGAATATCGGTAGCGGCTACCGATATTTGTGGTGGTGACAAACTCTGTCACCACCAGCTATTGCAATATAGCTTCAACGGACAAAAGTTATCCGTTGATTTCCCGGTATTGTGGTGCGGTTCATTTTGACCCGCACCACTTTAGCATAGCACAGCGAAAGAAAATCGAACAGCGGAGGTGAAAGATTGTCAAATATTTACGGTTATATCCGGGTCAGCACCAGGGAACAGAACGAGGATCGCCAGTTGATCGCATTGCGTGAAATGGCTATTCCGGAGAAAAACATCTTTATGGACAAGCAGTCCGGCAAGGATTTCAACCGGCCCCAGTACAAGAAGCTGGTGAAAAAACTCAAGCCGGGCGATCTGCTCTACATCAAGAGCATCGACCGGCTGGGACGGAATTATGGCGAGATCTTGGAACAGTGGCGCATCCTTACGAAAGAAAAGGGCATCGACATCGTGGTGCTGGATATGCCCCTGCTTGACACCCGCCGGGGCAAGGACCTGATGGGAACATTCCTCAGCGATATTGTCCTGCAAGTGCTGTCCTTTGTGGCGGAGAATGAGCGAAGCAATATCCGTCAGCGTCAGGCGGAGGGCATTGCGGCGGCAAAGGCCAAGGGGATACGATTTGGCAGACCACCCCTGCCGTTGCCGGAAAACTTCCATGAGAACTATCAACGCTGGAAAAGCGGTGAGATCACCTGCACTGCCGCCGCAAACGCCTGCGGGCTGCCGTTGTCCACCTTTCGTGACAAGGCGGCGGTCTACGAAAAAGCCATGTTACTGTAAATGGGCGTTTTTACGGAAAGGTGTAGGTTTCCGTAAACGCCCATTTTCTTGCTTTCTCAAAGTATACCACGATAGCGGTAATTTTTCCATAGCTATTTTGTGAATTTCTTCGTAGTACAGCACATGAAAACCTTACCTCTTCAAGGCCACGGAAACCTACACCATTCCGCAGGCCCAGGAGGAGGGGCGGAGTGATACTCAATATCCAGGACGACATTTTGAAACTCCAGTCCCTGGGCCTTCTGGACAAGCTGCTGTTGGACAAGACCACCGGAAAGCGCATCATGTGGGCTACGGACGCCTACACCGCTCTCGGTTCTCGCTATGGACGGAACGAGGAGATCACGCCGGAGCTGATTACCGGCCCCAACGCCAACGTTATCAAGACCCGCGCCCGGAAGGAGCTGGAGCAGCAGTCCAGCCGGACACGGCAGCACGGGGAAGTTTCCACGCCCCTGTGGGTGTGCCGGAAGATGTGCGGCTACGCCGATGAGATGTGGGACAGCAAAACCAGTTGGCAGAAATATGTGGATGCCCGTGTGCTGGAGATCACCTGTGGGGAGGCCCCGTTTCTGGTGAGCCGGTACGATGTGGAAACCGGCGAGACCATCCCTGTTCCAGACCGCGTTGGCATGCTGGACCGGAAACTTCGGGTGGTGAACGAGAACACCCAAACAGAAGAAGATTGGCTCAAATGGGCTTTTCGGGCGTTTCACGCCACCTATGGATATGAATTCCAGGGGGACAACCTTCTGATTGCTCGGGTCAATCTGCTGATGACCTTTGAGGAATACCTTTGGGAGTGCTGGCGGCGGAAGCCCACCCTTTCCGAGTATGGGAAGCTCATCACGGTGATTGTCTGGAATGTGTGGCAGATGGACGGTTTGCATGGGACTATTCCGTACAGTACCGCCGAGGAGGATTTCCGGCAATTTAACCTGTTTGAGTTTTTGGACGGGATGTCCGGACCTGATGACGAAAATAAACAGCCGCGCTGCCGGGTCTATAACTGGCTTGGCGGCGGAAGCGTTGAATATTCAGCTTTGCCAACAAGGGGGAAACGGGCCATGAAGTTTGATTTTGTGATTGGAAATCCGCCATATCAGGAAGAAACTGTACAAGAAATTTCCAAAACAAATGGACAAGCCCCCAGGAAAAATATCTTCCATTATTATCAAATTGGAGCGGATAAGGTAGCTGGAGAGGCAACTGTTCTAATTTACCCTGCCGGACGCTGGATTCATAGGTCTGGAAAGGGTATGGAGGAATTTGGTTTACAGCAAATCAATGATCCCAGACTTAAAAAAGTAGTCTTTTATCCAGATTCAAGTGAAGTTTTTTCTGGCGTAGCAATTGCAGATGGCGTTGGCATTGTAATAAAAGAGATGAAGAAAACGACTCCTGGATTTGAGTATGTGTATCGAAAAAAACTTTCTGAAATCAGTGTGATGTTGGAATGTCCAGGGAGTGAATTGATGCCACTGAACCCAAGTGATTTGATTATTACCCAAAAAGTAGGTGCTTTTGTTCGCAGTAACAATTTGAAATATCTTCACAATAGAATTTTACCTCGTTCTCTTTTTAGTATTGAAAGCAGTTTTATACAAGAGAATCCAGGAAAAGCAACTCCTTTGGACGAAGTTTCAACTGTGGATTATTCAAAGCAGATCAAACTATTTACAAATGATAAAGCAGGAAAGGCTGGTCGGGCCAAGTGGTTTGTCGTAGATAGAAGTACCGTAACCAGCAACATACAATTTGTTGATGAGTGGCAGGTAGTCGTTTCAAGCGCGAATGCTGGTGGACAGAAGAGAGATAATCAGTTGGAAATTATTGATAATCACTCTGCGTTTGGGCGTGCGCGTGTTGCGCTGGCCTCTTTTAAGACATATCAGGAAGCGCAGAATTTCTTCAAGTATGCTCAAACTTACATCGTCAGATTTATGTTTCTTATGACAGATGAAGCCTTGACTTCTTTGGGAAAGCGTGTGCCGGATTTGATGGATTATTCGGATGCAAACACATTAGTTGACTTCAGTGCAGATTTGAATAAACAGCTTTATAATTTGATGGAATTGACGGAAGAAGAAATTACCCACATTGAAAATACGGTAAATAATCTGCGTAAATCCAGGAAGGAGATGACATGATGGAAGCTGCAAAAATTCAATCCTTCTCCCGTGTCATCCCCATGATCTACGCATACAACACCCCTGGCGTCAGCTACCACGAGGGCTGGACAAAGATCGGCTACACTGAGAAGCAGACTGTCACCCAGCGCATCAAACAGCAGACCCACACCGCCGGGATACAGTTTGAGTTGGTCTGGCAGGACAACGCCATCTTCAAGGACGGTTCCGGGGAGTATTTCACCGACCACGATTTCCACGCCTATCTGGAATCTGCCGTGGGGCTGGAGCGGGAACGGGGAACCGAGTGGTTCCATGTGGACGGCCTTGCGTCCCACCGGCATTTCAGCGACTTTGCCCAACGGAAGCTCCCTGGCAACGAGGAAAAGCTGACCTACGCCCTGCGGAAGGAACAGCAGGAAGCGGTCTCCATGGCGAAAGCCTATTTTGAGAGCGGCGGCGCGGAATTTCTCTGGAACGCCAAGCCCCGGTTCGGCAAGACGCTGGCTTCCTACGACCTGGTTCAGCAGATGAGCTTTACCAAGGTGCTGATCGTCACCAACCGGCCCAGCATCGCCAATTCCTGGGCGGAGGATTTCTTCAAGTTCATCGGCTGGCGGGGCGAGTATTCCTTTGTGTCCGACACCGACGCTTTGAAGGACAAGCCTGGTGTTCTGTCGCGGGAGGAATATCTCTCGGCCATGCGTCACCGGGAGGAAGAAGCGCCCAAGCGCATGATTGCGTTCGAGTCGCTGCAAGGTTTGAAAGGCTCCGTCTACTTTGGCGGCAATTTTGATAAGCTGCGCTGGATGAGCGAGCTGGAGTTCGACCTGTTGATCGTGGACGAGGCCCAGGAGGGCGTGGACACCATGAAGACCGAGCGGGCTTTCCGAAACATCAAGCGGAAGCATACCCTGTACCTGTCCGGCACGCCCTTCAAGCAGCTTGCCAGCGAGCAGTTTTCCAAGGAGCAGATTTTCAACTGGTCCTATGCGGACGAGCAGGAAGCGAAAGCGAGTTGGGACGGCGAGGACGCCAATCCCTACGAGACCCTGCCCCGGCTGGCCATGTTCACCTACCAGCTCTCCGGTATGATCCGGGAGCGCATCGAGAAGGGGCTGGACCTGTCCGGCGAGGACACTGTGGACTATGCCTTTGACCTCAACGAGTTTTTCACCACGGACGAGCGGGGGAAATTCGTCCATGAGGAAGAGATCAGAAAATTTCTCCATGCCCTGACAACGCAGGAAAAATACCCCTTCTCCACCCCGGAACTGCGGCGGGAGCTGTCCCATACCATGTGGTACTTAAACCGGGTGGCAAGCGCCAAGGCGTTGGAAAAGCTGCTGCGAGAGGATGAGGTTTTCAGCGAGTACAAGGTCGTTCTGGCGGCGGGAGATGGACGCATCGGCGATGAAGATGAGCAGTCGGCAAAAGCTTTCGACCTGGTGAAAGCGGCGATTGCTCAGTATGATAAGACCATCACCCTGACCGTGGGCCAGCTCACCGTGGGCGTCACCATCCCGGAATGGAGCGGCGTTCTCATGCTGTGCAATATGAAAAGCCCGTCCAGCTATATGCAGGCGGCATTCCGGGCGCAGAACCCTTGTATCGTGACCCGTGACGGCCAGCGTTTCCGCAAGGAGACCGCCTATGTTTTCGACTTCGACCCGGCCCGGACGCTGATCATCTTTGACGAGTTTGCCAACAATCTGACCGCTGATACCGCAGGCGGACGCGGCACCGGCGATGACCGGAAAGAGAACATCAAACGGCTGCTGAACTTCTTCCCCGTTCTGGGCGAGGACAGTGAGGGCCGGATGGTGGAACTGGACGCGGCGTCCGTCCTGTCCATCCCCCGGCGGCTGAAAAGCCAGGAGGTGGTCCGGCGGGGCTTCATGTCCAACTTCCTGTTCCAGAACATCAGCAATATTTTTGGCGCTCCGGCCATCGTCCGGGAGATCGTGGAGAAGCTGACGCCCGCTCAGGAAGAGGGCCGGAAAGTTGACCCGAAGCGGCTGGATGGTATGAACACCGTGACTGTGGACGAGGGCGGCGAAGTGGAGATCCCCAACGAGACCGTCATCGGCAGAACGCAGGATTTGTTCGGCCCTAAAATTTGCGAGGTCACCGGGGACATCCAAGCCCAAGTAGAGGCCATCGCGGAAAGTCCCACCGCCGAGCATATCGAGACCTTGACCGAGGCCGTCAAAGCGCATATCCGGGAAAATGTGGTCGCTCCCGCCGCCGAGGGCTACGGCATGAAGAAGAGCGCACAGAACCGTCTGGAACGGCAGATGGAGCAGGACATTGACCGGACATTCCAGAAGATACAAGGTGATTATGAGCAGCAGGCCCGCATTGCCCAGGCGGAACTGGAGCGGAAACGGCAGGCGGCGGCCACGGCGCAGGAGGTCGAGCAGGCCGAAACGGATTACACTGCCGCTATGAACAATGCCCTGCAATCGCTTGTGGAAACGGTGCAGGAGACCGTTCAGCAGACTGTAGAGGAAAAACCGAAAGAGGTCGTGGAGCAGGCGGAGCGGCACAAGGCAGAACAGGAAAAGCAGTCCGTGGAGGAGGAAGTCCGCGCCCATCTGCGGGGTTTCTCCCGCACCATCCCCAGCTTCATCATGGCCTATGGGGATGGCGATTTGACGCTGGCCAATTTTGATACGAAAACCGAGGCTGATGTGTTCCTGGAGGTCACCGGCATCACCATTGAGAATTTTCGTTTCCTGCGGGACGGCGGCGACTACCCCGACCCGGACACCGGCGAGGTCAGGCACTTCAACGGGCATCTCTTTGACGAGGTAGTGTTCAACGACTCTGTGGCAGAGTTCTGGGACAAGAAACAGCAGTTGGCCGACTATTTTGACGAAAGCCACGATGAGGATATTTTTGATTACATCCCGCCTCAGAAGACCAATCAGATCTTCACGCCCCGCTGGGTGGTGTCCATGATGGTGGACCAGCTGGAGGAGAACAACCCCGGCTGTTTCGATGACCCGGACAAGACCTTTGCCGACCTTTATATGAAATCCGGGCTTTACATCACGGAGATCGTCAAGCGGCTATACCGGAGCGAGGGACTGAAGACAGCGTTCCCCGATGAGAAAGAGCGCATCCGCCACATCCTGCAAAAGCAGGTCTACGGCATGGCTCCGACCCGCATCATCTACCTGATTGCCACCAACTACATATTGGGATTTGATGATGAGTTGAAAGTCAGTACACACAATTTTGTCCAGGCTGACGCGGCGGAGGCCGCAAAAGCCGGGACGCTGGATAAGCTGGTAGACCAGCATTTCAGCGGGCTGTCCTGACTATTGAAAATCCCGAAGGGCGCATTATCCGAGGAGAAAAATAATCCGAGAAGTAGAGCGAAAAGCCAGTAAAATCAAGGCTTTCAGCAAAAACTTCTCGGATTATTTTCAAGC
>JAAWQS010000008.1 GCA_022800665.1 Oscillospiraceae bacterium
CCGCTTCTAATTCTAAACGTCCCCTTTCCCAAATTATGTTTAACTGCCTCCTTGATCCCTCTGTTATTTCTCATATCCTTGAAAATTGATTTCCCTGCTTTTTCGCCTTTCCCTCTTGAACAATCTGGAAAATATTGATACAATAGAAATCAGTTATTTCCCCACCGACTACGCACACTATATCTTTAGGAGGAAAATACCAGATGGACTTTATGAAGGAATATCAAAAGTGGCTGGACAGCGACGTCCTTACCGAAGAAGAAAAGGCCGAGCTGAAAGCAATTGCCAACAATCCCAAGGAAATTGAGAGCCGCTTCTATGGCCCCCTGGAGTTCGGCACAGCCGGCCTGCGGGGTACGATGGCCGTGGGCCTCCACCATATGAATATCCATGTCGTACGCCATACCACCCAGGCTTTCGCCAACGTGATCTGCGCCGAGGGCGAGAAAGCCAAGGAGCGGGGCGTGGCAATTTGTATGGACTGCCGTCTCAACGGCATGGACTACTCCAAGGGCGCAGCCGAGGTCTTTGCCGCCAACGGCATCAAGGTGCGTATTTTCGAGTCCCTGCGCCCCACCCCGGAGCTGAGCTTCGCCGTGCGCTACTACGGCTGCCAGGCGGGTATTAACGTCACCGCCAGCCATAACCCCAAGGAGTACAACGGTTACAAGGTCTACTGGGAAGACGGCGCGCAGCTGCCCCCCCACCACGCCTCTGCCATTGCCAAGGAGCTGGAGAAGATCGACATTTTCACCGGCATCCAATCCATGCCCTACGACGAGGCTATGAAGGCCGGTATGATTACCGTTATGGGTGGGGAAACCGACGAAGCCTTCCTGAAGGAAGTCATGGCGATGGTCACAGACCCCGATGTCATTCCCAAAGTCGCCGATACCTTTAAGCTGGTCTACACCCCCTTCCACGGCTGCGGACATAAGCTGGTCCCCGAAGCCCTCAAGCGGGCCGGAATCAAACACCTGCTCTGCGAGCCGGAGCAGATGAAGATCGACGGCAATTTCCCCACCGTGGCCTCCCCCAACCCGGAGAACCCGGAGGGCTTCTATCTGGCTGTGGAGCTGGCGAAGAAAAACGACGTGGCCTTTATCCTGGGTACCGACCCGGACAGCGACCGGGTGGGCATCATGGTCCGGGATAAGGACGGCGCGTACAAGGTCATGACCGGCAACCAGACCGGCGTGGTCCTGCTGGACTACATGCTTGGCGCGCTGCAGCGCACGGGCAAGCTCCCCGCCAACGCCGTGGCCCTGAAGACCATCGTCACCACCGAGATGGCCAAGGCCGTGGCCGAGAGCTACGGCGCAAAGTGCTTCGACACATTCACCGGCTTTAAGTTTATCGCTGAGAAGAAAAACGCCCTGGAGTCCACCGGCGAGGGCAAGGTCCTCCTCTCCTACGAGGAGAGCTATGGCTACATGGCCGGCGACTATGTGCGGGATAAGGACGCTGTCACCGCCTCCCTGCTGCTGACGGAAATGGCCGCCTACTATGCGGACAAGGGTATGACCGTGCTGGAGGCCCTCCAGGCTCTGTACAACAAGCACGGCTGGTACGGCGAGAAGACCCACAACCTGGTCATGCCCGGCTTGGACGGCCTGGCGGATATGGCCAAGCTGATGAAGAGCCTGCGGGAGACGCCGCCGGCGGAAATCAGCGGCGTGAAGGTGGTCCAGTTCAAGGACTACGCCGACGGAAGCGTCACCGACTGCGCCACCGGCGCAAAGAGCAGTATGGAGCTGAGCGGCTCCAATGTGCTGCGCTTTGAGATGGCCGACGGTACGTCCGTGATTGTCCGGCCCTCCGGCACCGAGCCCAAGGTCAAGGTATATGTGCTCACCAAGGGCGCGGACGCCGCAGAGCGGGATGCCAACCTCAAAAAGTACGGCGATTGGGTGGCAACGCTCAAAAAGTAAGGCTATTGCTGTAAAGAAAAATTCCCTCCGCCCACAGCGGAGGGAATTTTTTGTGCCGTTTGTCATCCAAACACGGAAAACGCCTTTTCCGTATCCTTTGGACGCTCAGAATTTTCCGGGTTCTGCTCCGTCTCCGGATTCGCCTTTGTCACCGTCCGGGTCTCGCCGCCGGAGACGTACGTCTTCCCGCACTCCGGACAAATATCCGTGTGCAGCGTCACGCTCTGGCTGACCACCTTCCGGTCCTCTTTCCGGGCCTTCGCCTGCTCGTGGACCACATGCTCCATCTCATGGCCCCGCACCGCGGACGCCACCTGTTCCGGCTTGATGTTGGTGGGCGTCTGGAAGGAGACGCTCATATCGTCCGAGCCGTCCTGGTACTTGCGCTTCTCGCAGGTCTCGCATTCGCCGTCCTTCAGAGCGTCCTGCACCGCCTCCGCGCCCATGCTGTCCCCGTCCTCCGGCAGCTTCGGCAGCTTCATGGGCGCGTCGTCCTCATAGGGCTGTATGCGCATACGCACCGCCATTTCCGCCGGGTCCGCCCCCTCGCGTATGGACAGGGGCAGGTTGATTCCCGCCGGCTGGCCGTCCGGATTCACGCCCTTTACCGGGTCCACAGGCTGCACCGGCGTCCCCAGATTGGAGGGCTTGCGCAACGCCCAGCCGCTGGAAGTCCCGCCGGTCCGCTGGGCGTTTTCCGCCTGCTGCTGGACCTGGGGCGCAGTACCCTGGGCGCGGTTTACGTTCCGGTAGGGAGTCATGTTCATATAATAAGTAGAATAGGGGCTGACTCCGGAAACTCCGCCTAACATATGTCATTCACCTCTGTATGTCGTTTTTTGTTGTGGCCTACAGGCTGCTTCTTCTCCGCCGTTCCTCACGGAACACATAGTTGCGCAGCTGGTTCTCACTGCGGGCCGACAGACAGACAAATTTACAGCCATATCCATATATCGGCTGGTTGGGCTGCTCAGTTAAGTCCTCCACCCGCAAAATCCGCGCCATCAGATGTACTTTCTCACCGGTCTCATTGAATTCAAACTCAATCTCACGCCCCGCGCTCAGGCTCAGGTCCGTGCTCACGTAGACGCCCCCCGCGCTGATGTTGCGCACCATGGCCGGCCACCCCTTCAGGGGAATATACAGATCCCCCGGCCTGCGCTCCGCGTGGAGCATGATTGGCACGTTTACAGTGACCTTCACGTCCTCCCGCCGCTGCAGCTGCTCCAGCTGCTCCACAATGTCGCAGCGCAGGGAGCGCATGTCCTCCGGCAAATCCATGGGGCCGGACAGCACGCACCGGCATGTCAGAACCCCCAGCGACGGGTCGTAAAACTTGACCAGATACGGTTTATCCTTCCCATATGCCACCGAGCGGGGTACGTCCAGCAGAATGCTCCCCATAGGCCCGGCGGTTACGCTGGCCTCGCAGACCAGCTCGTTTCCACTGTACAGCTCCGCTTTTCTGCATTGCTCTAAATTTACCATCCCGGCACTCCTTCTTTTCTGTCCGGCATCCAAAACGCCGGCCCTTGATTTTACCCGAACATATTATATCGAAAACGCCGCCTTCTTGCAATGCTATTTTTTCATTTCCTGCCCCCTTCTGCCCTTTTTTTCGCCGGAGGCCAGGCCTGCTCCCTGCTCCGGATGGAAAATTTGTAAAAATTTCTTGCAAACGTTATTTTTTTGATTTGACAGCCGATAGAAATAATACAAAGATTGTGTCCCGGCTTCCGCCGGGGCTGAAAAGAACCGCGTCCCGGGCTGCCCGGCGTCGAAAATTGGAGGGTCAACTTATGTTGATTAAAGGAACGGAGGGCTTTTTGCCCTTCCAAAACAGTACAACACGCTTTGCCGCTTTGACCGGCGGCAGGTGCGCCGGCCAGCAGGGCAGCCGTTATGACCATATCTCCCTCTCCGCTCCCCCGGAGCTGGAAAAGCGGGATTTCCAGGAGATGGTGGCCAGCCTGTGCCAGCAGGTGCGCACCAATACGTCTACCGGTAAAATCCAGGAACTGCACCGTCAGGTCAGCTCCGGCGAATACCAGATCTCTCCCAGAGAGGTGGCCGCCCGGATGCTGCTGCTGGAGGAGGGCGAGTAATGGCAAATGGCACATGGAACGAGTACCTGCTGCTGCTGGGAAAGGTGACAAAAGCCCTGGAACAGCTGACGGAGGTGGAAAAAACTAAAACAAACGCTGTGACCGCAGGGGACCTGGCCGCCGTGGAGCAGTGCATGAAGCAGGAGCAGGTCGCCAGCCTCAATCTGCGGGGCCTGGACCAGAAGCGGGAAAAACTCCTGGATCAGCTGGGGATGAAGGGCGTCCCGCTGCGCAATATTATGGACCACTGCCCCCCGGAGGCCTGGGAGGAGACGGAACAAATTGCTGACGCCCTGCGGCGGCAGTACGCTGTTTTTCAGGCCGCGTCCGAGGTCTCCCGCAATGCACTGGAGATCAACCTGCACAACATTGAGACAATACAGAAACGGGTCAACGGCGGCGAGATTATCCCACCGGAGGACGCTCCCCGGAAAAAAGCAGATTTCAGAGCGTGAGATTTTTTCATTATGGATAAAGGAGAATTAAGATGGCAGTTATCGGTACCTTTGGAACCTACGGCACCGCAATCCTGGGCATCCATGCCGCCCAGTCCGCTATGCAGGTGACAGGCAATAATATCGGCAACATCAATACCCTGGGCTACACCCGGCAGCGGGTGGACCAGTGCTCTATGTACTCTGTGGGTTCCGCCCGCTACCAGAACAAGTACAATATGAACATCGGCTACGGCGCGATTGTGGATAACGTCTCCCAGCTGCGGGACCCCTATCTGGATATCCGCTACCGCAACGACAACTCCGCTATGGGCTACAACGAGGCCATGCTCAACGGCCTGAACCAGATCGCCCATATCCTCGACGAGGTGGACCGGGGCGAGGACGACTTCGGTATGATCGAGGCCAAGCTGGGCGAGCTGAAAGACGCCCTGCGCGACTTGGTGCAGTTCCCGGACTCCACCCAGCATGACGACCTGGTCAACGCCGCCGCCTCCACGATCTGCCGCCTGCTCAACAACGCCGCCAAAGAGCTGTCGGAGATTCACAAAAACGAGGAGAGCCGTCTGATGGAGTCCACCTCCGAAATCAACGGCATCCTCAACAATATCCGGGACCTGAACGAGCAGATTCGTACCCACTCCATCTACGGCGATAACGCCCTGGAGCTGCGGGATGCCCGGAATGTGCAGATCGACAAGCTGTCCAAGTACATGAAGCTCAACGTGGTCTATTCCATGGAGAAGCTGGACGACGGTACCGAAATTGAAAAGCTGACCATCTCCCTCCATGATACCGTGGACCCCTATACCGGCAAGCCCTATGTCCTGGTGGACGGCGTCTACGCTACCCAGTTCCAGATGCCGGAGAATACGCCGAAGCTCAATCCGGAATATAATGGGAACCTGGACACCTCCAAGATGTATTGGAACGCGCTGTCCAAGAAGCCCACCCATGACATCCGGGAGGCCAGAGACTGGAACGCTGCCTATGAGGAGTTGAGCAAGCCGTACCTGGACGCGGAGGGCAACCCCACAGACGTCCCCAGCGGAGCCAATGGGCCGAACAAGAAAAATGTGGCCTATTACAAATATAATGTTGACGAGGATATCGCTAACGAGTATAAGGGGATGGACCCGGCTGCGGCCAGAGAGAAATATCCGGACATTGTAGAGATTGACGGAAACCTTTACACCAATAACCAGAATAATGCCGGAATTTTGTATAATGTTGCTGGCACCAATCCTGATGCCGCTAAGTGCTATGATCCGGACGCTATTACCAGCTATAAGTATTTGGCAAATAAACCGGCGGATGCTACTGTTATAGGTAAGCAGAATGGAGATAACCCGGATTATTTCGTTATGGATTCGGTGGATGGAGACAACGATCATACCTACTACACCAACATCTGGAGCAATAACCCGGACGAGTTAAGCTATGCCATCCCCTCAGACAACTTCGTAAAGGAATCTGAGGATAACCTGTATCTGTTCACCATCGACGCGCTGAAAAACAAAAAGGGCGACGTCCTCCAGGCAGGTACAGACATGGAGTCCAAGCCTGCCGATCTGGGAGACAACGACATGTTCGGCGCCCTCCAGGCCATGCGGGAATTGCTGACCGAAGAGGCGGAGTTCTCCAGCAAAGAGGACCTGCTCCGCGACCCGGACGCCGCGACCAAACGGGGCATCCGTTTCTATCAGCATATGCTGGACAGCTACGCCCAGCAGTTCGCTAAAATCTTCAATGAGAGCAACCAGATTGGGTCCGATCCGAGCGCCGGGGTTCATTTGGGCGATGTATACGAAATGAATGGGGATAACTTCATAACAAAGGATGATCCCACCAAAAATGTGACGCTCAAGGATGGTACGGCTTTCACTTATACAGATATGAAAAAGCTGTATGCCCAAATTAAAAATCCCACCGCTATCAATCCGGATACTAACAAGCCATATTACAAAGATTTCCCCCAAAACGATGCGGAGTATGCCCGGTATCAGGAGGATATCAAAACCTATCAGAGCTATACAGAGGCACTGCGGGACAATGGTAAGCTGACAGAGAAGTTCGATTATTATGATGGCGGCATCCTCTTCTCCAATAACGGCAACGGCGACGACCCCACCGGCATCACCGCCAAGAATATTTCCGTCTCCAACAGCTGGGCGAAGGGGGCGGTGCGGATTCTGAACAGTACCCAGCCGAAACCGTTCAAGTATAATGAGGACGGCAGCGTGTCTGACGAGCTGGTGGACGGCAAGACCCTCAACGATAACCTGGCCCACCTGATGAGCGTTATGGACCAGAAGCTGGACTACTTTACAACCACGACCGTGCGGGACGCAATCCCCACGAACAAGCCCTTCTTTACGGGTACCTTCCAGGAGATGCATGGACGCGGCCCCGCCCTGCTGGGTAAGGACGGAAATACCACGACAGCCCTCTATGAGAGCTTCAGTATCACGACCCTGAGCCTGGACAACGACAGAATGAGCGTGTCCGGCGTGGACCTGAACGAAGAGGCTACCGATATGATGAAATACTCACAGGCGTTCTCCGCCGCCTGCCAGCTGTTGACCACCATCGACTCCATGCTTGACCGGCTGATCAACAACACCATTTAATCACTGAAAACAGCGAGAAAGAGGAGGTATATATATGGCATTCCGCATTACCACAGGCATGAAGATGAACACATACCGTTATAATCTCATGCAGTCCATCAACACCCTCGCCGACGCAGAGCGCAAGATGACAACAGGACGTAAATTCAGCAGCTACGCCGAGTCCCCCGCAGACGCCACCAACGCCTGGCGTGTGCGCCGGAACTATATGGATAACGTGGGTTACAAGAAGGAAAACAAGGACACCACTACCCGCTATCAGTCCGGCTGGCTGACCATGGGAACCATTCACACCCATCTGGAGCAGTATGTCGGTAAAACCGCCGCCATCCGCGCCGCCAACGACCCCACCGCCGAGGCAAAAAAAGAGCTGGGCAATGTGCTCGCCAATACCGCTGAAACTGTGGTCCAGGCGATGAACGGCTGCAAATACGGCGACGAGTTCGTCTTCGGCGGCACCGACGGCACATCTCCCCCCTTCTCCTGGGAGGGCGATCACCTGTACTACCGGGGAATCGACCTGACCCCGCCCAGTATGTTTCCGGACGGAACCCAGAAGTGGCCCGATTATTGGGGAAAGCTGGATGAAAAGACCGGGATTCCTAAAGACTTTGCGGAGATAACAAAGGACTGGAAAATGGTCAATGGCGTGCTGACAGGAGACTATCAGGCGCAGGAGACCATGGAACAGAAAGAATTGAAATTTACTCCGGAAGGATTGGTAAAACCCCCGGTGGTAGATGCAAGCGGCACCGTAGTTTTGAAGCAGGCGGTAGATAGTAATGGAAACCCGGTTGCGATTAAAACAGATGGAGGCGATGTTACTTCGGTAGTGGACGGCAAGGGAAACCCGGTGACTCTGCCGCAGACCTTTACCGTGATAGATGCAAACGGAGCCACGGCTACCGTGACGGTAGAATTGGGCGATGCCACGGGTGAAAAACTGCCAGTGATTGATGAGAAGGGAGAGCCGGTTATCAAGACAGATAATGGCGAGATTCCCAAAGATCAGCGGCAGTGGTATGTCTTCTTCAAAAATATGGAGACCCTCAACAAACTGTCCGATGAAGTCCAGTATGCCGACTTGGGCATGGGCATGGAGGAAGACGAAAATGGCAATATGATCAACGGCACCTACTTCAACAACGCCCTCCCCGGCATCAATATGCTGGGCTACGGCGTGGACGAGGACGGCGACTCGAAAAATCTTGCGCTGCTGATGAAGAAGTTTGACCAGGTGCTGTCCAAGGTGGATTCCAACGGTACAGTCCCCGATTCCGAGGGCGGCAACCAGCGGGTCATTGACCTGCTGGGTAAGTTCGACGCGGTCTGCGACTTTACCCGCAAGGGCTATTCCAAGATTGACACCGAGGCCAAGTTCCTCACCTCCAATGACGAGACCTTGGGCGACCAGACGTTCAACCTCAATGAGCAAATCCTGAATCTGGAGAACGTGGACCCGGCGGAAGCTATTTCTCAGTTTATGTGGGACTATAACTGCTTCAACGCGGCGTTGAAGATCGGCACCCAGCTGCTCAGTCAGTCCCTGCTGGACTACATGCGCTGACCGGTTCAAAGGCTTTTTGCCTATTTTCCTGCACTTGGTTTTTGACGAGAATATTTTATTGAATAAAGAGAGAATACTATGAAGGAGGCGTGTATCTCGCATGAAGCCACTCATTGAAATTACAACGGTACCCATTCAGATCGAGATGAAAACCACGCAGGCGCGGCTGGAGTACGCCAGAGGTACGGCGGAGGTCGAGATTTCCAGACAGGAGGGGGGCCTGCGCATCCAGAGCAAGCCCGTCCGCGTCAATATCGACACCTTCGAGGCCCGCAACTCCGTGACCCCCACCCTCGCCCGCCGCCTGGAGCAGAACGCCCAGAAGGGAAAAGAGGCCGCCTACAGCGCCACTGCCAGATTCTCCAGTCAGGGCCAGCTTGAGATGAACACCAAGCTGGGCGAGGAGGTCATTACCCAGTTCGCTAAGGAGGCGATGATGAAGAACTATAAGCCCAACGTAGCCCTGGACTTCATCCCCAAAGCCCCCCCCGAAATTGATTGGGACCCCGCTGAGCTCAATATCAAATATGAGATGGATAAGCTCAATTTTGATTGGAAAATCAATAAGACCGGCTTTGAGTTCATTCCCGGCGACATTGAGTTTACCGTGACACAGAGACCGGAGGTCCGCATCAAGTATGTGGGCGGTCCGATCTACGTGCCCCCGTCCGCAGACCCCAACTATGAACCGCTGGACGTGGAGGGCTGACAAGAGGAGGTATACCGGTGCGGCTGCAAACAAAGTACTTTGGCGAGCTGGACTGTCCGGACCATGAGCGTCTCCACTTCCCCAGGGGCCTGTTCGGTTTCGAGGAGGAGAGAGACTTCTACCTGCTGCCCTTCGAGGGAAGCGGCGGGAGCTTGCTGTGCATTCAGAGCGCACAGACGCCCGGTCTGGCTTTCGTGGCGGTGAATCCATTCCATTTTAAGCCCGACTATGCGCCCGCGCTCACAGACGAGGAGCTGCAGGCGCTGGGCGTGCAGCGGAGCGAGGAGCTGTGCTTCTATGTGCTGTGCGCCGTCAAAGAGCCCGTGGGGGAGAGTACCCTCAATCTGCGCTGCCCGGTGGCCGTCAACGACCAGTCCCAGGAGGCAATGCAGGTGATTCTGGAAACCGGCGTCTACCATATGCACCATAAGCTGGGCGAGCTTTCCCTGGGAGGGGAGGCGCCGCTATGCTGATTCTCCAACGAAAAGCCGGCGAGTCCCTGCTGATCGGCGGCGATATCGAGGTGTCGGTCCTGTCCGTGGACGCGGGCCGGGTGCGCCTGGCAATCCAGGCCCCCAAAAGCGTGCCGATTTTGCGCAGTGAGCTGAAAAATGCAGCCACCGCAAACCAGGAGGCCGCTGTGGAGGGCGCGTCCCCCTTGGCCCTGCTGGATGCCCTCCGGCACAACGAACAGAATAAGTGATTCCTGCCCGTCCCCCGAAAGGGGGACGGCGTTTTTCTGCCCGGCCAGTCAGGACAGGCATATCGGACGGAGCCCGGTCATATGCTCTATTGCGGGCAGGCGGGCAGGCACATTTTGGAAGCTCCCCCCAAAAATGCCGTATTTGCCGCTGTTGCGCCTGCAAATCAAACAAAATCGACAAAAATGGGAGTAACTGGGCGCTTTTGTGACATTGCATTAAATGTCAATCCGAAACCTTTGTCAAATCTACAAATTTACCAATTTGCTAATTTCAGCTTGCATCATGTCGCAAAATGTATTATAATCATTGTATTGAGAATTCTGTGGGGATACTTGACGGAAAATTCCGGCGGCATTAACAGTTTCTTTGCAGAGATAAATTTTATTTTTGGCTTGATTTTTTCCCGCTGGATGGTGTATGATAAGATTCGACAAAGTTTTTCCCCAACCAAAGGAGGATAGACCCTATGGCGGATTTTTTAGTTTCCAACTCCATGCTCATGTTGGAAAAGGCTATGAACTTCCAATGGACAAAGCAGTCGGCCATTCTGAACAATGTCGTGAACGCCGATACCCCCGGTTATAAAACGAAATACGTTACCTTTGAAGAGGCCCTGCGCAGCAGCCTCCGCTCCGCGAGGATGGGTTCCCAGCCCCTCTCCTCCATGCGCAGCGCAATCTCCTCCGCCTCTCCTGCGGTACATACTGCCGATGACGAAACGTTCCGTATGGACGGAAACGGCGTCAACGTTACCGAACAGCTCACCGAGGCGGTGCGCAATGCCTATCAGCTGAATTATACCTTCCGGGCCATCAGCAGCGATATGAACCGCCTGATGATGGCAATCCGCGGCCAGTAATCCGCCGGCAGGCGAATGAATTTTTACAGGAGGACCTGCTATGGCTTTTTTAAGCAGCATTGATATTATCGGTTCCGGTTTTACCGCCCAGCATCTGCGCATGGACGTGATCAGCGAAAACGTCACCAATATGAATACAACCCGCACCGCTGACGGAGAAACCGGCGCATACCGCCGTAAAGTGGTGGTTTTTCAGGCCGAGGAGGGACGCAATTCCTTCCGGGAAGCGCTGGCCGCCGCCAGAAACGGACAAGTCAGCAACCGCAGCGGTATCCGTACCGCAGGCGTGCGGGTGGTGGGCATCGAGGAGGACCCCTCCGACTTTAAGCTGAAGTACGACCCCGACGACCCCGACGCCAATGAAGACGGCTATGTGGAGCTGCCCAACGTGGACCTGGTGAAGGAAGTGGCCGACGCTATGTCCGCCAGCCAGTCCTATTCCGCCAATGTCACCGCGTTCAACCTGCTGAAAAACGTTGTCAGCGCCGCCCTGGAAATGGGCCGCTGATCTGTCGCGCCCCCTGCGGGCCTTTTTCGGTAAGGGATCAACTTATTTTTGGGAGGCGATTTTGCTTTGAATACCATATTACAACCCATCTCCCCGCTGTGGGAGGCGTTCCCCACCAGCAAGCCGCAGACGACCGAAGCTGCGGCTTCTGGCGGTTCTATTTTTGCGGACATCCTCAAGTCCACTGTCAACAACGTCCGGGAAACCGAGGACGAGGTGGCGAAAAACGAATACCTGCTGGCTACCGGCCAGCTGGACAACCCCAGCGTTTTGCAGATGTCTATGCTCAAGGCCGACGCGGCGACACAGATGCTGGTCCAATTGCGGGATAAAGCGCTCAATGCTTACAGCGAGCTTTCGCGCATGAGTGTCTAAGGCTGAGGTCAGCGGCTGGATGATGGCATATGATGAGAAGATGGGCCGGAGGGATGTAGGGTGAATACAAAACTGAAAGAGCTTGGCGGCAAGGCCAAGGACTTTTTCAAAAATATGAGCATGAAGGTGCGCATTCTTTTGTGCGCGGTTTTGGTGGTGGTGATCGCGGTTATTGCGGCCCTGTATATCAGGAGCACCAATCAGCCCTACTCCACAATTTTCAGCGGCCTGTCCAATGAGGATAAGACCTCCATCCTTACCGCGATGGAGAGCGACGGAACCACGGACTACCGGGTGGATGGAGACAGCATCCTGGTGCGGACGGATCAGGCGGACCTGGTCCTCAGCAGACTGCTTATGCAGGGGTATCCCAAGAGCGGACGCCTGTATGAGACCTACCAGGAGAAGGTCAATACCCTGACCACCAACTCTGAGCGGGAGACTTATATGCTGATCTCCCGCGTGCAGCGGATGGAGGGGACCATTCGGGCCTTTGACGGCGTGCTGGATGCCGTGATCAATATGGAATTGGGCGAGGACCGGACCTATGTGCTGGATGATTCCGACCTCACCAATGCCACGGCCTCCATCACACTGACCCTGCGGGACGGCTATACGCTGGACAACAAGGCGGCGGATGCAATCCGGAATGTGGTCGTCTTCGGCGTCTCCGGTATGAAGGCGGAGAACGTCAGTATTTTGGACACCAAGGGCAATACCTACGACAGTACGCCGGGGTCCAATTTCGGAGATAACAGCCAGCTGAAGCTGCAATTGCAGCAATATTACAACAACATGATCCGCACCCAGGTGATGCAGGTGCTGGAGGGACTCTATGGCGAGGACAACGTCCGCGTGGCGGTCACAACCGTGGCGGACGTGAACCGCCGGGTGATGGAATCCAAGGAGTACACACAGCCGGAGGGTTCCTATGAAAACGGCGGACTCATCGGCAGGGAGAATACCCTCTGGGTCATCACCCCCGACGGCGTGGACGCCGTGGGCGGCGTGCCCGGCACCTCCACCAATGCGGATATCCCCCTCTATCTGGAGGACGCAATCCAGGCCGCAGGCGATAACGCCTATGCAGCCTACCAAAATGACCGGGACAACAAGCTCAATGAGACATCGGAACAGGTGGAAGTGGCCTCCTTTACCATTACGGACGCCTCCGTGGCCGTGACCATCAACGCCAACGCCAACATTGACGCTAATAACACGGTCAACGAGGAGGCCCTGCGGGAGCATGTGGCTACCGCCGCAGGTCTGGGCGACGACGCGACGGCCAGAGCCCGTGTGTCGGTCCTTATCGCACCCTTCCCCGCCGCGCCTGTGGAGCCGGTGGCCGAAGGTATCATTTCTTCGGATCTCCTGCCGTTCCTGATTATCGGCGCCGCCATCCTGGTGGTCATGATTATCCTCCTTGTCACCCTGCTCCGGATTCGGAACAAGCGGAAAAAGGAGAGAGAGGCCGAACTGGCCGAGATCGAAGAGCGTCTGGGCGAGCTTGGCCCCATCGGTATGATGGAGGGCGAGCTGGACCAGATGGGTCAGGCGGGTATCCCTGGCGCAGCAGCGGCTGGTCCCGACGGGCAGCCGGTCCCCGCAGACGCCAAGGCCGATATCGCAGAGGTCAATACAGAGCGGAGTATGGAGCTGCGCAAGATGGTACGGCAGTTCGTACAGAGCAACCCGGAGATTGCAGCGCAGGTTATCAAGGCATGGCTGAAAGGAGGAGAGGAGGGCAATGGCTAATAGTAATCCCGTTGAGAGTTTGAAAAAAGAGCTGTCCTACTCCCAGAAGGCCGCGGGCGTGATCGTATCCTTGGGCGCGGAAAAAGCCTCCCAGCTCTACCAGTACATGGAGGGCGAGGACGTGGAGGCCCTGACCCTGGAGGTGGCCCGGCTGGGAATGCTGAACGCGGAGGAGACCGAGGCGGTGCTCACGGAGTTCTATCAGAACTGCGTGACCAACAAGGCGGTCACAGAGGGCGGTTTGGAGTACGCGCGGGCCGTGCTGGAGAAAGCTTTCGGCAGTCAGGCGGCGGCGTCCATGATCGCCAAGCTGGAAAAATCCTTCAAGAACCGGGAGTTCGCTTTCCTCAACAAAGCCGATTCCAAATCCCTCTACGCTGCGCTCCAGAACGAGCGGCCCCAGACCATGGCCCTGGTTCTCAGCTACGTGGAGCCCGACAAGGCAGCCGGCGTTATCGAACAGCTGCCCCCGGAACGGCAGGTGCGGGTCGTGGAGGCCATCGCTACCATGGAGAGCGCATCCCCCGCTGCGGTCAAGATCATCGAGAAGGAAATGGAGCGGAAGTTCTCCAGCATTATCGTCAACTCCAACGTCAAGGTGGGCGGCGTGGACTACGTGGCCGACATCATGAACAATTTGGACCGCTCCAGCGAAAAGAGCATCTTCGACGGCCTGTCTGTTAATAATGCGGAGCTGGCCGACGAAATTCGCAAGCGTATGTTCGTCTTTGAGGATATTATTACTTTGGACGACCGGGCGGTGCAGCGGTTCCTCCGGGATTGCGACCAGAGAGACCTGGTGCTGGCCCTCAAGACTGCCAACGACGAGGTGGCAAACAAGCTCTTCGCCAATATGTCCGCTCGTATGGCGGAAACCATCCGGGACGATTTGGAGATTACCAGCAACGTCCGTATGAAAGACGTGGAGGACGCCCAGCAGAGAATCGTCGGCGTCATCCGCGACCTGGAGGAGAAAAACGAAATCGTTATCCTGAAGGGCGGAAAGGACGATATCATTGCGTAATATACTCAAGGGGTTTCTTAACCCGAAGGCGGAAGCCTATGTTCTGCCGGAAGCCGACAGCATTATAATGGACGAGGAGCTTCTGTCGGAACCGGAACAGGGGGAAGTTGTGGATGAGGGCGAATTCTCCGTCCCCGCCGAGTGGGGCGGGGACGGGGAGGACGTCCTCCCCACGCCCCAGGCGGTTTCGGAGCCCCTCCCTGACGATATGCCGCCGCTGCCCCTGGAGGAGGGCGCGGCTGCCGAAGCACCCCCGCCCCCTCAGCAGGGACCGGGGATGCCCGTGCAGTACGCGCAGCTCCAGGCGGAGCTGATCCTCCGGCAAGCCAGGGAGGAGGCGGAGCTGATGATGGCCGAGGCGAGGGATCATGTCCAGGAGGAGCTGGAGAGCATCCGCGCCGGCGCGCGGGACGAGGGCTACCGCGCCGGCTACATGGAGGGAACTGCCAAGGCGATGGAGGATTCCGCACGGGACCGGGAGGAACAGGCCAAGCGGCTGGAAGAGGATGTGAAGGTCTTCTTGGAGAAGGCTTCCCTGGCCAGAGAGGAGCTTCTTATGCAGACCAGGGAGGAGCTGCTGGACCTGTGTATCGCGGTGGCCGAAAAGGTCGTGCGGGTGAGCCTGCGCAGCAGCAGCGAGGTCATCGTGCGCATGATTCAGACCGCTACCGAGCGGATGAAAAAGCAGGAGTGGGTGCATATCTATATCCCCGGCTGCGACGCCAGGGGCGTCACCCAAATTTCCCCTGCCCTGACCACCACGCTGGCAGGTCTGAGCCAGCATATCAAGGTGGTTCCTATGGGGGATGAGGAGGACGGTACCTGCATCATCGAGACGCCGGAAGAGATTATTGACGCCAGCGTCTCCACTCAGATGTCTACCATGCGGGATCTCCTCAGCGAACAGCTGGGCGGTCAGATATGGCCCCCGCAGTAGAGAAGGAGGACGGATATGTTCCGCGAATTGATTCCAAGCGTCCGGAATGCGGAGACGCTCAGCCGGACGGGTAAAATTGAGAATATCGTGGGCATGTCCATCGAAGCCTCCGGTGGCCGGGCGGCAATCGGCGATATCTGCCGGATTTACAGCAATGAGTCCGGCGGCCAGGTCCCCGCTGAGGTGGTGGGCTTCAAAAACGACCATATCCTCCTCATGCCCTACGCCAATATGAGCGGCATCTCCGCCGGCAACTTCGTCCGCAATACCGGAAAGCGGCTGACGCTGCCGGTAGGCCCTTTTCTGCGGGGCAGGGTGATTAACGCGCTGGGCCAGCCAATCGACGGGAAGGAGCCCTTCCAGAGAGGCGACTCCTTTTCCATCGACTCCGGATATATCAACCCCATGAACCGCCCCCCTATCCGGGAGCGCATGGAGTTCGGCATCAAAGCCATCGACAGCCTGATTACCATCGGCAAGGGCCAGAGAATCGGTATCTTTGCCGGGTCCGGCGTGGGAAAATCAACCCTGATGGGCATGATCGCCAAGAACGTAAAGGCGGATATCAACGTGATCGCCCTGGTGGGCGAGCGCGGCCGCGAGGTGCTGGAGTTCATGCAGAAGGATTTGGGGGAGGAGGGAATGCGCCGCAGCGTGCTGGTGGTGGCAACCTCCGACCAGCCCGCTATGCTGCGGATGAAGTGTCCCAGCGTGGCAACCAGTATTGCTGAGTATTTCCGGGACCAGGGCTATGACGTGCTGCTGATGATGGATTCCCTGACACGCTTCGCCATGGCCCAGCGGGAAATCGGCTTGGCTATCGGCGAGCCGCCGGTGGCGAGAGGCTATACCCCCTCTATGTACGCCGAAATGCCGAAGCTGCTGGAGCGAAGCGGTAACTTCGAGCGCGGCTCTATTACCGGCGTATATACGGTGCTGGTGGAGGGCGACGATACCAACGAGCCCATTGCCGATACGGTGCGGGGTATCCTGGACGGCCATATCGTCCTGTCCCGCCAGCTGGCCAACAGCAACCACTTCCCTGCCATCGACGTGGGAGCCAGTATCTCCCGTCTGATGGTGGAGATTGTCCCACCCGAACACCGGCAGCTGGCGGGCCAGCTCCGGGACGTGATGGGCGTGTATGAAAAAAATGCGGACCTGGTTTCTATCGGCGCCTATAAGGCCGGAACCAACCCAAAGCTGGACCACGCCCTGCAGAAAATGGATGCAATCAATAAGTTCCTGTGCCAAGGCATCGACGAGTCCTTCTCCTATGAGGAGAGCCTGAAGGAGCTGCGGCGCATTATGCAGTAATATTCTTAACGATATTTTAACAGTTTGGAGAGGCTTTGCTGATGAAAAAGTTTCGCTTTTCTTTGGAAAGTGTGTTAGACTACAAACAGCAGGCGCTGGATTCCCTGAAGCGGGAGCACGGCGCAATTGTGGCCCAGGTCAAGGCGCAGGAGGATTACCTGGCGGGCCTGGAGAGCGATTACAGAGAAATGGACGCCGAGTTCTGCCAGCGGAAGCTGGAGGGAATCGCAATCCTGGACGCGATGCGGTACGAACAGTACCTGCGGGCCATGGAACGGCAGATTCAGCAGGCAATCCTCCGCCTGGAGGACCTGCGGCGGCTGGAAGAGGCGAAACGGGCGGAGGTGGTGTCCGCGAAGCAGGATACCTCCGCTATCGAAAAGCTCAAGGACAAGAAGCTGGACAGCTACAATAAGGCTGTGCAGAAGAGCGAGGAGGCTATGATCGACGAGTTCGTCTCCACGACCCGCGCAATGGCCGCTTTGCAGACAGCATAATCGTTTCGCTGCAGTTGTATACATAGCAGAAAAGGGGGTGGGGCCGGCCTCAAGTGAATAGCAGGCAGATGCCTGATTTCCACGCGCATAGTGGGAAGATGGCAGCGTAAAGACGCCTTTCTTACCCGCTATGAACTCTGAGCAGAGAACGAAGGTGAGAGGAAAACATGAACGTTAGCGCAAGAACCAACGGCCTGGGCCTCGCAGGCGGAAACCTGCGGAGCGCACCAATGCAGCACAGCGGCGGCAGCTTCTGGTCCGCGCTGTCCGCGGTCTGCGCGGAAAAAAGCGGCGGGGTGTTTATCGATGGCTCCACGGTGCGGAAAATCCCTGCGGACGAGGAAATTGCTGCCCTGGCAGTGGAGTACGATCCCGGCAATATGACCGGGGCGCAGTACAGAGCGCTGCTCAATAAGCTGATGAAGATGTCAGCGATTACCCCCGATGAATGCCAGCGGATGAGCAGCTACTTTATGGCTGGCGCCAGTCCGGAGCTGCGCGGAGACCTGACGGCAAAGCTGGAGCGTATGCCCGGCGTTGCCAGGGACGAACTGGAAGGGCTTACCGCCCTGTCCGAGATCGTGCGCCGCATGGACAGAGCCGTCAACGGCATGAGCCTGCTGGAGCAGGCAGTGGACGGTGTGCTGTGGACCAATCTCAACCGGCTGATTGTCGAAAACGCCGAAAAGAAGGAAAAGCAGGAACAGGAAGAGGAAGAGCTGGAACTGCTGGAACTGATGCTGGATTGTCTGACCGGCGAGGAGGACGAACAGAAGGAGGCGGCGGCGCAGCTGCGGCTGAAAACACTGGCACATGCGTTGAAACAGACACCAGATGAGGAGACACGGACATGAATGTAAACAGTTATTACATCAACAGCCCCGGTACCGGCGGCGAGAGCGTCCTGAATACCCCCAAGCGTCCCTCGGAACAGCGCGGCGCGTTCTGGTCCGCTTTGTCTGCCGCCTGCGCGGATAAGCCGGGCAGCAGCGAAATGCTCTTCCGTGATAGCTCCATGATCCGGGACCCCCTGTCCCAAGTGGACATCCACGGTATGGTGTCGGATTACAGCAGCGGCGCTTTGACCCAGGGGCAGTACGAAATCCTGATGAACGCTCTGCAAGACCTCAGCGCCGTCACTGACGGCGGACAGCCGGAGAATATCCTCTCCGAGCTCAAGGAGCGCATTGCGGGCGCAGACGGCGACGTGATGGAACAGGCCAAGGACCCCGACGGCGAGTTCTGGGTCAACCTGCGGCGGACCGTCATGGAGCACGCCAAGGAGAACCATCAGCTGCGCAAGGAGGACGAAACCCTTGCCATGCTGAACCTGATGCTGGACAATCTGACCGGACGGAATGATCTCAGGGTCAGCGCGGCATCGGGTCTGCGTTTGAGCATGAGCGCGGACCAGGACGCTATCAAGTCCGGCTATCTGCCTTCGGAGCTTCACACCTACCTGCTGACCGTCGCCAGCAAATCCCCGGACGATCTGGCCGCGGAGGAGCCGGCGGAGGAAGTGGAGAAGGTGGAGGCGGCGGCGGAAGCTGCTGCGGAAAAGCTCTATGCAAAAAGTGAACAGCGTCAAAGCCTCTCAGCTGGCGATTTGGCCGATCTGGCCAGCCGGTACAATCCCGAAACCATGGGCGTGGAGGAGTATACAGGCTTTTTGGAGGATATCGTAAAATTGGGCGTAGTGTCTGAGGAGGAAATCAAGTCTATCCGCTCCTATGCGGCGGCCCTCCCCTTTACTGCGGATATCCTTCGTACCCCTACGCCAATGGACGGCGATATCGAGAGCTGGATTCAAAACCGGATGCTCTGGAAACCAGGCATCACGCGGGAGTCCGCCAGACGCGCCGGACTCTCTGACGACCCATTTGCACAAGAGGAAAAAACTTTGTCAACAATCGCTGAAATCCTGGCGGATGTCAGGCGTCAGCGATACCCCAGCGTGTCCCTTTAACCCGTGAGCTTTCTTGCTTGGCGCAAGAAAGATAAGGAGGTGACTGACGGCAGTGAATGTCGCAGAAAATATGCTGCTGCAGGTGCAGGGCATGGCGAGCCTGCCTAAGACCGGCAGTACCGGAGCAAAGGATAAAACCGGCTCCTTTCAGGACCTGATGGATCAGGCCGGAAAGGACAGCGTGGATACCGGGAAGGAACCCAAGGACCCCAGTACGACGGACCAGCCTGCCAACAGCGAGAAGACAGAGGGTGAATCCGCCCCTAAAGCCCCCGTACAGAAGAAGGACGGCCAGAAGGTGGATGAAACCCAGATCGACCCCAACGCCGTACTTTTGACCATGTTCCGCCCGGAAATTGTCGAGGTGCAGCCGGAGACAATGGAGGCTGTGGCGGAGACCTTGGAAACGGTTGTCCCAGTAGAGGCGGAGGCCCAGGCGGAAGTCCCGGTGATGGAGACGGAGGCAGCTCCGGTCCAGGAGGAGATCGCGCCTGTGGTGGAAATGCCGGTGGAGATGCAGGAGACCGCGGCTGAGGAGGCCCCGGAGATCGTGACTGTGGAGACGGCAAAGCCCGCGGAAACAGAGCGGCCCCAGGCGTCTGCACAGCAGGACGCGGCGGTGGAGATCGCCGGGAAAACCACCGAGACTGGCGAATTGAAGGAAGTCCGTCCCGCAGAGGAGACGGAGAAGGAACAGCCCCAGGGCGAGGGCGCAGAGCTGACAGACCCCCAGGTGTTCCAGGACGTGAAGACCGCGCCTGTGAAGGTGGCGGAGAACTATCGGACTGTGGATACCCAGGAGCCTGAGATGGACAGCAAGCTGGCTAACTTGATCCAGGACGCCGCCCAGAACGGCGTGGAGAAAATGCAGATCCAGCTCTCTCCTGAAAATCTCGGCCAGATTACCATTGACCTCGCCAGAGACGCGGAAGGCGCGCTGGAGGTGGTCATCCGCGCTTCCAACAGCAAGGCGGCGGGATTGCTCAGCCAGCATCTGGACGGTCTGCATACCGCGCTCCAGAGCTACGGCAGTAATCAGTCCGTGCATGTGGAGGTGCAGCGGAGCCAGGAATCTCCTGAACATCACATGTTCCAGCAGGCCGACCCCGATGGCCGGGGCCAGCAGCAGCGGCAGCAGCAGGAGAAGCGTCAGGAGACCGAGGACTCCAGCGAGGACTTCATGCAGAAGCTTCGCCTGGGTTTGACCAGCCTGACGGAATAATGCAGGAAAGGAGCGCATACCTATGAGTTCTATCAGCGGCGTAACAAGCGGTACTGAACAATTCCTGAAGGACAACAGCATGGATATTCAGAACCGCGAAAAGCAGGAAACCAATCAAAAAAGCAAAGGCGTTACCAGTACGGATTTTGATTCCGTAGACTCCGCGTCAAAAGACCGGGAAGAACAACGCAAACCTAATAACCAGCTGACATTCGAGGATATGTTGTCCCTCATGGTCACACAGCTCCAAAACCAGACCATTGACAACACAGCGGATACCAACGACATGATGAACCAGCTGATCTCGATGACCGTGATGCAGTCCCTGACCACCCTGACCACAGCGGTGGAAGAGGTGCAGACCGCCAGCGTCATGAGCTATGCCGCCTCCCTGGTGGGCAAGGAAGTGACTCTGGGCGTCTACAACGAGCAGACCAAGAAAATCGAAGAGGTGTACGGCACCGTGGAAGCCTCCGGCACATACGATGGCAGGCAGGTAATCTTCGTGGACGGCAAGAGCTATTTCCTCAGCGATATCATGGCTGTGGGCAAGCTGCCTCCCATTGAGGACGAGAAGCCGCCCGCAGTGGACGGAGAGGGCGATGAAGACGGCGATGGTACGGACGGCGTGGAGAAGCCGGACGGCTCCGGCGGCGCAGACGGCGATTCTGACAGCAGCACTGACGGAACGGACTCCGATAACAGTGTGGACGGCACAGATGAGGCGGCTTGAGTCTGAATGACATAACTGCCTGAGAGAGCGTGCCGGGAAAAGGAAGGACGATTATGGCAGACCGAATCTCTCCCATTGAAGCCATCAATGGAGTGACACCGGTAGAGCGGGTACAGGCGTCCCAGCGTATGGATGCGGCGGGACGGTTTGGCGCTCTGCTGAGACAGGAAACCGACAGCTTCGGCGTGGCGTTCTCCAAACACGCTATGGCCAGAGCCGAGGAGCGGGGCATCGAAGTCACCCCCGCGCTGATGGATCAGCTGTCAAGCTCCGTGGAGCGCGCCCAGGCGAAAGGGGCCACAAATATCCTGGCCTTTGACGCGACACGCGCATTTATCATCAATGTCCCCCACGGACGGGTGATTACCACCATGTCCCAGGAGGAGATGCAGGAGAACATCTTTACCAATATTGACGGCGCTGTGCTCTTGAAATAAGAAAAGCAGGACCTCGCTTGAGGATGCTTTGGTCCTCCGCCCGACTGGCGGGGGACCGGCAGCGCGCCACTGTAAAAAGGAGATTATTCATTTATGACTGGAGCAATGTATGCCGCAATCGGCGGCTTGAGGACCCATATGAGCAACATGAACGTCATCGGCAACAATATCGCCAATGTCAATACACAGTCCTATAAGGCGCAGCGTATGACGTTCGAGGAGTCCATGTATGTCACCAGCCGGGCGGGCAGCAACGGTACCGCCAGCACCGGCGGCAACAACCCCTCCCAGGTGGGCTACGGCTCTACAGTGGGTTCCATCGACCTGAACATGAGTCCCGGAACCTTCTCCCCCACGGGCTATGACCTGGACTGCATGATTGACGGCGAGGGCTTCTTCCTGGTGGGCGATAAGGAGACCGGCGACGGCGTGAAGAGCTACGCAGACCTGAGCACCTTCGACCTCACCCGTAAGGGCGACTTTTGGGTGGACCCCAACGGCTACGTCTGCGACCGCCACGGCAAATGCGTCTATGGCTATTCCATGGTCCAGAATCCGAACTTTGACCCCTCTCAGGCCGAGGACCCCAAGACGAACCCCAGAACCATCGTGAGTACCACCCTGGTACCCCTGCGCCTGCCTCTGTCCGCCATTAAGGACCCCACAGGTCAGGACCGCTGGCGTGAGGGCGACGCGGTTTATAATGTTCTGGATACGCCCAATGTGGACGACAACAACTCCCGTACCAACTATTCCCTGGGCGATGTTACCGCTGCTGTAAAGCAGTATATCTCGGACCACTATTCCGGAACCGAGACGGAGGATATTCCCACTGCATACTACTATACGAAGGCTGATGGCGTTTTCCAGACGGGCGAGGGCGTGGAAGATGCGCCGGATGGCGCGGAGGTGATTGTGACCATTGACCCGGAAACCAAGCAGGTCACAAGTATTTCCTATGGCCGCGGTTCGAAAAACGTCGGCGGCGTGGCCCCCAATTTCGGCCCGGAGGATGAAGTGAACTTCGGCGATGCAGCAGTGGGTTACGAGGGCATCGGACGCCCCATCCCCAACTCCGAGGACAAGTGCGTACAACTGTTTGATATGGGCATCAACAAGAACGGAGCTATCATCGGCACCACTGAGAACGGCCAGACCATCACCGTGGGCTATGTGGCGGTGGTCAACGCGGCGGCCAACGACGGCGTTACCCACATCGGCGGCCCCTACTACAAGGCCCAGGAGGGCGCGGGCGACCTGCGCGTTTCCGTGCTGGGCGGCGTCGCAGTGGATGCAAAGGGCAATCCCCTGTATATGAACAACAAGCAGAATACCGACAGAATGGGCGACCCGCCGGTGATGGACGCCATCCAGGGCGGTGGCAAGAACGAAATCCGCAATGGCGGTCTGGAAATGTCCACGGCGGACGTGGCGAACGAATTCGCCAGCATGATCCTGACGCAGCGCGGCTATCAGGCCAACACCCGTATGGTCACCGTCACCGACTCCATGCTGGAGGAATTGGTGAATATGAAGCGGTAACCGCTGATTGAAAAAATTTTTTCTGCGCTGAGGCGTTGGCTCCAGAGGGGGCGTAACCCTAGAATTTGCAATTGTTTCGGGGTGTGCGCCCCCCCAGAGCCGCGCTTTGGGGGGACTGGACAGAAAGGAGGCAGATATGGTATGATTGTGCTGACCAAACGCAACGGGGAAAAATTTCTGCTCAACCACAATCAGATCATGACTGTGGAGCAGATTCCGGAGTCTAAAATCGTCATGATGAACCGGGATTTCTATATTGTGAAGGAGACCCCAGAGGATATTATCCAGAAGATTCAGGAGTACAACGCCAAGGTGATGGACGTACGCCGGGAAGTCGTGGTAGTGGACAAGCAGCACCGCGGCTGAAGCGCTCAAGGCGCATTTGAGGCGTTTTGAGGCCGGAGGCCCCCTCCGGCGGGAACCCGCGCTTCGACAGGTTTCAAACGCGCCTTGCGCGCAGAGCGGATTTCTCCAGCCTTTCCGCCGCGAGACGGAAGGCATGTCTCAAGAGATTAAAGCGAAATGAGATCATCTCCCAAACCGGGAGCGGAAAGGAATGTGAGCACGTTTCTATGAACATTACGTATATCATCGGTGTAATCGGCGCGTTCTTAATCATGGTCATCGGTATGATGCAGGGCGGGGAACAGTTCCTCACCCCGGAGCAGATCGGAAACTTTGCCGACGGCGCCAGTATCTTCATCACCATCGGCTGTACCATCATGATCCTGATCGGCAGCTTCCCCATCAAGCAGGTTACTTCTATCCCCAAGCATATCGGCATCCTCATGAACACCAAGCGGTACGACCCCATGAATATCATCGAGCAGCTGGTCAACCTGGCCCAGATCGCCCGGAAAAACGGCCTGCTCGCCCTGGAGGAACAGGGCAACAAGCAGGAGGACCCCTTCTTCAAGCAGTGCATCATGCTCATCGTGGACAACAATGACGCTGACCAGGTCAAGGATATCATGATGAACGACATCGAACAGTCCTCTGGCCGCCACGAGTCCGTGGCCGGTATGTACGACAAGGGCTCCTCCGTTGCCCCGGCCTTCGGTATGGTCGGTACCCTGGTGGGTCTGATCAACATGCTCAAGAGCATGGATATGTCCAGCGCGGACGGGTCCAGCAACATTGGTACCTCCATGGGTACCGCACTGATTACCACCCTGTACGGGTGCGTGCTGGCCCATATGATTTTCGGCCCTATCGCCCAGCAGCTGCGGCAGCGGGACGAGGAGGAAGTGCTCTGCAAGCTCATTATCGTGGAGGGCATTATGTCCATCCAGGCTGGAGCCAACCCCAAATTCCTGCGGGAGAAGCTGATGACCTTCATGCAGCAGAAACAGCGCGGCGAGGCGCCGGCTTAAAGGAGGACGCGCAATGGCTTCCATTAAGAAAAAAAGCGGCGGCGGCGGCGGTGCAAACTGGATGGATACATACGGCGACATGGTTACGCTGCTGCTGTGCTTCTTCGTTCTTCTGTATTCCATCTCCAGCATCGACGAGGCGAAAATGATGATTATCGTCAAGAGCTTCAACAAGGATGCGGTAGTCAGCGTCGACGACCGCCCGGAGGGCCCCGAAGGGGACCAGGACAACACCGGCGGCAACGATATGCCCATGACCCAGGACGAGGTGGAGGTGGCAATGGAGGACCTGCTCACGTTCCTCCAGGCCGCTGCCAAAACCAGCGACGCTATCAGCGTTACGTCCGGTGACAACTATGTCTATCTCACCTTTGAGGACGCCCTCTTCTTCGAGGGCGAAAAGTCCGAGCTGCAGGCTGAGGGAAAAGCGGTGCTGGACACCATCCTCCCCGGTCTGGAAAAGGCCGGCCCCTATATCAACGCGGTGCAGATCATGGGCCACACCGCCCAGGCCAACCCCAACCGGCCCAACACCATCCGCGGCGACCGGGAGCTGAGCAGCGCACGCGCCAACGAGGTGATGATCTATATCCTGGAGAATACCAGCCCCCTTACCCTGGACCCCGCACGCTTTGAGAGCCTGGGTATGGGGCAGTGGAGGCCCATCGCCACCAACGACACGCCGGAGGGCCGGGCCAAAAATCGCCGGGTGGAAATGATGATCAGCGGCAAAAATGTGGAGGATGCCATGAGCGACAGCATTGCCTCCTATTACGCCGAAACCCAGCAGGAGCAGCCCAATATGGAGGCCGCCGGCCTGCCGGGGACCCAGGGTACCGCAGAGCCGGATACCCCCCCCGTGGACCAGACTGCCCTGGATATTCTGGGGTATGACAGCGTGGGCGGCGCAGAAAATGAGTAGGAAAGTCCCCGGTCCGGTCCTGGCGGGCCGGAGCAACCCCCGCCGCGTCAGCGGGAAACCCAGGACACCGGAGGTATTAGTATGGCGGAAGTCTTATCACAAAGCCAGATTGACGCTCTGCTGAACGCAGCCCGCAGCGGGGAAATGGATCTGGAAGCCCCAGCGCTGGAGCCGGAGAAGAAGTTCAAAAAATACGACTTCTACAGCCCCAGAAAGTTTACCAAAGAGCGTTTGAAGATGCTCAACAGCATCTTCGAGGGCTATGCACGGGTTATCAATTCCCGTCTCAACGCCCTGCTCCACACAACCTGCGAAATCGAAGTGGGTTCCGTGGAGGAGCAGCGGTATAATGAATTTTCCAACGCACTCACGGAGAGCGACGTGGTCGCCCTGGCCAAAATCGACCAGGAGAAGCTCCAGGAGGAAACCCCCATCCTCGTCCATATGGATACGGGGGTGGCCCTGACCATCATCGACCGCATGATCGGCGGCGACGGTGAGCTGGAGCCGGACCTGCCCAGCGATTACAAGCTGACAGATCTGGAGCTGAATATGTACGAGGATATTATCAGCCAGCTCATCGGTATTATGGGAGGCAACTGGGAAAACTATATGCCTCTGGAGTTCTCCTACGTGCGCACGGAGGTCAACCCCACCATGGTGCAGCTCATCGGCTTCGATGAGACGGTGGTCATCGTGAGCATCAGCATTCGTTTTTCCAACTGCCAGGGCACCATGAGTCTCTGTCTGCCCGGCGTGATGCTGGCGAATATTTTCTCGGAGATCAGCAAAAACACCACCCGGCGCACTACCGGCGAGGATAAATCCGACGAAATCTTCGGTTCCCTGCGGGAATCGGATATGGAGATCATCGCAGAGCTGGCCCGCCCCAGGGTGCTGCTCAGCGATATCTACCACCTGAACGTGGGAGACGTGCTGGATATCAAGCGGCCCAAAGACGCCCCCGTCTATCTTAATATCGGCGGACGGCGCTGGTTCGACGGACGCTTGGGTGTACACAACAAGCAGATGGCCGTGAAGATCGGTGAGACTTACATTAAGGCTTAAAGGAGCGGAATCCTGATGGGAGAGAGTATTTTTAGCCCGGTGGTAATCGACGCCATCGGCGAGATCATGAATATCAGCCTGGGATCCTCTGCCACAGCAGTCTCCAACATGCTGGACCATCGCGTGGACATCACCACGCCTACGGTGCAGGTGCTGAATGCAGAGGAGTTTGTGCTGGGCGAGATCGACCCGGCTGTGGGCGTGGAAATCAAATACGTCTGCGGCCTGGACGGCAGCAATATCATGATGCTCAAGCGCAGCGACGTAAAGGCCATCGTGGACATTCTGCTGGGCTCGGAGACGCCGGATGAGGAATTTGTCCTGGACGAGCTGAGCATCAGCTGCGTCTGCGAGGTCATGAACCAGATGATGGGCGCGGCTGCTACCGCCATGAGCGACTTCCTGGGGATGATGGTCAACATCTCTACCCCGGAGTCCTTTGAAATGGATGATCTGGACCAGGTGCGCCGGGAACACTTCCCTGTGCAGACCGGCCCGGTGGTGGTGGTCAGCTTCAAACTGTATATCGAGGGCATCCTGGAGAGCGAGTTTATGAACGTCATCTCCGTGGAGCTGGCCAGAGATATGCTCAAGGGCTTCGGCATTGACGTGGACCTGGATGCCAGCAGCGCCGACGCAGCCCAGCCGGCTGCCGCCCCGGAACCGGCGGCGGACAGCAACAAGAAGATGAGCCAGGAGGAGATCGAGGCCCTCCTCAGCGGCGGCGCAGCGGCAGCAGCTCCTCCGGCTCCCGAACCGGCGGCGGACAGCGGCAAGAAGATGAGCCAGGAGGAGATCGAAGCCCTCCTCAGCGGCGGCGCAGCAGCCGCGCCTGCGGCTCCGGCAGCCCCTGCGGCTCCCGCGGCTCCGCCCGCGCCCCAGCCGGCCCCTGCGGCCCCTGCGCCCGCTCCGGCAGCGGCCCCGCCTGCGGCGGGTCAGGGCGGTTATCCCCCGCCCCCCTATCCGTACCCCTATCCCGCGCCGGATCAGGGCGGCTATCCCTATCCGCCCTATCCCCCCTATATGTACGCGCCGCCGCAGCCCCAGCAGCCCCCGGCTCCGCCAGAGCCCAAGGTCATCAAGGCCCAGCCCGCCAGAATGCAGGAGCTGGGCGACGAGGCCCGGCTCAATCAGGAACAGAAACAAAATCTGGACCTGATTATGTCCGTCTCCTTGGAGGTGGCGGTGGAAATTGGCCGCACCCGGCGGAAAATTCAGGATATCGTCGCCTTCTCCAAAGGCTCCCTTGTGGTGCTGGATAAGCTGGCGGGCGATCAGGTGGACCTGCTGGTCAACGGCCAGTGCATCGCCAGGGGCGACGTGGTGGTGATCGACGATAACTTCGGCATCCGCATCACGGAGATCCTGGATAAGCCAGATATTAACGAACTGGCCAAACCCTGACATGGGACGGGACCGTTCGTTATAAAATAAACCGCAACCAGAATTTCTTATGTTTAGAAAGGTGAAGAAGAAATGGCTAAGATTCTTTTAGTGGACGACGCTGCGTTTATGCGCAAGGTCATCAAGGACACCCTGAGTAAAGCGGGCTATACGGATCTGCACGAGGCGGTGGACGGCGCGGACGCCGTGGAGAAGTTTAACTCCCTGAAGCCGGATCTGGTGCTCATGGATATCACTATGCCCAATATGGACGGCCTGGAGGCCCTCAAGGCTATCCGCGCCGCCGACGGCAATGCCAACGTGGTCATGTGCTCCGCTATGGGCCAGGAAACCATGGTTATCGACGCGATCCGCTCCGGCGCAAAGGACTTCATTGTCAAGCCCTTCAAGGGCGAGCGCGTGCTGAAGACCGTGACCAGCATCGTGGGCGAGCCCTGATATGGGCGGTACGGATCTGCTCTCCCTGCTCAGTATTCTCCTGACGCTGGCGCTGGCGCTCCTGGCCTGCTACCTGGTTACTCGCTGGATGGGATTGGGACTGGGCAGCCGGTTGGGAGCGGGCGGTCAACACGTGCGGGTGCTGGAGCGGGTCCCTGTGGGCCGGGACCAGGCCCTTGTCGTGGTCCGGGCCGCAAACCGTTTTTTTCTGCTTGGCAGTTCTCCCTCCGGATTCTCCCTGCTGGCCGAACTGACAGAGGAGGAGCTGTCGGCTTCCTCCTCGGACGGCGTCCCGCCGGAACCCCCGGATTTCCGCGCCCTGCTGCGGAAGTTCCGGGCGAAGAAATAGAGAGGAGGAGCGGCCTATGACAGATGCGCTGATCAACGTCAACGGCTCCAATGTGCAGTCCCTGGACATTATTCTGTTGATGGTTGTGCTGACCCTGCTGCCGACGCTGGTCGTCATGATGACGTCCTTTACCCGGTATGTGGTGGTCCTCTCCTTCCTGCGTACTGCGATGGGTACCCAGCAGGCCCCCCCCAATATGGTGCTGGTGGGTATGGCCCTGATGCTGACCCTCTTTACGATGACGCCTACCTTGGACGCGGTGAAAGCAGAGGCATACGACCCCTACACCGCAGGGGAGATTACCCAGGAGGAGTTTTTTGACCAGGCCCAGGCGCCGCTGAAGCGCTTTATGCTGGATAACGCGGAGATCGCCAGCATGGAGCTTTACTGCGACATGGCGGGCGTGGCGGTCCCGGAAAACATGGAGGTGGCGGTGGACCTGCCTATGCGGGTGGTGCTGCCTGCCTTTGTGACCTCAGAGCTGAAAGCTGCTTTTGAGATCGGCTTTTTGCTGTATATTCCCTTTTTGCTGATTGACGTGATCGTGTCCTGTACCCTGATGAGCATGGGCATGGTCATGCTGCCGCCGTCGATGATCTCCACCCCCTTCAAAATCCTGCTCTTTGTCATGCTGGATGGATGGCACCTGCTGTTCTCAACGCTGATTCGGACTGTAAACTGATGGAGGGCCTGAGGGATGAATACGGCGATCATTTCGGAGATGCTGCGGGAGGGCGTGTGGGTGGTCATCAAGGTGTGCGGCCCCATGCTGCTGCTGAGTATGCTGGTGGGCGTGCTGCTGGCTATGTTCCAGGCCGTCACCCAGATCCATGAGCAGACCCTGACGTTTATCTTTAAGGTCACAATGATTATTATCGTGCTGCTGGTGGCCGGCGGATGGATGATGGAAACCTTGCTGGAGTATGCCGAGACCCTTTTTGAAACCATGCGGGGGTTAGGAGGCTGACAATGTGGGCTGACCTGACCTTGTTCCTGACAATTTTAGCGAGAATGACCGGATTCGTGGCCATGAACCCCATCCTTGGCCGGACCGGTATACCCGGAATCTTCAAGAGCGGAATGAGCCTGCTGCTGGCAGTGACTGCCTACGGCATGACGGCGGAGCGTCCTGGGGTCCCGGAGACAATCCTGGGCCTGGCCGCCCTGCTGCTGCTGGAGCTGGCAGTGGGCTACTTCCTGGGCCTGGTCATGAATATCTTTTTCTATGTCGCTACACTGGGCGGCGAGACCATCGACATGCAGATGGGGATGTCCATGGGCCGCACCTACGACCCCAGCAGCCAGTCCTCTACCACTGTGACCAGCCGGATTTTCAACACCCTGATGATGCTGACCTTCTTTGCCGGCAACGGGCACCACACCCTGCTGCGGATTATTCTGGCCTCCGGCCAGATTGTCCCCTTCGGGTCCGCCGCTTTCGGGAGAGAGCTGTACTGGGCGGTCGTGGAGCTTTTTATTGACTGCACCATCCTGGCAATCAAGCTGTGTATGCCGATTCTGGCCGCGGAGCTGCTGGGACAGGTGGGCATGGGCGTTTTGATGAAGGTGATTCCCCAGATTAACGTCTTTGCCATCAATATTGACCTGAAAGTCATTATCGGGCTGGGCCTGCTGTATCTGCTGCTGAATCCCATCAGCGAGTTCCTGCTGGGGGTGGAGGTGGGGATGCTCCAGAGCCTGCAGCGACTCCTACCCATGATGTCCGGCGGGTAGCCGGACAGCCGCAGGCAGGACCATTGAGACGGTGATAAAGGGGGGAGAGCTTTGGCCGGCGGATCGGAAGAAAAAACCGAAAAAGCGACCCCTAAACGGCGATCAGACGAACGAAAAAAAGGTAACGTCATGATGAGCCGGGACGTGGTGGCGGTGGCCACCCTCCTGGGGAGTCTGGTGATGCTGCGGGCTATGTCCGGCGTGGTGATGCAGCGGGCGGAGGATATCCTCTATACCTGCTTTGACTATATCGGCAGAAGCTACGCCGGCTTTCTCCCGACCATTGGCCGGGAGCTGGCGCTCAAGTGCCTGACGGCCATTGCCGTCGTGGCGGGACCCTTTCTGCTGGTCACGCTGATACTGTCGGTGGTGGCCACCTTCGCGCAGACGCGGATGCTGGTGACTACGGAGCCGCTGAAGCCGAAGCTGAGCAAACTCAACCCCCTGTCGGGATTTAAGCGGCTCTTCTCCCTGAACAGCGTGGTGGAGCTGATTAAAAACCTCATTAAAATCAGCATTTTGCTGTACCTTATTTACGATTACTTTACCACCGTGGTGGTGAGCTTTGGCCGGTTCCTGGATATGGAGCTGAACCAGGCGGCAGAGATTCTCTTTGAAGATATTTTTCAGCTGGTACTGCGGGTGGTTGTCGCTTTCACCGCAGTCGCCTTCTTTGACTACCTCTACCAGCGTTGGGAATACGAGCGGAAGCTGCGTATGTCCAAGCAGGAGATCAAGGAAGAATATAAACAGATGGAAGGCGACCCCAAGGTGAAGGGGAAAATTAAGGAAATCCAGCGCCAGAGAGCACGGGAGCGCATGATGCAGCAGGTGCCGGGCGCGGATGTGGTCATCCGGAACCCGACCCACGTGTCGGTAGCCCTGCGCTATAAACCGGAGAAGGATAACGCCCCTGTGTTGGTGGCCAAGGGCCTGGACGAACTGGCCCTGCGCATTGTAAAGGTGGCGGAGGAAAACCATGTGACTGTGGTGGAAAACGTCCCGCTGGCCCGGTCCCTCTATGCCGCGGTTGATCTGGGCAGAGAAATTACGCCGGATTTTTACGGCCCCGTGGCCGAAATACTGGTCTACGTCCTGAAGATGGACCAGGAAGCAAAATAGTTTTAAGACCCTTACTTTGAGAAAGGACAGCAGCCATGAAGCGAATTCTCCAAAATGCTATAGCGCTCGCTGTGGTCATCATCGTCCTGTTTATCGTTGTCCCCCTGCCGCTGGCGCTGGTGGACATACTGCTGGTGATTAACATCTCCCTGTCCATGCTGATTCTGGTGATTACCATGACGATCTCAGACGCATTGGACTTCTCCATCTTTCCATCCCTACTGTTGATTACAACACTGTTCCGGCTGGGCCTGAACGTGTCTACGACACGGCAGATTCTGGGCAATGACGGCAACGCCGGCAACGTGATTCTATCTTTCGGCACGATGATTACCCAGGGAAACATCGTCCTGGGCGTTATCATCTTCCTGATTATCGTGCTGGTGCAGCTGATCGTCGTGACCAAGGGCGCGGAACGTGTGTCCGAGGTGGCCGCGCGGTTTACCCTGGACGCTATGCCCGGTAAGCAGATGGCCATTGACGCGGACCTCAGCTCCGGCCTCATCGACGAGCAGGGCGCAAAGGTCCGCCGCGCCAAGATTCAGAGCGAAGCCGACTTCTACGGCGCAATGGACGGCGCAACCAAGTTTGTCAAGGGCGACGCCACCATGAGCCTGATTATCACCGGCATCAACTTTATCGGCGGTTTGATTCTGGGCTCCCTCAACGGCGTGGAAAACGTGTTGGAGGTCTACTCCATCGCCACCATCGGCGACGGCCTGGTCTCCCAGATTCCCTCCCTGATGATTTCGACCGCTACCGCCATGATCGTCACCCGCTCTGTCTCCGACGGCAGCCTCAACGACGACGTGGTGCAGCAGTTCGCTAACCAGCCCAAGGCGATTTTCGCCGCCGGTATGGTGATCGGACTCCTGGGCCTCATCCCCGGCACCCCCCATGCGGCGCTGCTGGTGGTGGGCGTGGGCCTGATCGCGGCGGGCTGGTGGATGACCGGACGCCTGGAGAAGCAGCGGGCGGCGGAGGAGGCCGCAATAGCGGCAGCCCAGCAGCCCGCCGAGGAGACGGCAGCGGCCCAGCCCTCCCCCGGCGACTATTACAAGGATATTAACAACGTCTATGGACTCCTGTCCGTGGACCCCATTGAGATGGAGTTCGGCTACAGCCTGATCCCTATGGTGGATGAAAACAGCGGCGGCAAGCTCATCAGCCGAATCGTTATTTTCCGCCGGCAGTACGCCCAGGAGATGGGCTTCGTCATCCCCTCCATCCGCTTCCACGATTCCTCCGCCCTGGGTACCAACCAATATGTGGTGAAGATCAGGGGCGAGGAGGTGGCCAGGGGCGAGATCCTGGTGGACTACTACCTGGCCCTGGAGCCCGCCTCTCCTGCCGGAGAGATCGATGGTATCGAGACGGTGGAGCCGGCCTACGGCATCCCCTCCCGGTGGATTCTGCCGGAGAATAAGGAGATGGCCGAAATTTACGGCTATACCGTCATTGACCCCCTGTCCGTGATGCAGACGCACTTGAGCGAGGTGGTCCGCTCCCACGCCCACGAGCTGCTGGGCCGGTCGGAGGTGATCCAGCTGGTGGAGAACCTGAAGCGGACCAACCCGGAGGTGGTGGAGGAGGTCATCCCCAATATGCTCTCCTATGCCAACCTGGAACGGATTCTGCGCAACCTTCTGAAAGAGGGCGTCCCCATCCGGGACCTGGGTACCATTTTGGAGACCGCCGCGGACGCCCTTGTCACCACCAAGGACCTGGATATGGTGACAGAGAATATCCGCGCCGCCCTCAGCCGTACTATTACCCGCCGCTTCTGCGAGCACGGCCAGCTGCGGGTGGTCACGCTGGACGCTGAGGTGGAGAAGCGTGTCATCTCTTCCCTGACCAAAAACGAGCAGGGTATCTACCTGGCAATGGGTCCCGATTTGATGCAGCAGATCGTTACCCAGCTGGCGGAGTATATCAAGAAGTTCAACGACCTCAGCCAGACGCCCATTGTCCTTACCAGCCAGGTCATCCGTATCTACCTCAGCCGGATGCTGGCCCAGTTCTATCCCAATATCTATGTCCTGGCCTTTAACGAAGTGACCAGCGACGTGCAGATTCAGTCCCTTGGAAACGTCACCTTGTCCGATCCCCCGGCCAGACCGGCGAGAAAGGCGGCAGCTGTATGAGCAGCTATGGAAACCGGGCCTTTGCGGAGGAACAGCGCTACACTGAGGCGGAAATCGACGCAATGAGCAAGGAGGACCTGCTGCTGCTCTACAAAGCCACCGGCAGCGAGGAGCTGCGCTGGCCTCTGGCCCTGCGGTACGTTGGTCTGGTCAAGAGTATCGCCCTGCAGGTGCGGGGGGTGTACAGCAGCTTCGCCCAGGTGGACGACATCGTTAACGAGGGAGTTCTGGCCCTGGTGGGGGCGGTGGATAAGTTCGACCCGGAAAAGGGAATCAAGTTTGAAACCTATGTGTCCAAGCGCATCCGGGGGGCGATCATCGACCTGGCCCGCCGTCAGGACTGGGTGCCCCGCAGTGTGCGGCGGAAGGCGCGGGAGATTGATCAGGCCAGCGTGGAGCTGTTCGCAGAGCTGGGCCGCTATCCCTCCGACAGTGAGATTGCCGCCCGGCTGGGCGTCAGCGCAGGACAGTACCAGGAGGATCTGGCCAGTACCTCCCTGTGCAACGTGCTCTCCCTGGACTCCATTTTCGAGGACCGGGACGCCGGCGGGGTGGACGTGGCCGACCAGGAGATGGCGGGCCGTCCAGAGGATACCCTGCTGCGCCAGGAGCTGCTGGATACCCTGACCGACGCCATTATGTCCCTGCGGGAAAATGAGCAGCTGGTTATCTCCCTCTACTATAAAAAAAATCTGAGCATGAAGGAGATTGCACAGGTGATGGAGGTCAGCGAGCCGCGTATTTCCCAGATTCACTCCAGGGCCATCCAGAAGCTGAAGCTGTATATGAAAAAGTATATCAACGGGTCCTGACGGGCCGCTGTGATGCAGCCAGGACGTGTGATTTCAAGTGATTCTATGAGAGGAGTTTCCCAGAATGTTTAAGGGCTTTTACAACCTGACCTCCGGTATGCTCAGCCAGGGGCGGCGGCTGGACGTGGTGTCCCACAATATGACCAATGTCTCCACTGCCGGCTATAAGGCGGATGTATATACGGACAGTACCTTCCAGGATGTGATGATCAGCCGCCTGGGTAACAAGGATAAGGTCAACTCCACGGAGATCGGACAGGAGACCTATATCCTGGCCCCCAGCGAGCTGTGGACCGACTACACCCAGGGTTCCATTGAGGAGACCGGCTTCCCCCTGGATTTCGCAATTCAGGGAGAGGGATTCTTCCAGGTCCGGCGGGTGGGCGGCGAGACCGGCTACACCCGCTCCGGCAACTTCTGTCTGGATCAGGATAATTACCTGTGCCTGTCCGGACAGGGCCGCGTGCTGGACGCACAGGGCCAGGATATTCAGCTGGAGACGGACCGGCTCTATGCCGACCGGGACGGCAATATCTACGAGGAGGAGAGCCGGAACTATCTGGCTACTTTGGGCGTGTTCTCCTTCCCCGACAACAACGCCCTGGAGCGCAACGACCGGGGCCTCTTTATGGGGGCCGGCGCGCAGCCCAGCGAGAATTATACCATCCTGCATAAGTGCGTGGAGCGGTCCAATGTGGATATGACCGACGTTATGGTCTCCATGATTACCACCCAGCGGGCGCTGCAAAGCGCGGCGGAAATTCTCAAGATTTATGACCAGGTCATCAGCAAGGATACCACGGAGATTGGCCGCATGTAACGGCGGCCCCAAACGGATGACAACATGAGAAAGGCGTGATTGCGTATGAATATGTCCTTTTACAGCGCCGCGGTGGGCGCAATCGAGCAGCAGAAACGGCTGAACGTGGTGTCCAACAATATTTCCAATGTCAACACCTACGGCTTCCGCGCGGGAAAGGCGGCTTTCGGCGAGCTGATGAACCGGAACGTGGAGGGAATCAACGGCGAACGGCTGCCCAAAGGCACCGGTACCCGCGTGATTCAGACCACCCCCAATTTCAACAGCGCAGGCTATAAGGATACCGGCTGGCCCCTGGACTTTGCCATTGAGGGCGACGGCTTCTTCGCCCTCTACGACCTGGCTACAGAGGAGGTCTCCTTTACACGGGACGGCACTTTCGCCATGCGCCGCTTTGAACTGCCGGCGGAGGGCGAGGGAGAAGAGCCGGGCGAGGTCTGGCGGCTGACAGACAACCAGGGCCGCTGCGTGCTCAACTCCGAGGGCAACTTTATCGTCATGGACCCGGACTATGTCCGCCAGAACAGCCTGGACCCGGATGACCAGAATATCCGCCAGCAGGACCTGGATATCGGCGTGTTTGACTACGTGGTGCGGGAGGGAATGCAGCATCTGGATAAAACCCGCTTCCAGCCTACGGAGCAGAACGGACAGCTCTATCAGGGAACCGGGCGGGTCAAGCAGGGCGTGCTGGAGCTGAGCAACACGGACCTGGCCAACGAGTTTATCAAGATGATCGAGTCCCAGAGGGCCTACGGCATCTCCCTGCGCATGATGACAACCACGGACGAGATTGAGACGACAATTAATTCGCTGAGAGGCTAGAATGGGGGTAGGACATGAATATCAAGAGCTTTGACCAGCTGACCAGCATGGAGATCGACACGCTGCGGGAAATCGGCAGCATCGGTACCGGGAACGCGGCCACAGCCATGTCCACGATGCTGGGCCGCCAGGTGCGCATTACCCTGCCGGAAGTGCGCATCATGGGCTACAACGAGGCCATTGAGTGGATTGGCGGCCCGGAGACCGTGACAGCCGGCGTGCTGGTGCGGATGAGCGGACAGATGAACGGCATCATGCTGGCCGTGCAGCAGCTGGATTTTGTAAATCTGGTGCTGGGAAGTATGCTGGGTACTACCATTGAAAACTATGAGAATTTGGATGAACTGCGCAAGTCCACTCTGGTGGAGGTGGGAAATATCGCAATTTCCACGTTCATCAACGCCCTGACCGGTCTGTCCGGGATATCGGTGGATTTGACGGTGCCGGCCTTTGCCGTGGATATGCAGGGGGCGATCCTGGCGGTGCCGATGGCGGAGTACGGCGGTATGTCCGACTATCTGATGACGATTGGAGGGAACTTTGTCTGCGACAATAAGACGGTGCCGTGCCGCCTGCTCCTGTCGCCGGACATCAGGTCCTTAAACTTCTTATTAAAGAAACTAGGCGTTGCGGAATGAACCAGAAACTTACAGTTGGAATCGCGGATATGAAGATCGGCAAGGGAAACGACCTGCTGGTTACTTACGCCCTGGGTTCCTGTATTGGACTATGTTTTTATGACCAGAGAACGAAGACCGGCGCGCTGCTGCATATCATGCTCCCCCTTAACATGGAGCCGGGCCGCAAAAACCCCCTGAAGTACGCGGACACCGGTATCCGGGAGACCCTGCGGCAGCTGGAAACACAGGGCGCATCCCGCTCCCGCATCACGGTGAAAATTGCCGGGGGCGCGAAAATGTTTGAGGTCAACGGCGGCAATCTGGGCAATATCGGACAGCGCAATATTGAGAGCGTCCACACCATTCTCCGGATGGAGGGCATCCGGCTGCTGGGCGAGCATGTGGGCGGCAATGTGGCCCGCACCATGCTCCTCGACGTGGACTCCGGGCAGAGCTGCATCCGCTCCTATGGCCGCCCGGATATCATCTTCTAACGCCCTTTCCCCCGCGGCAGCGGCGCGGAGAGGATGAGCGGACGGCATACGGAACACAGGCTGAAATTTATGAATGTAAGGAGTGTCAGATATGGCTGAGATGCACAACACCGGCATATTGCTGGAGTCCGGGACTAATGAAATCGAGATCATGGAGTTCACCATCGACGGGAATCTGTACGGCATCAACGTGGCGAAGGTCAAGGAGATCATGATCGCCGCCCCTGTCAAGCCCATGCCCCATGCCCATGTGGCCGTGGAAGGTATCTACAAGCCCAGGGATGAGGTGCTGACGGTGGTGGACCTGCCGAAATACCTCAATGGCGAGAACAGCAGCAAGGGAGAGCGGGACATCTTTATTATCACCAACTTCAATAAGATGTTCATCGCCTTCCGGGTACACTCCGTGGTGCAGATCAGCCGCATCTCCTGGACCGATATCCAAAAGCCCGACAAGACCGTCTCCGGCGGCGCGGAGAGCGTGGCCACCGGCATCGCCCAGTGCGGCGAGGACTTGGTGACGATTCTGGACTTTGAGCGGATCGTGGCGGAAATTGCCCCGGAAACCTCCATCCAGATCGACGAGATCGAAAACCTGGGGCCCCGGAGCCGGAACGGACAGCCCATTTGGATTGCGGAGGATTCCATCCTGCTGTCCAAGATGATTGAAGATTCCCTGCGGAAAGCGGGCTATGTGAACCTGCGGATGTATCCCAATGGCCGGGAGCTGTGGGACGCGCTGAACCTGCTGCCCAAGGACCAGAACGTCCGGAATTTTGTGGGCCTCATTATTACCGATATCGAGATGCCCCAGATGGACGGCCACCGGCTGACCAAGCTGGTGAAGGACAGCGAACGCTATAAGGGAATTCCTCTGATTATTTTCTCATCCCTTATCAGTGATGAGATGCGGATCAAGGGCCGCCAGCTGGGCGCGGACGAACAGCTGACAAAGCCGGAGATCGGCCACCTGGTCAACGTGATGGATCACCTGCTGATCCGCACGGCCCAGGAACAGGGAAGCTAAGGGAGGAGAGGCAGCTATGCCCAGCAATGCAATCAAATATATTGTCCGGCAGCCAATCAAGGATATGAACGGAAAGATTATGGCCCACGAGATTCGCTACGCCGGAGAGAACAGCGCATATGACATCGAGGGGCAGGATTTCGCCGCGGCGGACACCATCTATTCGTTCCTCACCCAGAACAGCACCAAGGTCCTGAAGGATACCCTGAGCTTCATGACCTTTACCAGCAACCTGCTCATGCGCCAGACCCCCAAGCTGTTTAATCCGGGGACGCTGGTCATTCAGGTGGACGACAGCGTGATTATCCACCCCCTTGCGATGCGCTTTGTGGAGCGGTTTGCCAAGGACGGCTATAAAATCGCGGTGAATGAGTTCCAGTTCACCCCCCGCTATATCGCCCTGCTGGACAAGGTGGATTACATCAAAATCAATTTCCAGATCACGGCGGACACCAGCATCCGCAACACGGTGGAGATGGCCCACTCTATGGGCAAGCTGTGCATTGCCACCGAGGTGGATAACGAGGAGCTGTATCAGAAAGCCTTCGTCATGGAGGTGGACGCCATGGAGGGCCAGTACGTGGCCGAGCAGATGCGCTCCACTGTCCACTCCAGCTCCTATCTGCAAAGCAACTTCTTCCGCCTGATGGTGGCTATTACGGTGGATGAGCCGGACGTGGAGGAGATCGAACGGATCATCTCCATGGACGCCACCCTCACCTACGCCCTGCTGAAGATCGTCAACTCCGCTTTCTTCGCCCTGCGCAACCGGGCCACGGACGTCCATCAGGCCGTCATGGTGCTGGGGATCGGGCAGCTGCGGCAGTGGATCTACCTCATGGGCGAGGGCAACGAGGCCGGGGAGATCGACCCCCATCAGGAGGAGTTCCTGCGCACATCCTTCATGCGGGCCACCTTCTGCAGCGAGCTACTGAAAATGGCAAAAAAACTGCCCATCACCCGCAACGACGCCTACCTGATGGGTATGTTCTCCACCCTCAACCACCTCATTGCCGCGCCGATGGAGGAAATCCTCGCAGAAATCCCTGTGGCAAAGCCGGTGAAGGAGGCGCTGCTGACCTACGAAGGCCCCTGCGGTGCGCTGTATAAGCTGGTGCTCAGCTATGAGCGGGCGGACTGGTCCGCCATCGGCCAGCTGGCGGAAGAGCTGCATATCCCCATTGACCAGCTGACCAACACCTATTTCCAGTGTCTGGACGAGGTGAACAATATCTGGCAGCAGTTGATGAGCGTGCAGGAGTTTGATGAGGAAGAGCCCAAGGAAGAGGCTTGACCGGAGAAAACTGACAACCGGTAAACCGGGTCAGCCGTCAAGAAAGCGGCTGACCCGGTTTTGTCTCTGCGGGAAAAAGATTAGCTCTTGGTCCGGTCATGCCGGGGATGGTCCATGACAACCTTGCAGGATCGGGTCAGCTGGGCGAAAATGGTGCTGTTGAACCGGCTCTCAAATATCGTTATCATAGCCTGGGCGTCGCTGCGGGGAACCACCAGATAGTGGGGCTGCAGGTTGGTCAGGGTCAACGCCCGCACGTCCGCCGCGCACCGCTCGCAGCTGCACAGCCCAAACATCTTGATGTACCGCGGCGCTTTCAGCTCCACCAGCTTCTCCATGACGTTCAGTACGACCAGGTCCGGTTCCGGTTTAGGTTCCGGCTTTGGCGCGGGCGCAGGCTTGGGTTCGGGTACTGGCGCAGGCTCCGGTTCCGGTGCGGGTTCGGGTACTGGCGCAGGCTCCGGTTCCGGTACGGGTTCGGGTATTGGCGCAGGCTCCGGTTCCGGTACAGGCTCGGACGCCGGCGCAAGCTGGGTTTCCGGCTCCGCTGGGGGCGGCGCGGTGGTCTGGGGCGCGGCGTCCCCGTCAAGCTCTGCCTCCAGCGCGGCCGCCAGCTCGCTCTCCAGCGCATCCCGAATCTGTTCCGATATCTGCTCGTCGTTGGATCGGGCGACCTCCAGAATGGGCGGCGCCAGCGGTCGGGACGGCGCCGGCGCCGGGGCCGCCGTCTCTACGCCCTCCGCCTCCTCCAATACCTCGTCCTCCCCCTGGGGCGCGTCCACCAGCTGCACCGGTTCCCGCTCCCCGCCGGGGGCGGTGAGAAGGTTCAATACATGGGCTGTTTTATTGCTTTTTCCACCTTTTTTTGCTGCCATTTGCGTTCACTCCTTATTGCTGTGATTGCCCGCTCCGTCCGGGGCCGAATTCCTGGATGATCTCCTCCAGAAGCGTCCGGAAATCGCTGGCGGGCTTGGACGAGGGCGCGTACGTCAGTACGCTCTCTCCATGCGCCGGGGCCTCCGCCACGGAGACGCTGGTGCGGATTTTGGTGTCAAACACCTTTGTTTCCAGCTGCGCGGCAATCTGCTCCGCCATGTCCAGCACCTCCCGGTTCAGGGTGAAACGCTGGTTGAACTTGTTGAGCAGAATGCCCAGTACCTTCAGCCGGGAGTTGTAGCAGCGGCGGACCGTGTCGATGGTCTCCCGTATCTGCGCAACCCCCAGCAGGCTCAGAATCTCCGGCGCCATGGGGATGATCAGGCCGTCGGCCACCACGTAAGCGTTGACGGTGAGAACGTTGAGGGCGGGGGGTGTGTCTACAATGATATAATCATAGTCGTCCTGCAGCTCCTGGAGCTGCGTCTTCAGCAGAAACTCCCGGCCTGGACGGTTGAACTCCAGCTCCGCCGCCGACAGCAGAATGTTAGAGGGCAGGATGTCCCCGCACTCCGACTGCGCTATGACATCCCGCACAGGCGCGGAACCCTTCATGACGTCGTAAATGGTGGCGCAGTTGTCGATGTCCAGGCCCAGACAAAAGCCCAGGCTTCCCTGGGGATCCAGGTCCACGCCCAGCACCCGGCAGCCCTGCTGGTGCAGGCCCGCCAGCAGCGCGCAGGAGGTCGTGGTCTTACCGACGCCGCCCTTTTGGTTGGTAATTGCAATTACTGTTGACAAAATATCCCCTCCATGTGTAAAATCTTTCTTGCGGCTCTTAACTTTACTATACTACGTGACGATAAAAAAGTACAGAGGGTTCTTCGCTTTTTTGAAGGAAATTATTTGTGAATTTTTTGATAAAGGAGAGATCGTTATGGCATCCCTTTCCGGAGTAGGCGGCAGCAGCTATGTCAGCAGCTTGTATAACAGCAGCAATATCATCAGTGGCCTGGCCAGCGGTATGGACACTGAGAGCATGATCGAAAACCTTACCAAAAGCTATCAGACCAAGATCACCCAGCTCCAGCAGAAGCAGACCAAGCTGGGCTGGAAGCAGGATGCGTACCGGAGTATCATCAATAAGATGAACTCCTACAGCAACAAGTATACCTCGTTTACCTCCTCCACCAACCTGATGAGTCAGTCCTTCTGGAGCAGCGCCCGGACCTCCAGCGTACAGGGGGAATTTGCCTCCAAGGTCTCCGCCAGCGGCACCACCACCAGCGATGTCATTCTCAAGAGCGTGGAGAGGCTGGCCGCCTCCGCACGCTATGTTACCAGCGGTAATTTTAACGCCGGCGACGGCACTACCATCACCGCCGATGAGGGCGTTGACCTCCAGGGCGAAACAGAGGTCAACGGACTGCAGGGCTCCATCAGCCTGACCTACGGCAGCAAACACGTCAGCGTCGTGTTCAGCGAGAGCGACAAGATCGTGGCCCAGAAGAAGGAAAACGGGGAGCTGGAAACCCAGAACGAGGCCCTGGCCAGAGTTATCAACGAGAAGCTGGAAAAAGAGACCCTTACCCTCTCCGGCGGCTCCAGCCTCAAGGCCAGCGAGCGCATCCAGGCCGTGGCGGACGGCGATTCGATTACCTTCAAGCCCGTGGAGGTCAACGACAAGGGCGAGGACAAGGCCGGCAACACCATCTATATCTCCGGCGGTTCAGGGTCCTTTAAGGGGGCCGCGCCGGAAAAACCCAGCGAGGCAAAGGAGGATACCTTCACCGTTCCCAAGAGCTATGACCAGTACACGGTCGAGGACGAGGAGAACGGGGAAACCAGATATTTCCGTACCCATGTCCCCAATGTGGATAAAATCTCCGGCAAAACCTTTAATATCAATCTGGACGGCAGAACCAAGCAGGTGAAAGGCCCCCTGATTACCGAGGAGGGCGACAAGTTCCGCATCGGCGGCGAAAAGGACAAGAATGGCAATATCACCGGCGGTGTCCTGGTGGATAAGACGGACAAGGCCGGTATGAACAAGGCATATGTCTCCGAGCTGAACAAGGCAATCCAGAAGGAGTTCGGCAACAAGATCAAGGTCTCCGATGTCAACGCCGGCAAGGACACCATGCAGCTGAAGTTCGAGGTGCCGGAGGATTCGGATATCCTTATCAACACCGACGCCGGCGACGCGCTGAATATCGGCAAGAGCGCCAGCAACTACCTCAACACCAGCAAGACGCTGGGCGACCTGGGGGTGGATTTCGAGGGGCTGACCCCCAGCAAGGACAAGGACGGCAAGGAAATCGAGGGCATGTATGACCTGACCATCAACGGTAAGGTCGTCGGCAGCTACGGCAAGGATACCACCCTGTCCGCCATCCTCAGCGACATCAACAGCAAGTCCGATGTGAAGGTCAACTACTCCAAGACCAGCCGTGAGTTCGTGTTCACCACCAAGGACACCGGCGAGCACACCACCGTGGACCTGGGCGGACTGGCGGAGAAGCTGTTCGGCACCGATCTGGACCAGACCAAGAAGATCAAGGATGTGCTGGGGGACGACCTGGAGGGCGATCTGAAGGGCAAGAGCATGTCCCTGGAGATTGACGGCAAATCCTACACCTATACCTTTAAGGCGGACACCGGTAACCTGGAGAACCTGAAAAACGGCCTGAACAAGCTGCTCAAGGAGGATGGCTACGAGGCGTCCTTCAACCAGAACGGTACGCTGTCCGTCAAGGACAAGAACGGCCAGGACGTCGCTTTCTCCTTCGGCAAGGACGATCAGGTGGGCAGCAAGCTGGTCAAAAATCTCCAGACAGAGCAGGGCTATACCTCCGGCCAGGATTCCAGATTCACCGTCTCCGTCAACGGCACGGAGAAGACCCTCTCCCGCAGCGGCAACAGCGCGGAGATTGACGGCCTGACCATCAACTTCAAGGGCACCTTCAACCAGGACTATGCCTCCAAGACCCCCGCGGAAAAGGCGGAGGTGGAGGGCGTCACCTTCCAGAGCGAGGTCAACGCCGACAAGGTGGTGGACGAGGTCAAGAACATGATCGCGGAGCTGAACGTGATGCTCTCCGAGGTCCGCGGCCAATACTCCACCATGCCCGCCCGTACCAGCGGCGGCTCTATTAAGGAGTATGAGCCGCTGACCGACGAGGATAAGGCCGGTATGTCCGAGAGCGCAATCAAGAACTACGAGGAGAAGGCCAAGCAGGGCCTGCTGTTCGCAGACCCCAACCTCTCCGGACTGTATAACAATATCGTCAACACCTTCAACCGCATGGGCGAGGACCGGACGATGATGGACAAAATGGGCATCGGCATCAGCTACGACACCAACGGCGCGGCCACCATCACCTTCGACGAGAGCAAGTTCCGGGACGCTATGGAAAGCGATTACGACGGCGTGGTGGATATCTTCACCCGCACCAAGGACAACGGCGCGGAAAGCGACGGCCTGATGCAGGGCATCAAGACCCAGATGGACCGCTACGGCTCTACCACCGGCGTGGTCAAGGGCATCCTGGTGCAGCAGGCCGGTACGCCTCTGGCCAGCCTCACCCTCCTGGACAACGGCTGGCAGAAGGAGATCGACAACTACTCCGACCAGATCTCTAAGTGGCAGGATAAGCTGGAGAGCCAGGTGGACCGCTATACCAAGATGTTTACCCGCCTGGAGATGCTCACCAACCAGATGAACTCCCAGAGCTCCGCCCTGGCCAGCTTGATGGGCGGCGGCTGATACCCCGATATTGGAAAGGAACGGTAATTCAAAATGGATAGGAGAGGCTACCAGCAATATAAGCAGCAGGCCATCAACTCCATGACGCCCGGCGAGCTGCTCCTCCTGCTCTATGACGAATTGGTCAAGCGTGGGACAATGGCCTCCATCGCCTTGGATAAAAAGGACTATCCGGTGTTTGAGGCTTCGGTGGAGCGGTGCATGGATATCATCAATTACCTGGATGAAACCCTCGACCGCAAGTATGATATCAGCCGGGACCTGGGCCGCCTGTATGAGTTCTTCACATACCAGCTGGGCCGGGTGAAGATCGGACGGAACAAAAAAGAGCTGGACCGGCTGCGCCCCATGTTCGCAGAGCTGCGGGACGCATTCCACACCGCGGAAAGAAACGACAGCCAGGGAAAGGGCGGTCCGGTATGACGGAAAGTGAATTATTGGACTTGACGGTTCTGGAGCGGAAGAAGTATAATTACCTTAACGAGGCGCTGGACCTGTCTCAGCAGATGGGCGAGGCCCTGGACCGCGCGGACCAGGTGTCCATCCAGCTGCTGCTGGCCCTGCGGGGGGAGCCGATCCTCCACCTGCAGGAGGTGGACCGGCTGGAGAAAAGCCGCAAAAGCGACTTTTCCCAGGAGGACATACAGCGGCTGGAGGAGCTGTGCCAGGGCGCCGCGCCCCAGCTTCGGGAGGAGGGCCTCTTCGCCGAGCAGGCCGGAAAGACCCGCCGCCTGCTGGAGCGGGTGGTGGAGCTGGACCGGCGGCTGAGCCTGCGCCTGGCCGGAGAGGATTCCTTCTACCAGAAAAAATAACCCTGCGCGGACGGCCTATGGCCGTCCGCGGAAGCGGATGGACAGATTTCATACAACGATCTTATTAACGGTTCCAGGCTCCGCGCCTGCCGGACCGGGAGGAGCCCAGGAGAATGCCGGTAATTCGTGTGGAAAAAGCAACAAAGCAGTATAACGAGGAGGGACGGACCCTCTATGCGGTGCGGGAGCTGAGCCTGACGGTGGAGCAGGGGGACTTCGTCTTCCTCATCGGTAGCAGCGGCGCGGGGAAGAGCACCCTGCTCAAGCTCATCGGCGGCGAGCTGTCCCCGGACCAAGGGGAGGTCTATCTCAACGAAGTAAATATCTACAAGGCGTTCGGCCCCTGGAGGACCAGGGTGGCCCGCTCTTTCGGCATTGTCAATCAGGAGTGCCAGCTCATCCGCAAGCGCACCATCGCCGACAACCTGCTCCTGGCCGCCGCAGCCACCGGTATGCGGCGCAAAGGGCAGGAGGCCGCCCGCAAGGCGCTGTCCATTGTGGGCCTGTCCCCGGTGGCGGACTGCTATCCGGCGGAGCTGTCCATCGGCGAGTGCAGGCGGGTGGAGCTGGCCAGGGCGCTGGTCAACAGCCCCCCTATCCTTCTGCTGGACGAGTTGACGGCCAACCTGGATGACGATACCATCTGGGATTTGATGCACCTGCTCAACGAGCTGAACAGCCGGGGAACCACCATTGTGATGGCAACCCATGCCAGCCAGTATGTCAACATTATGCGGCGGCGGGTGGTGACGCTGGTGGACGGACGGCTGGCAGGAGATGTGAGAAACGGTAAATATGGCCGCATTGTATAGGCCGGAAAGACCCAGGTTGACAGGGGGTGGAGAGATGCGAAACCGGATTGAGCAAGGCGGCTTCTGGCGGTGCGCCGCCAAGCTGCGGGGATATCCCGCCGGGCTGAAAGGCCCATAGCGGGAGGACGCCCCGCAGTACATCTGGATGTCCCGGTCCAACGGACCGGGGGTGAAAAATTAGGAGGATTGCATAAAAATGTCTTTCAAAAATATGAAGATCAGAAAAAGCCTGATCGTTGCCTTTGCGTGCGGCATGATGCCACTGCTCATTATCATTGTGTTCGCCCTCTTCACCATCTCAAGCCAACAGACGAAGTTTGAAGAGCTGATCAACACCCATGTCCAGTGCAATACCTTGGTGCGGGAGGCCCGCTACTACGCCAATACCGCCGCCAGAGACGTGCGGGAGATGGGACTCTATTCCAGCAGCAACCCCCGGAGCGCCACGCTGAAGGCGGATATCGACAGCAATCTGGTCAGCATGACGGATACCATCAGCCAGCTGAAGGCCCTCTACCCCCTGGGGGATAGCTTGGCCAGCAATTACGCCTCCGCCGTTGAGGCGTGGTCGGCAGAGGTCCCCTCTATTGTGAGCGCATTTGAAAAAAACCAGAACGAGCTGGGTATTGATCTCATAGAGAACAGCTGCGTCCCCGCTATGGAGAAAATGAGTACGGCGGCCAAGGATCTGACCAACGCGCTGACTGCGGCCCGTGACGAGGCCATCCAGAAGCAGGCGCGGAGCAATACCACCACCATTATTTTCTTCGTTGCCGTGCTGGTACTGGCGGTCCTGTTGGTGTTCTTCATTGTGGTCCGCATCATCCGCGCCATTGTGCCGCCGCTGCTCCAGGCCAGCAGGGCCATGGAGGCCATGAGCCAGGGCGACCTGAATATGGCGGTGGAATTCCGGGGCGCCAATGAGATCGGCAGCATGAGCGAGGCGCTGCGCACCAGCCAGAAGATCCTCAGCGGCGTCATTGAGGACATCTCCTCCACCAGCAGCCAGATGGCCAAGGGGAATTTTGACGTGGAGCTGACTGCCAACTTCCCCGGCGACCTCAAGCCTATTCAGACCAGCATTAACCAGTTTGTGGTCCGTATGAGCGAGACGATCTCCAATATTTCCCAGTCCGCGGACCAGGTTTCCGCCGGTTCCGAGCAGGTGTCCAACAGCTCCCAGTCCCTGGCCCAGGGCGCAACCGAGCAGGCCAGCGCCGTGGAAGAGCTGTCCGCCACCATCACCGACATCTCCAACTCCTCCAAGCAGACCGCTGCCTCTGCAGAAGAGGCCAGGGACAGCGTGGGCGAGGCGGGACGCCAGGTGCAGGTCAGCAACGAGTACGTCAAGCAGCTCAATGAAGCGATGGACAACATCTCCAACTCCTCCCAGGAGATCAGCAAGATTATTGCAACCATTGAAAATATCGCTTTCCAGACCAATATTCTGGCCCTGAACGCCGCTGTGGAGGCCGCACGGGCAGGCGCAGCCGGAAAGGGATTCGCCGTGGTGGCCGACGAGGTGCGCAACCTGGCGTCCAAGTCCGACCAGGCCGCGAAGGCAACCAAGGACCTTATTGAGAACTCCATTACCGCTGTGGAAGGCGGCGCGGACGTGGTGGGCAAGGTGACGGAGTCCTTGGCCCGGACCACCGAGCTGACCAAGGGCGTGGTAGCGATGATGGAGAGCGTGGCCGAGGCTGTGGAGACCCAGACCTCCGCCATTGCCCAGGTCACCGAGGGTATCGACCAGATTTCCGCTGTGGTGCAGACCAACTCCGCTACCAGCGAGGAGTGCGCGGCGGCCAGCGAGGAGTTGTCCTCCCAGGCCAACATTATGCACCAGCTGATGGCTGAGTTCCATATCAGCAACAAGTCCGGCTTCGGCGGAACTCCCTTTACCAGCGTCGGCAGCAGCAGCGCCGGCTGGGACGAGACGCCAGACGAACCCCTGATGCTGGGCGGCGGCACGGAGCGCAATCCCTTCGGCGGCAGCAAGTATTAAGGTACATCCGGGTATATATGGCGTTCCGGGTCACCGGAATGCCATATACCTGTTTCTCCCGGACGGTTGTCCGGGAAACAAATGATATCCGCCTGTAAGGGTGCTGAGAGGTGAAGGAAATGCCTGAGGAAGTGAAGGTCCAGGACGCGGATCTGGTTTTTGCCCTGGATATCGGTACGCGCAGCATCATCGGCGTTGTGGGCCGGGTGTCCGGCGAGCGTCTGCATGTGCTGGCTATTGAAAAAGAGGAGCATGGCCGCAGGGCTATGCTGGACGGCCAGATTGAGGACATCGACCAGGTGGCAAAGGTGGCCAGGGAGGTCACAGACCGCCTGGAACAGCGGCTGGGCTGCGTGCTCAAGCGGGTGTGCGTGGCCGCCGCAGGGCGGGCCCTGCGTACGGAGCGGGGACATTTCTCTCTGGAGCTGCCCCAGGTCAGCCGGATTGAGAGCGATCTCATCAGCCACCTGGAGAGCGGCGCGGTCTCGGACGCGGAGTCCCGCCTGTCCGACAGCCAGGAGAGTCCCCAAAGGAGGTTCTATCTGGTGGGCTACACCGTGTCCAGCTACCTGCTGGACCGCTATCCCCTCATTACCCTCAAAGGCCACAACGGACAGCAGCTGGAGGCGGACGTAGTCGCCACGTTCCTGCCCAGCGAGGTGGTGGAGAGCCTGTATACGGTGATGGAGGCGGCGGGCCTGGAGGTGGCCAGCCTGACCCTGGAGCCGATTGCCGCGCTGAATGCGGTCATTCCCGCCGACCTGCGGCTGCTGAACCTGGTGCTGTGCGACATCGGCGCAGGTACCTCCGATATCGCCGTCTGCCGGGACGGGTCCGTGGTGGGCTACACCATGGCCACCACAGCGGGGGACGAGATCACCGAGGAGCTGATGCGCCGGTACCTGATCCCCTTCCAGACGGCGGAGCGGATGAAAATGGAGCTGGATACCCAGACGATTACCTACCGGGACGTGTTGGGGCTGGAGCAGAGCGTGCCCAGCGCAGAGGTGCGGGAGGCGCTGCTGGGCGCGGCCAAGTCCCTCTCCAAAGAGATTGCCCAGCGGGTGGTGGATATCAACGGCGCGCCTCCCTCCGCCATGTTCCTGGCCGGCGGCGGCAGCAAGCTGCTGGGTTTGAAGCAGCTGGTGGCCCAGGCGTTGGAGATGGACGAGAAGCGGGTGGCCCTGGCGGGGAACAACTACGAGATGAGCGCGTTCTCCGAGGAGTACGAGCTGAACGACCCGGAGTTCGCCACCCCATTGGGCATCGCGGTGTCCGCTGGACTGGGCCTCATCAGCGACAGCTATCGGATTATGCTCAACGACCAGCCGGCAAAGCTCTTCCGCAGCGGTACGCTGACCGTGCTGGACCTGCTGATGATGAACGGCTACAACTCCGCCGACCTGGTGGGGCGTACGGGCAAGAGCCTGAGCGTGACGGTGGACGGACAGCGGATGACCTTCCGGGGCCAGAGCGCAACGCCCTGCGTGTTGCGGCTCAACGGCCAGGAGGCCGCCCCCTCCGCCCTGGTGTACGCCGGGGACTGCATCGAGTTTATCCCCGCTGTCCAGGGGGATTCCGCCGCCCGGACGGTGCGGGAACTGCTGGGAATGGACTTCCCCGGCGGCGTGCTGGTCAACGGCAAGCCTGTGGGGATGGAGTATGTCCTGAGCAGCGGCGACCAGATTGTAACCACAGAGGAGCCGTTGGAGACGCCGGAACCTGAGCCGGAACCGCTGGAGCCGCCGGAGCTGGAAGAGCCGGAGGAGAGCGGGGAACCGGCAGAAGAGGCGGCAGAATGGGCGGCGGACGAGGAGGAAGCTCCCGAATTGCCGGAACCGGCTGTTTCTGCGGTGCAGGAGAGTCCGGCCCCGGCTGGGAACCGGAGCAGGCCGCTGTATGTATATCTCAACGGCAGTGCGCTCATACTGCCAGGGAAGCCGGACGGCGCCCCCTATTATCTCATGGACCTGCTGGACCGGTCCGGAATTGATTTTGAGACGCTCAACTGCCCGGTGGAGCTGTTGGTCAACGGCGAGGCGGGCGCGTTCAGCCAGGAGCTGAAAAACAATGACCAGGTCATTATCCGGCGGCAGACGCTGCTGGACCGGTGATTGTATTCCATAGAAGCGAGGCTATTGCATGAAGAATAAGGAAAAGGCGCCGAAGGCGTCCAAGAAACCAAAGAAGCAGAAGGCTCAAAAGGAAGCAAATGTTTCCAAGGAGCCATCCGAAAAGAAGAAGATTCCAAAGATTTTCCTCATCATCCTGCCGGTAATCCTCTTGCTGGCGGTGGCGTTTGTGGTGGTATACATGGTATTCTTCCGCGCGCCCACAGCGCAGGACGAGATCGACAAGATCGTCAAGATGAGCGACATCTATAAGGTCGGCTCGGATGAGATTCCTTCTTTGGAGAGCACGCTGGAGGCCGGCGTGGTGCGGCGCACCTCTGTGGAGACCCCCATCGTGGACGAGGAGACCGGAGAGGCGGAGCTGACGGAGTTCACCTACCGTTACCGGGAGGTAAACGAGACCCCGTCAAAGCTGGCGGAGGACTACTATGAGTTCCTTACCAGCGAGGAGCAGGGCTTTGTTGTCACGGATAAGGAGCACCATCTGGTGGAGGAGGAGCCGAATATGGATAATGTTATCGGTTCCGTGATCCTGGCGAAAGCGTCCGTAGACAGCGGCGTTGCGGCGGAAGGCGAGGATGCCAAGGATGGCGAAGGCGGAGAGGAAGACGGCGAGGCCGCCGGCGGGGACAAAATCGTGGAGATGATTCTGGCCTGGTCGGAGTACGCAGTGGCCGTGCAGATCTCCCAGCTGGAAGGTACTATCCTGCCGCCGGTGGAGGAGCCGGACCCCTCTGAGATTCAGCGGGAGCCGCTGGCCCTGCAGGCGCAGCTGGAATATTTCAATAATCTGGACCCGGCAAAGCTGGGCCTTCCAGGGGACTTTATGTCCGAGTACCGGGTCTATCCGGTGGACGGACTGGTCCGGGTGTCCGGTGAACCCTGCCGCGTGCTGAATGTGTATCTGCTGGACCTGCCGGCGGAGACCAATACCTTTATGGGGACCTATTATCTCAGCACCGATAACAGCAAGGTCTTTAAGTTGGATGATACTGGGACCATTGTAAGCGTGGATATGAGCTGAGCTGACGACCGCCGGGGGAATGCCTCCGGCGGTCTGGTCTTGAGGGAACCCCGCTACCTATCCACAAAATTTTCCAATGCCCCTTAATCTTTCTGCATACAGGACGATAAATTAATAGAACGCTCTGCGTTTCGAATTTTTTTGAGAGGAGGACGGACATGGACGGAATCTCAGCCATGAGCGCCCAGGCCTTTGCCGTGAGCTATGATATGGCTTTGCTCAAGAAGACGATGGAGAATGTCTCTGCCCAGGCTATGGAGATGATTAACGATCTGGCGGAGGCTGTACCCGCACCCAGCGAATATAATTTCGACGTATACGGCTGACCGGCTGCCAGACAGAGGAGGAACATACCATATGTTGGATATCATTGATCTGGTGAACCCCGGTTATCAGAAGGCTGTGGACACCGTGGGCAAGGCTGCGAAGGCAAGCAAAACCACGGAATTCACCGAATCCGCGGAGACGGATGCCAAAACGGACAAGAAGGATGAGACCGCGCCCAGCGGGGACACCTATGTTCCTGAGGACAAGGAAGCTGTCAAGGCAGAGCAGGAGGCGAAGACCTACAAGCCCAACATGGCTCTGGTGAAGCAGATGAAGGAGGAGCAGGCCCAGATTCAGACCCGCTTTGTCAACATGGTGCGGGACATGCTGGGTAAGCAGGGCATGACCATCGCGGAGGGCGACGGAATTTGGAAGACCTTGGCCGGCGGTAAATTCGAGGTGGACGAGGCGGCCAAGAAAGCCGCTCAGGAGGCGATTGCCGAAGACGGCTACTGGGGCGTGAAGCAGACCTCGGAGCGGATTGTAGGCTTTGCAAAGGCCCTGGTGGGCGGCAACCCTGAGAAAATTCAGCTGATGCAGGACGCCTTTGAGAAGGGCTACGCCGCAGCGGCGAAGAAATGGGGCGGCGCACTGCCGGAGATTAGCCAGAATACCCGCAGCGCGGTTTTGGACCTCTTTGACCAGTGGAAAAAGGAAGGCCAGGAGGAACCGGACGATGGGGAGAGCGAAAAGACAGAGGAATCCGGCCAGACTGAGGAATGACGCCGCTTTCCCCGCTGACTGCAAAAAAATACAGCGCCCCTTGCGCCGTCAGGCCCAGGGGACGCTGTGTTCTTTTGCCTGTGCGGGAAAAACAGGCGTCAATGGCGGCAGTCGCCGCCGTGACAGCCGTGCTTGTCCTCGCCGCAGGAAGACCCGTGCGCATGATTGTGATGGCTGCACTGCACGTCGGGATTATATTGCAGCGTTCCTGCAAGCAGAGCCGCCGCCGCTTCGTCCGCGCTGCCGGACACGCCGCCGTAGAGCTGAATCCCCGCCTCTGCCAGCGCATTCTGCGCGCCTGCGCCGATGCCGCCGCAGATGAGTACATTTACGCCGTTGGCTGTGAGGAAGCCCGCCAGTGCGCCGTGGCCGCTGCCCTGGGTATCCGCGACCTGTTCCCCGACAATCCGGTTTTCCTCCACATCGTAGAACTTGAACTGCGCCGTGTGGCCAAAGTGCTGGAATATGCTTCCATTTTCATATGTTACTGCAATTCTCATTGTTACCGCCCCTTTCTGTTTGCACTCAGTATACTACGCTTTTCCGTCCCTGTCAACCGTCCCCTGTGCAGGCGGGATTGATGAAATCCTTGCTTTTTTGGAGAAAATCGGATACAATACTAACCAACAATTATTCTCTGCAAAAGAAAGGAAGCAACAATGGCAACGACATTCATTGACAAAGCACGGATTACCGTCCGGGCTGGCGACGGCGGCAACGGCTGCGTCTCCTTCCACCGGGAAAAATACATCGCCGCAGGCGGTCCTGACGGCGGCGACGGCGGTACCGGCGGCCACATCATTTTGCAGGTGGACGACAACCTCTCCACCCTCATGGATTTCCGCTACAAGCGCAAATACGCGGCGGAGAAGGGCGCGGACGGCATGGGTCAGCGCAAAAGCGGTAAGGACGGCAAATCCCTTACCATCCGGGTCCCGCGGGGCACCCTGGTCCGGGACGCGGAAACCAACGAGATTATCCAGGACATGTCCGGCGATGAGCCGTATATCCTCTGCCGCGGCGGAAAGGGCGGCTGGGGCAACACCCACTTTGCCACCCCCACCCGGCAGGCCCCCCGGTTTGCCAAGAGCGGACTGCCCGGCGAGGGCCACGACGTGGTGCTGGAGCTGAAGCTGCTGGCGGATGTGGGCCTGATTGGATTCCCCAACGTGGGTAAGTCTACCCTGCTCAGCGTGGTCAGCCGGGCCAATCCCAAGATCGCCAACTACCATTTTACCACCCTCTATCCCAACCTGGGCGTGGTGTATGTGGACGAGGGCGTCAGCTTTGTGATGGCCGACATCCCCGGTATTATCGAGGGAGCCAGCGAGGGCGCGGGTCTGGGCCACGACTTCCTGCGGCATATCGACCGCTGCCGTCTGCTGGTGCATGTGGTGGACGTATCCGGCTGCGAGGGCCGGGACCCGGTGGCCGACTTTGACGCCATTAACCAGGAGCTGCGGCAGTACAGTCCGGAGCTGGCCGGACGGCCCCAGATCGTGGCGGCGAACAAGACCGATATCATGCCCGACGATACCCTGCTCGCCGCCCTGCGGGAGCATGTGGAGGCCCTGGGCCTCCCCCTGTACACCATCTCCGCCGCCGCCCACCAGGGAACGCGGGAGCTGATCAACGCCGTTGCGGCACGGTTGGCGGAACTGCCGCCGGTGGTGGTTTACGAACCGAACTATGTCAAACGCCCGCCAAAGGTGGATATGAGCCAGCCGCTGGAGATTACCGTGGAGGACAACGTATACGCCATTGAGGGACCATGGCTCCAGCGGCTCATCTCCAACACCAATTTTGGTGACTATGAGAGCCGCAACTGGTTTGACCGGATGCTGCGGGAGAGCGGGCTGTTCGACCGCCTGGAGGCAATGGGCATTCAGGACGGCGACCTGGTCTCCATGTACAACCTGGAATTCGAGTATCAGCATTGATGCTGTTCCCCCTATGAAAAGCGCACCGCCGTTACCAGGCAAAAATTCGGGATTCGCAGCGGATTCGAGAGCGCATGAAGGTTCTTTTTGTTGCTTTTTCTTTCAAGAAAAAGTATACCCCGGCGCAGCCGATGTGGGCCGCGCCGGGGTTTCTCTTGTCCAATTTTACCGGACTACCTTGTCGCCGTAACGGGCTACCATTGCAGCCACCTGGGCGCGTGTCGCGGTACCCTGGGGCTCAATCCGGCCATTGATGCCGGAGAGAATACCGTTGCTGGCCGCCCAGCGGACTGCGTTGAGCGCATATGCGCTGACACTGTCCGCATCGCTGAACCGGCTCAGGTCGCCGCCCGCGATGGGACTGCCTGCGTTGCGCCACAGCATGGTCGCCAGCTGCTCGCGGGTGATGTCGCCCATGGCATTGCTGCCGTCGGTGATGCCCCGCTCCATAGCCCACAGCATTCCCTTTTCATACCAGGTGCTGCCGGGGTTGATGTCCGTGCGGACATTGTTCATTCTGGCCATAATGGTCCAGATCATGGCGCGGCTGGTGGTGAGGTTGGGGTCAAAGCGGTTCTCGGTGGTACCGCTCATCAGGTAGTGCTTCCACATGTACTCAACGTGGTTGTAGAACCAGTCGGGACCATGCACGTCGGTGAAGGGCATGGCGGCGGGGTTGAGCACGATGCCGGAGATGCCGGGGGTTCCCAGACCAGTGAAAATCTCATCGTGGGGATTCTGCGCGGTGTGGTCGGGTCCGGGCAGGGAGGGACGCTCTTCCTTGACGGCCTTGAAGGTCGCCTCTACCGTCACACGGTTGGAGGGCATGGTGAAGCTGTACCGGCCATCCTCCAGATCCCGCAGGGTCACGGTGCGGCCACGGACGTCGGTGACTTCCAGCGTATCCAGCTCGTATCCACTGTCGGGATGTACAGAGAGGGTTACACGTGCGCCGGACTCCGCATAGCGGGTGTTGGCGATGACCTGGCCGTTCTCCATCTTGTCCAGGGCGATGTAATACTCTTCTCCCGATTCGCGCTCCACACCGAAAGTCAGCGTGCGGCGGCTGTTGAACAGTCTCTCAAACTCTGCATTATCAGCGGCGTTACCGTTGAAGTGCAGGACATATCTGGTGTCGTTTCTTACGATGCTGGCAAGATTGACAGAATACTCGTTGACGTAGACATTGAAATCAGCTGCGGCAAAGCGCACACCGTACTGATTGAAGATCCAATCTACGACCTCGGCAACCAGGTTGGAAACAGGTCTGCCAATGACATCATTATGGGGGAAGTTTACCCAATCTGTAATATCGCCGTGGTCCACTGCATAAATCCGCAGGGTGATAACGCGATCAACGCTCTTATACGCGGCGGTATCATTGGGAGTGAAGCGCACGGTGACGCGGTGGGAACCCACTGCAGTGGGAACTGTACCAACAAAGGACCAAACGCCGGGAACATTGCTGGTACCGCGGATGTCACTATCCTTTACAGTGACGCCGTAGGGAACGCTGATGTCATCCACGGTTACAATGGGCGTGGTGGGATCGACAGGCGCAGCGTTGATGGTGACGGTAATGGTGGTTTCAGCCACGTTGTAGGCCGCTGTGTTGGTGGGGGTAAATCTGACCTTTACATTTTCGTGGGTGCCCACAGTGTTAGGAGCTGCATCCACAAAGGACCAGGTACCGGAAACGGTCTTGTCGCCGTCTTTAGCGGTGCCGGTGATGGTGAGGGCGTTGCCCAGAGTGACGGTGATGTCGTTAGCCGAAACAATGGGGGTGACCTTCTCCACAGGAGCGGCGTTAATGGTGACAGTGATGGAGGTCTCGACCTCGTTGTAAGCGGTTGTGTTGTCAGGGGTGAACTTGACCTTTACATTTTCGTGAGTGCCAGCAGTGTTAGGAGCCGCATCCACAAAGGACCAAGTACCGGCAACATCCTTTTCGCCGTCTTTGGCA
>JAAWQS010000087.1 GCA_022800665.1 Oscillospiraceae bacterium
GGAGCTGGAGGACGGGCTGAACTATATGGCTTCCCGCTATGTGGCGGCACTGGATAAGCTGGAGCGCAATTACAGCGGCGAGGAGCTGACCGCCCAGCGCGCCAAGCTGGAGGAGGTCTATCAGACCGGGAAGTCCGGGATGATCGACGGCTATACCCGGCTATTGCAGGACAATCTGGGCCTGTCCAACAGCGACGCACAGGCGGTCCGGGACAGCTTATCCGCCATCCTTGCAGAGAAAGAGGAGGCTTACCGCGGCGCGTTAAAACAGGTACATGCGGCTGTGGAGCAGACCGGCCCCGACAGCGTGTGGCTGAAGAACCACGACGCCTACATAGCCTCCCAGCTCCGGGCGGCGGGTACGGCTGGCCAGAGCAAGGCGCAATATTCGGTGCAGGACCTGACTGCCGCCGGAAAAATTGCAGAGGACTACCGGGCAGAGATTGACGATGCATCTTCCTGCGGACGGAACGAGGTTACGCTGGCCCTCAACCTGTCCATGGCGGACATGAAGGCGGAGGCTATGGTCTCCAAGGGGCTGGTGGGCGACAGCATGGCCGCCCTGCTCCGGGGCAGCCGCGCCCAGGGACATGAAAACGCCCTTGCCGCCCTGGGGCGCGCCCTGGCCCAGCGGGAGAGCCGACGGGCCAAGGGTGAGCCCAAGGGGACCTACGCTCCGGTGGACAGTACGGTGTTCCAGGGCATATACAGCGCCGTTATGAGCACCTACCATCAAAACGGCGGCGATGGGGCCAAGGCAATCCAAGCCGGTGTCTCCGCCGGGGAGAAACTGACTGCCCAGGCCGCTGCCAGGGCTCCCCAGGCCGCACGCTGGGGTATCAGCATGAAACACTATTTGCGGGAGTTCTACAAGGCCCCGGAGGAGCAGGAGGTCACGCTCTTGGGCTTGCAGATCAAGAATCTGACAAACCAGAAGCCCAGCAGCTCCACCTACCAGAAGTACGTCAACAGCTGGCAGGATTTCCTCACCTCCATCGGCAGAGGGGTAGATGTGCGGGCATGAGAACCATGGGTTTGGGGAGTGCGAAACTGGCGCGGTGGTATATGTGGACCATGAAGAAAACCAAAAACAGAAAACGGCTGCATTTGGCGGCGCTGATTTTGAAAGGATATATCGATGAGTCCCGTGTCAGTCGCCTACTCGTTTACGCCGGTTATCCGGTTCTGCTTATACCAGCAGTTGCAGCACCTGCTGGGGCAGCGTGTTGGCCTGTGCCATCATCGTCTGCTGGGACTGGCTCAGAATCTGGAGCTTGACATTCTCCATCATCAGCTGGGCCACATCGGCGTCCCGAATCCGGCTTTCGGAGTCTGTCAGCTCCTCATGCTCCACGGCCAGTTCCCGGAAAGCATGTTCCAGCCGGTTGTAATCCGCGCCGATTGTACCCCGCGCCTCAGAAATGGCAATGTTGGCGTGGTCCACCCGCTCCAGCCACAGGGCGGCGTCCTGCTTCTCTTTGTTCAGGTCCACCTGCTCTGGCGGACACAGATTCAGACGCTCCAGGTCGATGTACGGGAGATGGACCGGGATATACTGTCCATCCATTTCGGAACCCACATAGATTTTCAAATCCCGCTTCTCCAGGACCACAGACGGCCAGATCTCCATATCCGGCTCCGGTTCCTCCTCCTTCGGGTTATCCAGCGCCTTTTTTACGGATACGCTGTAGGTGAAATTCGTCTCCAGACCGGTCTGCACCTGGCCCAGATACAGCTTGCCGTTCTGGTCCCGGACGTCGCCGAAGCGTCTTTCCATTGCAATCAAGGTTGTCGGCGGGTCGCCCACGGCCACATCGGTATAGTGGTTCAGGCTCGGCTTGACCTGCGCCACGATACTCTCCACGATTTTGTCGCCGCTGGTCACTTTCGACAGCTCCACAGGGATGTTGTGGATGGTCCGCATTTCTCCCGTATCCTTATCCAGACGCTGGAAGCTTGCAGGGATGCTCCCGTCATTTTTCCAGCAGAAAAAGACGTTGATATACTCTCCGGCGCAGGTTGCGCAGTTGATGCGGAACCCTTTTCCCAGCAAGGTGTCGAGATTATTGGCGTTGATGGAGGAAAAATCCAGCGCTTTCTGGGAGTGGCCCACATTCTTACCGCCGGAGAACTCTACAGACGCGCCGCTCATAATCCCCTCTGTCCCGTCGGTGACAGAAACATAGCTGTAGCTCTTCCGCGTCGTGGATATCGTCAATTTATTGGAAGCATCCACTGTGACGGCGTACGACGATCCCAGTTTATCTCCCACGGCCTTTGCCACATCCGCAGCGTTTTGACAAGCCGAAATATCCACGTCTTCGTAAATGCCGCTCACGCCCGGCCCATTCGTAAATTCAATCCGCCTGCCGTCAAAGCTGAAGCCTTTCCCCGCCAGGCCGCCGATGCTGCTGCCCAAGTCAAATACAGCTGAAGCCTCCTGACTGAAGTCACACAACTTTCCATCACTCAACACATACTTGGACGGTGCGGATGTCGGCGTACTCTTATACGGCGTAACAGTTGTCGTAATTCCCTGAAGGGATAAATTGATGGATGAATTGACATTGCCCCTGATAGTGACGGTGTTTCCGCTGATTGAAACATTGTCAACATTTGACATTCTTTCTGCGTAATCTGCAATCCTGTTGAGCAAATCGCTGTGTACGTTCCCGATTGCAGAAGTGTCGATTTTATAGTCAGGCAGGGGGCTATACGCTGTATTCGGATAGCCGGGGCTGGTCAGCGGGTTTCTGGTACTATCATAATACAGGTAATCATATCCGTTGAGACGAAAGGAAAAGGGGGGTGACTGCGAGGGAATCGTAATGGTCATTGTAGGACCAGTTTCCATTGTTCCAGAGGTTGATTGGACAGAAAACTTCAGGGCAGAGCTGCTCCACTTGCTTTTATCATCATATTCTGTCTGGGATGATCCGGAAGATCTTTCCTCTCTCATATATGCACGAAGCGGACCGTCAAACCCATCTTTTTTAACTGTTACCTCCAGATTACCAGTACTGTTGTTGTATACCGCATGATATATTACGGAAGCCTTTATTGCGTTTACAGCGTCAACAAGTTTCGCCCCTACCTGGTCGCGTGTCATACCTGCTGTAAAGCCGCTCAATTGGAGTTGCTTCCTGTCTTCGCCATAACTGTTGTTTATATTCCACTCCGTGAAAAAGAAAAGGGAATTTCGATTGAGATCATCCGCTTGCTCCTGTGTAAGAGGGCCGGTGATTTTAGACAAACTGAACTTCGTTGCACACGTGGAATAGACCGGCTGGTTATTCTTTGCTCCGGAGCCGTCCACCTGCTGAATTATCTGATCTCCAGTGGAATTTCCGACCATGAGTCCGTTTTTTGACGCACCGTCTCCCTGTGGTACAGTGAATTTAATGGGCTTCCCATCTATTGTTACAGAAGTGGTCAAAGTAGTAACCGTTCCCACCAGTGTTACCGTTCCATCGTCTGCAACGCAGACGTCGCTGATATGGGAGGATACATTTTTCAACGACAGCAATGCATCCTTGGCTGTCTTGTACTGCGTTAAATCAATTCTTGCTACTGGCGTAGAGAAAGGGTTGCTGGTAAAGGTATAGGTACTGCTCCCGATTTTGATAGACTTTCCTTCAAGGGTACTTGCATCATTCAGGTCGATAGAGCTGTCCAGCTGGAAGACGGCCTCAGCCGCCTGCGCTTTTTCAGCGGTATCGAAGTCCTCCGTCTTCACAAAGTCCATCGTTCCCCATATATCCAGCTGGTCCGGCCCAAGGGGAGTGATGGTTTCCTCGTATTCAAAGTGATATGTTTCCCTATCGTCGGGTTCGGGCGCAGGCACGGGCGGCGCAGCCTTATCCCGAAACAAGGGGATTGCGTTGTAGTGGCTGGAGGAAGAAATGCGGTCGATCTCACTGAACAGCTGATTGAGTTCGTCGCTGAGCGCGGCCCTTTCCTGCTCGCTGTAGGCGCCGTTTTCCGCCTCCACGCACAGAAAATGCGCACGGCACAGCATATCATTGATCTCCGCAAGGGCGGCGTCGGCAGTCTTTGCCAGCGTCAGCCCCTCTGAGACATTGTCCTGACAGCGGTCCAGCTCCGTTATTTTTGCACGCATTTTTTCGGATATGCTCAGTCCTGCGGCATCATCGCCCGCACAGTTGATCTGCAGACCGGAGGACAGCTTTGCCAGGTTCTTTTGCAGAGCTTGGTTTGTCTTTCGGCTCTCCCGAAAGGAACGCAATGACGACAGATTGGTCCGAATAATCATGCCTTGCCTCCACGCGGATTTTCGCATGGCTCTGTGCCTGCCGTTTGACTGGAACAGGCCGAATAGGGTATACCACAGAGCGCAAATCGAAGTGGTATACCCTATTCTCACCCTAAATCCGCTCTATTTTACAATAGAATTGTTAAGTGTTACCAGTTTCTCTTATCCGTCACAGTGGCTCTGGGCGCTTTGATAGCGGCCTGTGCAGCGGCCAGACGGGCGATGGGGACGCGGAAGGGGGAGCAGGAGACATAGCTCAGCCCCACGTTGTGGCAGAACTCCACCGTGGAGGGATCGCCGCCCTGCTCGCCGCAGATACCCAGCTTGATGTCGGGGCGGGTCTCGCGGCCCAGCTCGCAGGCCATCTTGACCAGACGGCCCACGCCCACCTGATCCAGACGGGAGAAGGGATCGGACTCGTAAATTTTCCGGTCGTAGTAGCTGGCCAGGAACTTACCCGCGTCGTCGCGGCTGAAGCCGAAGGTCATCTGGGTCAGATCGTTGGTGCCGAAGGAGAAGAACTGTGCCTCCTTGGCGATGTCGTCGGCGGTCAGGGCCGCGCGGGGGATTTCGATCATGGTACCCACCGTGTAGGTCATATCGCTGTCCGCCTCTTTGATCAACCGGCGCGCCACGTGGTCGATGGTATTCTTGACAAAGGCCAGCTCCTTGGCCTCGCCGACCAGGGGGACCATGATTTCCGGGGTAATCTTCCAGGCCGGACGCCGGGCGCGTACGGCCAGCGCGGCTTTAATGATGGCGCGGGTCTGCATCTTGGCGATCTCCGGGAAGGTGATGTCCAGACGGCAGCCGCGGTGGCCCATCATGGGATTGAACTCGTGGAGGTTGGTAATAATTTCACGCAGACGCTCTTCGGCCACGTTCATCTCTTTGGACAGAGCCTTGATATCCGCATCATCCGTGGGCAGGAACTCGTGGAGAGGCGGGTCCAGCAGGCGGATGGTGACGGGCTTGCCCATCATGGCCTCGTAGATATCCTCGAAGTCCTTCTGCTGCATGGGTTCAATCTTGTTCAGAGCCTTCTCCCGCTGCTCGGCGGTCTCGGAGACGATCATCTCGCGGATAGCGGCAATGCGCTCCGGGTCGAAGAACATGTGCTCGGTACGGCAGAGGCCGATGCCCTCCGCGCCGAAGTTCTTGGCCTGCCGGGCGTCCTTGGGGGTGTCGGCGTTGGTGCGGACCTGGAGGTCGCGGAACTTATCCGCCCAGTTCATAATGCGCTCAAACTCGCCGCCGATCTTGGCCTCGGCGGTATGGAGCCGCTCGCCGTAGATGTTGCCGGTGGAGCCGTCCAGACTGATCCAGTCGCCCTCCTTGAAGGTCTTGCCCCCCAGGGTGAAGGTCTTGGCGGCCTCGTCGATGACGATCTCGCCGCAGCCGGAGACGCAGCAGGTACCCATACCGCGGGCCACCACTGCCGCGTGGCTGGTCATGCCGCCGCGGACCGTGAGGATGCCCCGTGCGAAGTGCATTCCTTCGATATCCTCCGGGCTGGTCTCCAGGCGGACCAGGATGACCTTGTGGCCCTTGTCCCGCCACTCCACCACGTCGTCGGCGGTAAACACCACCTGACCGGCGGCGGCGCCGGGGGATGCAGCCAGGCCCTGACCGATGGGCGGGACCCGCTCCAGCTCCTCCTTCGGGAAGGTGGGATGCAGCAGGGCGTCCAAGCTCTTGGGGTCGATCATGGCCACGGCTTCCTGCTCGGTAATCATGCCCTCGTCCACCAGGTCGCAGGCAATCTTGAGGGCGGCGGCGGCGGTGCGCTTGCCGTTGCGGGTCTGGAGCATGTAGAGCTTTTTGTTCTCAATGGTAAACTCCATATCCTGCATATCGCGGTAGTGGTACTCCAGCTTCTGGCTGATGTTCACAAACTGGTTGTACGCTTCGGGCATGACCTCGGCCAGCTGGTCGATGGTCTGGGGGGTGCGCACGCCGGCCACCACGTCCTCGCCCTGGGCGTTCATGAGGAATTCTCCGAAGAGCTTTTTCTCACCGGTGGCGGGGTTGCGGGTGAAGGCCACGCCGGTGCCGGAGGTGTCGCCCATGTTGCCGAAGACCATCATCTGCACGTTGACGGCGGTACCCCAGGAGGAGGGGATGTCGTTCATGCGGCGGTAGTAGATGGCGCGGGGGTTGTCCCAGGAGCGGAACACGGCGCGGACCGCGCCCATGAGCTGTTCCCTGGCGTCCTGGGGGAACTCCTCGCCGATCTTGTCCCGGTACTCGGCCTTGAACAGCTCCGCCAGCTCCTTCAGGTCCTTGGCGGTGAGGTCGGTGTCCAGGGTGACGCCGCGCTTGGCCTTCATGTCGTCGATGAGCTCTTCGAAATATTTCTTGCCCACCTCCATGACCACGTCGGAATACATCTGGATAAACCGGCGGTAGGAGTCATAGGCGAAGCGGGGGTTACGGGTCTTCTTGGCGAAAGCCTCCACCACCTGGTCGTTGAGGCCCAGGTTGAGGATGGTATCCATCATGCCGGGCATGGAGGCCCGTGCGCCGGAGCGGACGGAGACCAGCAGGGGATTGTTCAGATCCCCGAACTTTTTCCCGCTCATGTCCTCCAGCTTGCGCATATACGCCATAATTTCGTCCTGGATTTCCCCATTGATGGTACGTCCATCCTCATAATACTGGGTACATGCCTCGGTGGTGATGGTAAAACCCTGAGGGACGGGCATACCCAGATTGGTCATTTCGGCCAGGTTCGCGCCCTTGCCGCCCAGCAGCTCCCGCATAGAGCCGTTGCCCTCGGAAAAGAGGTACACAAATTTTTTCTTCACTTGGAATGTTTCCTCCTGTCATTTTCTTGAACGCCGTTCTCGTGCTTTTCATTGGCTTTCCACACTTTATTATAAGAGGAAATCCTTTTGTTTGCAAGACATTTTTTACCAAAATCCAAGATTTCTTCCACCCGCCTCCTCTGAAAAATGTTTTTGTCCTTTTTCCCCCTTCCTGTTGATTTTCCGCCGGAGGTTGTGATAGAATAAAAAAATAAGAATGTATCCGTCAGTCCGCCCTGTTCTGCGGCGGGCTGTATCATGGAGGAGGAGGGAGAGCCTGTGGCGGTACAGCTGGCCGGGGAGCCCCGTTTTGCCCAGCAAATCCGTGAGGCGGCGGCCAGAGGGACGCTGAGCCATGCGGTCATCATCAGCGGCAGGGGGGACATGGCGGCAGCGGCGCGGTTTACGGCGGCGGCCATGGAGTGCGAGGGCAGCGGAGAGCGGCCCTGCGGGGCGTGCGGCCCGTGCCGGAAGGTCCTGAAGGGAATCCACCCGGACGTCATCACGGTGGAGGACCCGGACCACAAAAATATAGCGGTAGACATCCTCCGGCAGACGGCGGCGGACGCATATATCCTGCCCAACGAGGGCCGGCGGAAGATTTACTGCTTTCCCGACTGCTCCCTGCTGGACCCCAAGGCGCAGAACGTGCTGCTGAAGGTGCTGGAGGAGGGACCGCCCCATGCGGCGTTTCTGTTCTGCACGGAAAACAGCGCGCTGCTACTGCCCACCATCCGCTCCCGTGCGGTGGAGTGGAAGCTGGCCCCCGCGCCGGAGGACGTCTATAGCGAGGAGGCCCGTAAGCTGTGCGCACTGCTGGGGGAGGGAAGGACCCCGGCGATTGTGAATTTCTGCGTGGGTCTGGAAAACGGCAAGGCCAGCCGCGAAGAACTGCGGGACCTGCTCTCCAGCGCACGGGACCTGCTGGCGGCGGCGTTGGCGGCGAGCTACACCGGCAGCGGGGAACAGCAGGCCCGGCAGCTGGCGGAGAGCCTGGGCCGGCGGAAGCTGGCGGGCTATATAGAGCTTTTGGAGACGCTGGCCCGGCAGTGCGGGTACAACGTGAGCGCGGGGCATTTGACCGGCGCGCTGGCGGCTGCGCTGACGGCATCCTGAACAGGGCCGGCGCGTGATTTATAGAAAGGAAGCCAATCATCATGGCAGAAGTAATCAGCGTCCGCTTTCGCAGCGGATCGAAGAACTATTATTTTGACCCCAAGGGTCTGACGATACAGCCGGGGGAATATGTGGTGGTAGAGACGGCCCAGGGGATTGAGTTCGCCAAATGCAGCGAGGGCAACCACGACGTGCCGGAGGACGCGGTGGTCCAGCCCCTGCGGAGCGTGGTCCGTATTGCCACGGAAAACGACCACAAGGCGGCGGCATACAACCGCAGGCGGGAAAAGGAGGCTGTGGGCATCTGCGAACAGAAGATTGCCGACCACGGCCTGGAGATGAAGCTGGTCAATGTGGAGTGCAGCTTTGAGGGCAATAAGATCATCTTTTTCTTTACTGCCGATGGGCGCGTGGACTTCCGGGAGCTGGTGCGGGACCTGGCGGGCGTTTTCCGGGCCAGAATCGAGCTGCGGCAGATTGGTGTGCGGGACGAGGCCAAGATGCTGGGAGGCATCGGCATCTGCGGGCGTCCGCTGTGCTGCAGCCAGTTCCTGGACGAATTCATCCCCGTGTCCATCAAGATGGCCAAGACCCAGAACCTGAGCCTCAACCCCACCAAAATTTCTGGGGCCTGTGGCCGTCTGATGTGCTGTCTGAAATACGAGCAGGCCGCCTACGAGGACGCGGCCAAGCGGATGCCCAAGGCGGAGAGCTTTGTGGACACGCCCGACGGCGTCGGCAACGTCAGCGGCGTGGACCTCCTGCGGGAGCAGGTGCAGGTGCGTCTGGACAGCGCGCCGGAGTCCCCCAAGCGGTACAAGAACGCGGAAGTCCGCGTCCTGCGCAGCGGCAAGGGCAGCCGGGAGGGCATTGAGATTCCCAAGGAGCGCCCCCCGCGCCAGGCGCCGCTGGAGGCGGAGAGCCATTTCCGCCGGGCCATCCGGGAGCCGGTCACAGTACCCTCTCTGCTGGCTGGACAGCAGCCGGACGAAGCCCACGGAGAGGACCGTTCCGGCAGCCGCCGCCGGAACAACACCGCACGCCGCGGCGGAAAGCCCCGTCAAGGCGATGGAAAGCGGACGGAAAAACGGCAGGAGCCCCGTCCGAAGGTGGAGCGGGTGGACCGGCTGGAGCGGGTGGAAAAGCTCCCGATTCGTACGGTCAGCGATGTGACGGCGGAAAAGAAGGCGGCGGCGGACCGTGCGGCCCGGCAGCAGGGAGAGAGCCGCGCCCCGGACACCAAGGGGACCGTTAATCGCCGCCGTCCCTACCGCAAACCTAGGCAGCGGTCCTGACGGGGTCCCGGCACAGACAAAATCTGCAAAATTTTTCTGCCTGAGCGGAAGTACGGTCAGACACGATCGAGAAGGAGGGTACCGGCGAAAAACCGGCACCCTCCCGTTTGGTCTGTATTCATGTAGCAGATAACACGGTCAATTCGCCGCTCTCCGACTCTTCGTCCTGCGCTGGCGCGGATACATACAGCTCCTCACATTCCCGCTGGGCCTGGATAAGAGCCTGTCTGACGTTCTCCAAAGCATTGATCGCATCCTCCGTAGCGTTGAACAGCGTCAGGTACATTTTTTTGTAGTCTACCATACTTCTCCTTCCCTACGGCTCCTGCCGTATGGACACAAAATCTCGC
>JAAWQS010000088.1 GCA_022800665.1 Oscillospiraceae bacterium
GGTTATAGCCCTTGTTTATATGACAATTGTTTTCTGTATCGGTATTTATTGGGAAAAGAAAAGGAAATTTTGAATATAGACGAGTTCCAGTTTATCGGGCGGAATTTCCGCATGGTATCGTTGTCGTCCTTGACGGGCGTCAGCCCGCCTGCGTCCTCTGCCTTGCCATGCGAAAATTCCGCTCCGACCTCTGGTCCGCTTTCTGACCGGATGCACCACTAGTACGCCTAATCCATAACCACCTAATGCCACCAAGCCAACCGCAGGCTGTCCATTAATTTGCTCTGGAATATCGATGCTGGCAGAATTGCCGTTAGCATCTTTTCTGTAGAATGCGCTCTTATTTGATAATGATTATACTTTACCAAAAATTCTTGATTTTGCTATGCACCGCTCTTCACATTCCGCACATCCAGGCTCCGGCACACTGCCCGCAGCGTCACCCGGTAGACCCCGTACAGCAGCACGGATACCGCGGCAATGACCCCCAAACTGGCCAGCAGGCCCGCCGCCTCAGTGGCGGTAATGCCTGGCGGATCACCGTTAAAGTACATAATCAGCATATAAAATGCGTAGATCAGCGTTGTCCCCACCACTGCGGGGGTGAGGAAGACCCGCTTGACCTGTCCCCGCACGGATTGGTACAGATACCACTGGGGCGCGCCCAGCCGCCGCAGGTCGTCGTACACCTGCCGGTGGGTCAGGGCGATGGTCATGCAGCGGGTGTAGGCAATCACGATTACCGCCGCAAAGCAGACGATGGCGATAAAGATAAACAGGATCAGGAAAACCGCCGTTGTCTTCACAAAGTCCGCCTTGTCCAGCGCACGGAACTGGGGCATATACTGCCAGTACAGCCGGAAGAGGGAACTGTCCCGCTGGGCGTAGTCGATGACCTCAACACCTGTTTCCGCGCTGTTTTCCGGGTCATAGGCGTAGTATCCCTTGTGCAGGAGGTCATAGTCCCGGACGACCGGGTCCCAGACGTCCAGCAGCGCCGCCTCCGGGCCGGACCGGTCCACGATCTCATAGAACAACGCTTTGGCAAAATCATAGGTTTCCTCCACGTTCTCCACATTGAAGCAGACCTGCACCTCCTGCCAGGCAGCGGGCAGGCCCTCCGACATGGCGGCGAAATCCCCGTCGCTCACCACAAACCGTTGGGGAAGGGAGTTGTTCTCCAACTCCCCCATTGCAGTGACGCCGAACCGCTGGCCGGTGACATAGTTGGTCACAAGGCTCACATCGGGGTTGAATAAGTATCGCGCCCCGCCGTCGCTGTCCATGACCCCCATGATCTCACCGGACTGCAGGTCCACCGGCTCCCCTGTCAGGGCCGTGTAGCCGGAGGCGGAGAGGAACAGCTCCGAGCACAGCGTTTCCCGGTATTCCGGATGCCAGGTAGTCCCCAGCGTCCCCTTCTCCTCCACGGACATCGTGCCGTCCACCGCCAGCCGCAGCATGGGGGCCTGGGCATAGGAGGTGATAGTCACGCCGTATTTCTCCGCCAATTCCCGGACCTCGTCCTCCTGGGGGATGTCCTGGTCTGCGCGGAAGCGGTAGACATAGTCTATCGGGCGGGCGTCATAGCCGATCATGGCCCCCGTACCCAGCATGGGCGTATAGAAGCTGCCGAAGTACGCGCCTGCAATCAGCAGCGTCATGACCAGCATGTTCCGCACTGTCTGACGGCCCTGGAATTTCATCATGGATGTGGAGATCAGGTCCTTGTACAGCCGCTTTTTGCCGCCCCAGCCGTTGACAACCGTGTGGAGCAGGATGTAATACAGCCCAACCAGCGCGGGGAGGTAAAAGACCGACGGCAGCCAATCAGGTGGATACCAGTGGAGCGTCCGGACAAAAAAGGAGGGCATCAGATACCCCAGCAGGCCGCCAAAAATCAGCAATCCAATACCGGCCAGTCCGTACCAGCGGGGGACGGCCCGGATCGGCTCGGACTTGTGGGACTCCTGGACAACGTCGATGATGTTGGTCCGCCGGATGGACCGCACCCCCATGTAAAACAGCATAAGGACAACAAACAGGGAGAAGGCCAGGGACAGGGAGTAGGCCGCCGGATTGAAGGTCAGGCGCATTTCCTCCGTGTCCACCACGCACATCCGGAAGACCTGCCACAGCAGCCAGGCCAGCGGTCCCCCCAGAGCCGCCCCCAGGGCGCAGGACCCCAGGCTTATGGCCGCCAGTTCACGGGACTGTCTGGCCCAGAGCTGCCGCCGGGTGGCTCCCAGAGCCAGGAAGATACCGGTTTCGCGGGATTTCTGCCGGAAGAACAGGCCGGAGGCGTAGGTGGTGAACACACCGCACCCCAGCACGGCCAGGACGAAAATCATCATAACCTGTTTCCGGCTGTCGCCCCCCTCAGGCAGAACGTTCAGAATAGTGGGAGAGCGCATCATGCACACATAGGCCGTAATCAGCAGGACGGAGAAAAAGCAGCAGCCTGTCAGCAGCGCGTACTGCCTCCGGTTCTGCCGCCGCAGAGCGGCATAGACTTCTGAAAAATGCCTCATGCCGTCACTCCCTCCCCATCTCGCGGATGGCGTCCAGCAGCTGGTCCTGGAACGCCTGGCGTTCCGTGTCCCCCCGCTCCAGGGCCTGCCACACCACTCCGTCCCGCAGGATGATCACCCGGTCGCAGAAGGACGCGGCAAAGGAGTCGTGCGTCACCATAAAGATGGTGGCCTCCAGCTCCGCCTTCGCCTGCTCAAAGGCCGCAATCACCGCCCGGCTGGACTTGCTGTCCAGATTTCCGGTGGGTTCGTCCGCCAGAATCAGCAGGGGGCGGTTGATGAGAGCGCGGGCCACAGCGGTCCGCTGCTTCTCGCCGCCGGATATCTCCGCAGGGTACTTCTCCCGGATTTTGGCGATGCCAAACACGCTGCACAGCTCGTCCGCCCGCTTCTCCGTTTCCGCCGATATGACGCCGCCGATGATGGCGGGGAGCAGGATATTCTGACGCACCGTCAGGCCGTCCATGAGCAGAAAGTCCTGGAACACAAAGCCCAGCTTCTGGTTGCGGACTTTCGCCAGGGACTCCTCGTCCAGCCGGGCCAGCTCGGTCCCGTCCAGCCGGATACTGCCGCTTCCGGCGGGGATGTAACAGGAGATGCAGTTGAGCAGGGTTGTCTTGCCGGACCCGGAGGGTCCCATGACCGCAACGAATTCCCCCCGGTCCACACCCAGAGAGACGCCCTTGAGCGCTTCATAGGAGGTCTTGCCCACCTGGTAGGATTTATGAAGGTTTTCAACAGTCAGCATAATAAGATTTTCCTTTCCGATCCGAAGAATATACGACAGCATAGCGCGGAAATACCATTTCTGCAAACGCCGCCGTCATTTTCGGCAGCTTTCCCGTCAAATTTGGTTTGGCGAAATTCTCTATCTGTGCTACAATAGGGAAAATCAAGGAAAGGGGGGATTTCCATGCTGCGCATTGCCATATGCGACGACTCCGCCGAAGCCCGCATGACCCTGCGGGCCGCACTGGAGCGGGCCTTGGAGCGGCGGCGGATGGAGGGGCTGTTTTTTGAGTTTTCCACAGGCGAGGGCCTGCTGCACTGGATGGAACGCCGGGCCGGAGAGCTGGAGCTGGCCTTTCTGGATATCGAGATGAGTGGGATGGACGGGATGGACGCCGCCCACCGCCTTCGGGAGATGGACGGGAATTTGCAGCTTGTGTTTGTCACAGGCTATGACAGGTATGTGTATGCCGGCTACGGAGTGGGCGCGCTGGGCTACCTGCTCAAGCCGCCGGGGCCGGAGCAGCTGGACGACGTGCTCTCCCGCGCCGCCGCCGCCCTGGAGCGGGAGGCGGACAGGGCCTTTTTCTGCCGCAGCGGAAACACATTCTACCGCATTCCCCTCAAGAGCATCCGCTATTTCTGTTCCGACCGCCGCCGGGTGACGTGTGTGACCGCCGCCCGGACGTATATCTTTTACGGCAAGCTGGACCAGGTGGAACAGGAGGTGGGTGCGGGTTTTATCCGCATCCACCAGCGGTATCTGGTCCGGGCGGAGGCGGTGGACCAGGTGGAGGGCAGCCATGTGTTTTTGGGAGACGAGACCCTGCCAGTCAGCCGGGCGTGCCGGGAGGCGGCGTTGACGGCTCTGGTCCGGGCCGCGCTGGAGGAGTAGGCGGTGCTGTACGAATTTGGCCGGTCTATGGTGGAAAACTGGTTCTGGCTGCTCCCCATGCTGTCCAGCGGTTATTTCCTCACCCGCATGTGTACCGCCTTTTTGCCCCTGAAGCCGGGGCGGGGCTGGAAGCTGCTGCTGTATATCTGCCTGAGCATTACCGCCGCCATGGTGATCTGGGTGGGGGACAACAACCTGCTGTTCACCCTGCTGCCGTTTTTCGCCGTCCTGCTGTTCTGTTCCAAGGGGAGCCGGGTGGGACGAATCTCGGTGGCGGCGGTCTTTTTCTGTATCATGATGTCGGTGGCCGCGCTGCTGGACACCTATTTGGGCGAGCTGATGGACAAGCTCTCCTGGGGCGATGGAACCCTGTATGACCATCTCACCCGCATCCTGCGCCCGGTGGTGTGGGGACTGCTGTACCTGCTGGCGCGCCGGTTCCTGCCGGACAAGCCGCCCCAGCTGCCGGCGCGTCTGTGGTGGCTGACGCTGCTGCTGGCATCCATGCCGCTGTGCTCGCTGACGGCGGTCATCCTGATGCCTTACGGCAGCTACCGGCTTCATTCTGACCTCCAGTTCAGCCTGGCCATACAGCTGGGACTGGCAGTGCTGCCCTTTGTGCTGGTCACGTCTCTGGCGATGCTGGCCGCGATTATGATGCTGGCGGACTATGCGCGGCTGGAACAGCTGGACCGGCTGGCTTCCCTGCGGGAGAGCTACTATCAGGCGTTGCAGCGGGAGGCCCGGCAGGTGCGTACGCTCCGCCACGACCTGCGCAACCATCTCACCGCGCTCCGGGGGCTGCTGGAGCGGGAGGACATGGGGCAGGCCGTCCGCTATCTGGAGCAGCTGGCCGGGTCCCCCGTCCTGCAGGGCTCCCGGCGGCTGTGCGAAAACGAGGCGGCCAACGCAGTGCTGGCGGCAAAGGCGGAGGAGATGGCGCGGCGTGGACTGGAGGGTGTGTTTTCCGTGGCTCTGCCCCAGGCCCTGCCGGTGGCGGAGATCGACCTGTGCGCCCTGCTGGGCAACGCCCTGGACAACGCCATGGACGGGGCGGAGCAGTCCCAGGACAAGCGGATTTCCGTACGCTGCCGGGTGGAGCGAGGGCTGTTTATGCTGCGGGTGGAGAACGCCGTGGCCGGTACGCTGGAACCGGATCTCGCCACCACCAAGTCCGACCGGTCCGCCCACGGCTTCGGGCTGGCTGGAATGCGGGAGATTGCGGAGCGGTACGGCGGCAGTCTGGATGTCCGGGTGGAGAAGGGTCGGTTTGAGCTGACGGCGTGGACGCCAATGGCATAGGGACAGGCAGGCGCAAAGCGTCTGCCTCCGGGGGGTCCCCGCCCAAACCGCGCCAAAGTAAAAAAACGAGCTTCCTCACTTGGAAGCTCGTTTTACAGTGCAGAGATTTTCTTACTCGGCCTCGTAGACGGAGACCTGCTTGCGGTCTCTGCCCAGACGCTCAAAACGGACCACGCCGTCGGCCTTGGCAAACAGGGTATCGTCGCTGCCCTTGCCCACGTTGACGCCGGGATGGATATGGGTACCCCGCTGGCGGACGAGGATATTGCCCGCCAGAACGTGCTGGCCGTCAGCCCGCTTGGGGCCTAACCGCTTGCTCTTGGAATCACGGCCATTCTTGGTGGAACCAACGCCCTTTTTATGGGCGAAGAACTGCAAACCAATGTTCATCATGATTGTATGCCATCCTTTCTGTGAGATTCGGGAGGTTTATTGAGCCTCCATCACTTCGATATTGCCGGGATATTCGCTGTGCAGCTCGCTGAAATGGACCATGAGTCCCGCCAGCAGCGTCTGGCAGGTTTCTTCAGCCGCCGGTCCCAGCGAGCCGGGGAGCCGGAGGGTAATGCGGGCGTTTTTGTCCTGCACCTTCACGGACGCGCACAGGCCCATGACGTCGTTCAAGACGCACTCGACCAGGCGCACGGAGCTGGTCACTGCCGCGCAGACGATATCCTCGCCTTCGGCGGCGTAGCCGCTGTGTCCCTCGGCCTGGAAGCCGGTGATCCGCTGGCCCTCCGTAAAAAAGGTGACTGTCGTCATGCTCAGGCGCTGATCTTGGTGATCTCCACCTTGGTATAGGGCTGACGGTGTCCCTGCCGTTTCCTGTAACCCTTCTTGGGATTGTACTTAAAGATACGGATTTTCTTGCCCTTGCCGTTCTTCACGACCTTAGCTTCCACGGAAGCGCCGGACACGGTGGGGGTACCGATGGTTGCGCTGTCGCCGTCCAGGATGGCCAGCACCTCGCCAAAGACCACCTGATCGCCGGCCTCGTTGGGCAGCTTCTCAATAAACAGGGTCTCCCCCTCCGCTACCTTGTACTGCTTACCGCCGGTAACGATAATTGCGTGCATTCCTTTTGCACCTCGCTTTCCTTTATTCTGGAGCACATGACCCGCGCTCCTTTACGGGCGCGCTCTTGCAGGCGACGCGCCAAGCGTGCTTGTACCTGCTCAAAGCGGCTTATCTAGTATAACAGCGGCGGACAGGTTTGTCAACAAAATTTTTCTGTCTGACCCGATACAGAAGGAGGATACCGGCGAAAAACCGGTACCCTCCCTACGGCTTCTGCCATATGGACACAAAATCTCGCCGGGGCAGCCCCGGACGGGGGCGGGCTTTTACGCCCGCGTCCCGCCGGACCGCTTTCCCGCCGAGACAAACAAAAAGCGGTGCAGGATATAAATTATCCCACACCGCATAAGTGCAAACACAAACCCCGTATTATGAAACAAACAGTCCTCCGTAGTAAGGAGATGAAAAACTAGGTATTGAAAAAAGACGGGAAGACTGTTATAATAGGAGCTGGCGTAGCAAAATGCTATTGTGTAGGAGCTCACTCTCCTGCATAGGGGCATGGGTGAGTGTCAGTCGCCCATGTCCTGCCTTATTATTTGCCTCGTTGCTGTTATCATACCACGTTTTTCTCTCTTTGACAAGTATTTTCTTTTTCTGAGAAAAATTATTCCTGTTGGGAAACCCCTCAGTCACGCTTCGCGCTCCCCTTTCAGGGGAGCCTTTTTTGATGCAGCGTCCCAAAAGCCTCCTCTGAAAGGGGAGGGGGACCGCTTGCGGCGGAGGGGTTCCCGGATGAGGGGCGTCCCAGATGATCGGGAATCAGCCCGTCTGCAGCCTATGGCGGTACAAGACCAACCGGACGCTTTCAAATCTCCTGAAGAAAATGTTTTCAAGGGCTTGACTACAGATTGAAAATGGTGTAAAATGCATTGTAACTATTTGTAACACTTTTTCATGGATTTGTAACCGCCGGAGGAAACAAGTATGGCAAGCCCTGAACATAAAAAGCAGAACCTTGAAAATAAAACAAGCCGGACTGGCCGTCAGCCGCCCAGCGAGGGCCGGCGCCTGTTCCCGGAATCCAGCAGCTCCTGGCAGCAGCTCCGCTTTCTGGTGCAGGGCCTGTCCCCTGCGGTACGGCAGAAGCTGTCCGGAGGAACCTGCCGCCTGCATGAGCTGCGGCGGAACTTTGCCGCCCGGCTGCGAATGCTTCCCACGCCCAGACGGGTCCACGCCGCCGTGTTCCTGGCCGCCAGCCTGACGGTTGCGGTCTACTCTGTGTACACCGTCCGCTATACCACCGCCACCACCGTCACCTTTGACGGCGTGGAGCTGGGGACCGTGGCCTCAGAGAACGAGGCCCAGGCCGCGCGGATGTCGGTGGAACAGGCCATCTCCGACGTTCTGGGCTACGACTACACCATGGAGGACGACCGGGTGGCGTACACTACCGGCTTGACCGCCCGCAGCGCATTGGTGGACGAGGCGGAGCTGGAGGAAGCGCTCAGCAGCACCCTCCGGGTGGTGGAGCACGGATACGCCCTGTATATTGGCGGCGAGTTTATCGGCGCGACCCAGACAGAGGGCGCGTTCGACGCCCTGCTGGACCAGGTGGCCGCCCCCTACCGCAGCGAAAACACCGTCTCCATTGACTTCCTGGAGGACGTGGAGATCCGGGAGTGCGACCTCCCTGTGGGGGATTTCACCAATCTGGCTGAAACGGCCCTGCTGCTCAACAGTACCAAAGCAGGAGAGATTACCTACAGTGTGGAGAGCGGCGACGTCTGGTCCCGGATTGCCCAGGATAACAACATGACCAGCAGCGAGCTGTTGGCCCTGAACCCCGGTTATGACATAGACAAGCTCCAGATTGGCGACGTGTTGCTGATCAGCAATGCAGTACCTTATTTGACGGTCAGGTCGGTGCAGATCGAGCAGTATCAGACAGAGCTGCCCTATGAGATTGAGTATGTGGACGATCCCACCATGTACACCGGCGATTTCCGCGTCATCAGCCAGGGCGAGTACGGTTCCGCCGACGTGGTGGCCAGGGTCACATACGAGGGTCAGGCCGAGATCGACCGTGTGATTGAATCGGAAACCATCCTAAAGGAGCCTGTCACCGAAGTCCAGGCCAGGGGCACCATGGAGCGGCCCACCTGGCTGCCCACCGGGTCCTTCCGCTGGCCCACCAGCGGCACCATCTCCTCCAAGTACGGCTACCGCAGTATTTTTGGCGGCAGCTCCTTCCACGGCGGCATTGATATCGCCAACTCCTACGGCACCGATATCGTGGCTGCTGACGGCGGCGAAGTATGCTATGCCGGTTGGATGAGCGGATACGGCTACCTGGTACAGATTGACCACGGCAACGGCTATGTAACCTACTACGGCCACAACAGCAGTCTGGAGGTCAGCGTAGGCGACAAGGTCTACAAGGGCCAGCACATCGCGGAGATGGGCAGTACGGGCCGTTCCACCGGCAACCACTGCCACTTCGAGGTCCGGCTTGACGGCGAGCGGCAGAACCCCATGAACTACCTGCCGTAACAAGAAATGAACAGCAGAAGACGCGCCCGCGGGTTTGACCGCAGGCGCGTCTTTTTAAGCATTAGCCGTCTACTACTGTCACGTCGCAGAACTGGGTGGCTGTCATACCGTCCGTGGTTGTCACGGTACAGGTAATGCGGGCCTTCCCTGCAACGCCCAGGCCATAGAAGCGGACGGCGGGGTTGCCGCTTTTGGAAGTGATCTCCTCCAGTGCGAGAACATCCGGGTTGTCCACGCTCCAGCTGACTGTATAGTCTTTCCCATAGAAGTCGCTGGTGGAATAGATGTAAAGCTCGGTTGTGCTGAAGCTGTCGGAGGGCATGTTGTAGCGGGCGAGGCAGGAGAGGGAGAGCTTTTTGGCCAGATAGGTGGAGGAGTGCAGCAGGTCATCCGAGGGATTGGGGCCGGGATACTGCGTGCCGGGGTTCTGCGTGCCAGGCTTTTGGGTACCAGGACTCTGTGTGCCGGGGTTCTGTGTACCGGGGTTCTGCGTGCCGGGCTTCTGTGTATCAGGGTTTTGGGCGCCGGGGTTCTGGGTGGAACCGCTGTCCGGGACGCTCTTGACGCCGACAAACAGCTGGACCCAGTAGTGTCCGTAGCCGCTGCTGCTCTTGCAGTAGCCCACGCCGATATGGGTGAAATCTTTATTGAGGATGTTGGCCCGGTGTCCGGGGGAATTCATCCACTGCTCCACTACGTCTGCGGCGGTGGAGCTGCCTGCCGCAATGTTCTCGCCGCTGGTGTACGCGCCCTTGCTCGCGCCAGTGGCATCC
>JAAWQS010000089.1 GCA_022800665.1 Oscillospiraceae bacterium
CTCATTGATATCAATGAGCAAAAAGCCTTTGGCGAGGCGATGGACATTTACCAGGGAACCTCCTTCGGCGCGCCTGCCATTGTCCGGCCCGGCGATTATGCCGATGCCGCCGGGTCCGAGGTGGTGGTCATCACCTCCGGTCTTCCCCGCAAACCCGGTCAGACCCGGCTGGAGCTGGCGCAGACCAATGTGGATATCCTGCGGGATATTACCGCCAATGTGGTCAAACACGCCCCGGACGCAATTTACATCATTGTCTCCAATCCCGTGGACGTCATGACGTATGTGTTCCATAAAATCTCCGGCATCCCTGCCAACCGCATCATCGGTTCCGGCACGGTTCTGGATACGGCGCGGCTCCAGGCGGAGCTGGCCAAAACCTTCCGCATCAGCCCCCGGAATATCCACGCCCATGTGTACGGCGAGCACGGCGATTCCTCCTTTGTTCCCTGGTCCCTGGCGACCATCGCCAACAACAACATCAGTATCTACAAGGACCACAGTCCCGACGGGGACAAGATCGCCTTCGACGGCAACTGCGAGATTTTTGAGGAGAAGGTGCGTACATCCGGCGCGGTGGTCATCAAGGCCAAGGGCGTGACCAACAACGCCATTGCAATGGCGGTCTGCCATATCGTGCGCTGCATCTTCAACGGCGCAGGCACGGCCCTGACCGTCTCCACCATGATGAACGGCGAGTACGGCATTTCGGACGTGTGCCTGAGCGTGCTGTGCATCGTGGACCACGACGGCGTCCGGGGCAAGATCAGAAACGACCTGACCCCGGAAGAGCTGGAGAAGCTGCGCCGCAGCGCCAACAAACTGAAGGAAACCATTGCGGCAATCAAATTTTAATTGAGAGGAAGGCGCATCATATATGGAATACCGCATCGAACACGACTCCATGGGCGAGGTACAGGTCCCCGCCGGCAGGTACTGGGCTGCGCAGACCCAGCGGTCCCACGAGAATTTCCCCATCGGCGTGGGGATTGAGACCATGCCGCGGGAGATTACCCACGCCTTTGGCATTCTGAAAAAGGCGGCGGCTATGGCAAACCATCAGCTCCGGCCTGAGAAGATGACGGACGAGAAGCTGAAGGCCATCAGCCAAGCCTGCGACGAGGTCGCCAGCGGCTCGCTCAACGACCACTTCCCCCTGGTGGTCTGGCAGACCGGCTCCGGGACCCAGTCCAACATGAACGCCAACGAAGTCATTGCCAACCGGGGCAACGAGATTGCAGGGAAGAAGCTGCTACACCCCAACGACGACATCAATATGTCCCAGTCCTCCAACGACACCTTCCCTACAGCGATGCATATTGCGGCGGTGGCCGCCATTGAGGATCAGGTCTTCCCGGCCATCGACACCCTGGCGGAAACCTTCCGCCGTCTGGAGCAGGAGAATGCGGGCATTGTCAAATCAGGCCGGACCCACCTGCAGGACGCCACGCCCATCACCTTTTCCCAGGAAATTTCCGGCTGGCGGAGCAGCCTGGAGCGGGACCGGGAGCTGCTGGCTCTGAGCCTGCCGCCCCTGAAGGAGCTGGCCCTGGGCGGCACCGCCGTCGGCACCGGGCTGAACGCCCCCAAGGGCTTTGACGAGAAGGTGGCCCAGGCGGTATCGGATCTGACGGGCAAGGCGTTCCGGACTGCCGGCAACAAATTCCACGCCCTGACCTCCAAGGACGAGATCGTCTTTGCCCACGGCGCGCTGAAGGCCCTGGCGGCGGATTTGATGAAGATTGCCAACGATGTGCGCTGGCTGGCCTCCGGCCCGCGGGACGGTCTGGGCGAAATCTTTATCCCGGAAAACGAGCCCGGTTCCTCCATTATGCCCGGTAAGGTGAACCCCACCCAGTGCGAGGCGCTGACCATGGTGGCGGTGCAGGTTATGGGCAACGACACGGCGGTGGGCATGGCCGCGTCCCAGGGCAACTTTGAGCTGAATGTGTTTATGCCCGTGTGCATTTACAATTTCCTCCAGTCCGCCCGGCTGCTGGCCCAGGCGATGCTGTCCTTCAACAACAACTGCGCCGTAGGCATCAAGGCCAACCGGGAGAAGATGGAGCACAATCTCCACAACTCCCTCATGCTGGTCACGGCGCTCAATCCGTACATCGGCTATGAAAACGCGGCTAAGACCGCTAAGAAAGCGTTCAAAGAAAACATATCCTTAAAACAGGCCTGTGTGGAGCTGGGATTTTTGACCGAGGAGAAATTCGACGAGGTCTTCCACCCGGAACAGATGGTCTAGTAGGAGGCAACTATGACATATTCCTATTTCCCAGGCTGTACCCTGAAAACAAAAGGGAAAGACCTGGATCTCTGGGGCAGGGCGTCCATGGCGGCCCTGGGCATCGAGCTGCAGGAGCTGCCCCAATGGCAGTGCTGCGGCGCGGTGTACCCCCAGGCGAGAGACGAGATCGCCACAAAGCTTCCGGCAGTCCGTGCCCTGGCGTCCGCCAGGGACTTGGGGCAGGACCTGGTGACGCTGTGCTCCGCCTGCCACCATGTCATCAAGCGGGTCAACTGCGATATGGCCCAGGACGAGTATATCCGCACCAGAGCCAACAATTATATGAAACTGGACGTCCCCTATGCCGGGGAGACGAAGGTCCTCCACTACCTGGAGGCGCTGCGGGACCAGGTGGGCTTCGGCGAGCTGCAGAAGAGGGTGAAAAATCCCCTCGCCGGACGCAAAATCGGCGCGTACTACGGCTGCCTGCTCCTGCGTCCCAGCAGGGAGCTGGAGTTTGACGACCCGGAAAACCCCGCCATTATTGAGGATTTCATCCGCGCTCTCGGTGCGGAACCAGTGGTGTACGCCATGCGCAACGAGTGCTGCGGCGGCTATACCACACTGGAGAATAAGCCCTACGCCGTCAAACAGGCCGGGAAGGTGTTGGACAATGCCGCCAACTGCGGCGCGGAGGAGATCATCACCGCCTGCCCGCTGTGTATGTACAACCTGAAGGAGAACGGCGGCGGACGCCTGCCGGTGCGGTACTTTACCGAGCTGCTGGCAGAGGCCCTGGGTGTGAAGGAGGCGGAAGCATGAGCGACATGACCGAAATCGTAAAACGCATCTCCGGCGTCAACCCCCGCAAGTGCATGAAATGCGGCAAGTGCTCCGCCGCATGCCCTGCCTATGACGAGATGGACTACCATCCCCACCAGTTTGTGGACATGGTGGAGAACGGGCGGCTGGAGGAGCTGATGAACTCCAAGGGCATCTATATGTGCCTGAGCTGCTTTGCCTGCATGGAACGCTGCCCCCGCAGTGTGGAACCGGCAAAGCTCATTGAGGCGGTGCGCCTGGCCGTGGTGCGGCAGCAGGACCGGAACCATCTGAAGCCGGAACAGATTCCGGCGCTCCTGGACCCGGAGCTGCCCCAGCAGGCGATTACCAGCGCCTTCCGGAAATACAGAAAGTGAGGTGAGAGGACATGCAGAAAATCGGCGTATTCGTATGCTGGTGCGGCAGTAATATTGCCGCTACGGTGGATGTACAGGCCGTTTCCGACGCATTGGCGAAGGAACCGGGCGTTGTCTTCTCCACCAACTACCAGTACATGTGCTCCCAGGCCGGGCAGGACATGATTCAGGAGAAAATCAAGGAGTACGGACTCAACGGCGTGGTGGTCTGCTCCTGCTCCCCGCGGATGCACGAGGCCACCTTCCGCAAGACCTGCGAGAAGGCCGGGCTGAACGCCTATATGGTGGAGATCGCCAATATCCGCGAGCAGTGCTCCTGGATTCACAAGGACAAGGAGACCGGCACGGAGAAGGCTATTATTCTGGGCCGGGCCGCCATTGCCAAGGTCCACTTGAACGCCCCCCTGACTGCCGGAACAAGCCCTGTTATCAAGCGGGCGTTGGTCATCGGCGGCGGCATCGCAGGCATCCAGACTGCGCTGGACATTGCCGAGGCCGGATTCCCGGTGGACATCGTGGAGAAAAAGCCCACCATCGGCGGCAAGATGACCCAGATCGACAAGACCTTCCCAACCTTGGACTGCGCCGCCTGTATCCTGACCCCGAAGATGGTGGACGCGGCCCAGAACGAGAACATCAACATTATTTCTTATGCCGAGGTGGAGTCTGTCAAGGGCTTTGTGGGTAATTTTCATGTGACCATCCGCAAGAAGGCGCGGTTTGTGGATGAGAGCAAGTGTACCGGCTGCGGCCTGTGTACGGAGAAGTGTCCCCAGAAGAAGGTCCCCAACGAGTTCAACCTGGGCCTGGACAACCGCCGGGCCATCTACATCCCCTTTGCCCAGGCGGTGCCGAAGGTGGCTGCCATCGACCCCAACTACTGTACTATGCTGAAGACCGGCAAGTGCGGCGTCTGCTCCAAGGTCTGTACCGCCGGGGCCATCGACTACACCCAGAAGGATGAGCTGCTTGAGCGGGAATACGGCGCGATTGTGGCTGCCACCGGCTTTGAACCCATCTCCATGGAGAAGTTCGACGAGTTTGCCTACTCCCAGAGCCCCGATGTGGTGACAAGCCTGGAGTTTGAGCGTCTGATGAACGCGGCGGGTCCCACCGGCGGCACGCTGCTGCGCCCCTCCGACGGAACCCATCCCCATACCCTGGTTTTCGTCCAGTGCGTAGGCTCCCGGTGCGACGGGGGGGAGAAGGGCAAGCCCTACTGCTCCAAAATCTGCTGCATGTACACGGCCAAGCACGCCATGCTGACCCGTGAGAAATATCCGGATACGGACGTGTACGTGTTTTACATCGACGTCCGCACCCCCGGCAAGAACTTTGACGAGTTCTACCGCCGCGCGGTGGAGGACTACGGCGTCCACTATGTCAAGGGCATGGTGGGCAAGGTGGTCCCGGAGAACGGCAAGCTGAAGGTCCAGGCGTCCGACCTGCTGGGCGGACAGCAGCTGCATATTGACGCGGACATGGTGGTGCTGGCCGCGGCTATTGAGCCGGATCAGACCGCCCGGCCCCTGGCAACCATGCTGACCGCCTCCATGGACACCAACGACTTCTTTACCGAGGCCCATCCCAAGCTGCGGCCTGTGGAGAGCCCCACGGCGGGCGTGTTCCTCTCCGGCGTGTGCCAGGGTCCCAAGGACATCCCGGAGACCGTGGCCCAGGCGGGCGCTGCGGCGGCTAAGGTCATCGGCCTGCTGGCCAAGGACCAGCTGACCTGCAACCCCTGCGTGGCCAACAGCAACGAGCTGATGTGCAACGGCTGCTCGGCCTGCGAGAAGGTCTGTCCCTACGGCGCGATTACCTATATTGACAAGGACTTCCGGGGCCCCAACCGCACGACCCTCAGACGGCGGGTGGCCCAGGTCAATCCGGCGGTCTGTCAGGGCTGCGGCGCCTGCACGGTGGCCTGTCCGTCGGGCGCGATGGACCTGAAAGGCTTTTCTAACGCGCAAATCATGGCGGAGGTGGACGCGATATGCAAGTAGCTCAGGAATTCAAGCCCACCATTGTGGCTTTCTGCTGCAACTGGTGCTCCTATGCGGGCGCGGACCTGTCTGGCACCAACCGCCTGCAATACCCTGCAAATGTCAAAATTATCCGCATTCCCTGCTCCTGCCGCTTGAACCCCATGTTTATCCTGCGGGCGTTCCAGCGGGGCGCGGACGGCGTGATCCTCTGCGGCTGCCATCCCGGCGACTGCCACTACACCACCGGCAACTACTACGCGCGCCGCCGCATGACCCTGCTCTTCTCTATGCTGGATTATCTGGGCATTGAGCGGGAGCGGACGAGAGTGGAGTGGGTTTCCGCCGCCGAGGGCGCGAAGTTTGCCGCCACCATGAACGAGTTTGTGGAGACTGTGACCCGGCTGGGTGAGAACAAGAGATTGGAGGACCTGCGATGCAAGAGCGAGTAAAGGCGAGAGCCATTGAGCTGCTGGAGAGCGGCGTCCGGGTCTTGGGCTGGAAGGCCGGCGAGTTTTTCTATGACGTGACCCCGGCGGTGTTCACCAGCCGGGAGGAGATCGAAAAGGAGTTCGTGTTCGGACCGTTCTGCGGCGCGAATATGTCCAAGTACCTCATTGCGGAGAGCCGGAAGGAGGGCCGGGTGGGGGTGTTCCTGAAGCCCTGCGACACCTACTCCTTCCAGCAGCTGCAAAAGGAACACCGCATCTGGCGGGAGAATGTGTACGCGGTGGGCGTACAGTGCGAGGGCATGTGCGATATCGAAGCCATCCGCTCCGCCGGGATTAAGGGCATCCTGGGCGTGGACGGGGACGGCAGTACCCTGACGGTACATACTCTGTACGGCGACAAAACCATTGCGCGGAAAGACGCCCTGGCGGAACGCTGCGCCTGCTGCAAGAGCAAAAAGATGCTGGGCTGCGACGAGCTGCTCGGCGAGCAGGGCGAGGAGCTGGACAGCGCCCGCTTTGACCAGGTGGAGAAGCTGGAAGCCATGACGCCGGACGAGCGGTTTGCCTTCTGGCGCAAGGAGCTGAGCCGCTGCATCCGCTGCAACGCCTGCCGGAATGTCTGCCCGGCGTGCTCCTGTGAGAAGTGCGTGTTTGACAATCCGAACTCCGGCGTTGAGAACAAGGCCGCGGCCAACAGCTTTGAGGAGAATCTGTTCCATATTATCCGCGCCTTCCACGTGGCGGGCCGCTGCACCGACTGCGGCGAGTGCTCAAGGGTATGCCCCCAGCACATCCCGCTGCACCTGCTGAACCGGAAGTTTATCAAGGATATCAACGAGCTGTACGGCGGCTATCAGGCCGGTGCGGATATGGAGACCCGTCCGCCCCTGACGAACTTCCAGATGGATGACCCGGAGCCGTCCGTGGTCCATGAAAGGGGGAGCGAGCAGTGAAAAAGTACCCCGTTTCTCAGTTAGACAGCCTCTTTGCCGCTATCGCGGCGAAGCAGAGGCTGTATATCCCCGCCGGCGAGGCGAAAACCGCCGCCTTCCAGCCTTGGGAGGAGGGAATGCGCCTGACCGCCGCTCTGAATACGGTGCGCAGTGCGAAGGACTTGTTTTTCCCCCAGGTGGAGAATCTGGTGAATTTCAAGGTGACAGGCAAGCAGATTGAGGTGATCGAGAACCGGGACCCGGCGGAACCCTTTGTGGTCTTCGGCGTCCGGGCCTGCGACTGCCGCAGTTTTGAGATTCTGGACAAAGTGTTCCTGTGCGACCCGGTAGACACCTACTATGAGACCCGCCGGGCATGCGGTACCGTCGTCACCCTGGCCTGTACCGAGCCGGAGGAGACCTGCTTCTGCACCGCCTTTGGCATCGACCCCACGGACCCCGCCGGAGACGTGTCCTGCTGGATTTCGGGAGAGGACCTGTACCTGCGGGCCAACACGGAGAAGGGCGAGGCCCTGCTCGGCGGCCTGGAGATGCTGGAAGAGGGCGGGGAGCCGGTGACGGACAAAACCGTCTTTGACCGCCTGCCCCTGCAAAATCTGCCCCTGGATAAATTCGGCGGGGAGCACATGATGGAGCTGTTCCGGCGTGCGGAGTGGGCGGGCCTGGCGGAGAGCTGCCTGGGCTGTGGCGCCTGCACTTTCGTGTGTCCCACCTGCCAGTGCTACGACATCAAAGAGTTCAATACCGGCGATGAAATCAAGCGTTTCCGCTGCTGGGACAGCTGCATGTATTCCGATTTCACCCTCATGTCCGCCGGACAGCCCCGTCCCACCCAGCTGGAGCGGTTCCGCCAGCGGTTCATGCACAAGCTGGTCTACTACCCGTCCACCCACGACGGCGAGTTCGGCTGTGTGGGCTGCGGACGGTGCCTGCAAAAATGTCCGATTTCCATGAATATCGTGAAGGTCGCCAAGACCTTGGGGGAGGAGAAGCCATGAGACAAGATCCATTGATCCCGATGCTGGCCGTGGTGACGGATATCCGTCAGGATACCCCGGACGTGAAGACCTTCCGGGTGGTGGGCCTGGACGGGAAAAAGCCCCTCGTCCACATCCCCGGACAGTGCGCCATGCTGTCCGTCCCCGGCGTGGGGGAGGCGCTGTTCTCCATCACCTCCTCTCCCACCAACGAGGAGTATCTGGAGTTTTCTATCAAAAAGTGCGGCTGCGTCACCGACTGGCTCCACGCTATGGAGCCGGGCCAGCAGGTCACGCTGCGGGGACCCTACGGCAACGGCTTCCCGGTGGACACCGATTTCGCAGGCAAGGACCTGGTCTTCGTGGCGGGCGGCATCGGCCTTGCGCCCCTGCGCTCGGTCATCAACTACGTCCGACACTACCGGGACCGCTATGGCAGTGTGGATATCGTCTACGGCTCCCGCAGTAAGGCGGACCTGGTGGACTACCAGGAGATTCTGGACGAGTGGCGCCGGGAGGACGGCATCTCCGTCCACCTCACCATCGACAACCCCCAGCCGGACTGGGACGGCCACGTGGGCTTCGTCCCCAACTACGTCAAGGAGCTGGGCTTTGACACCGGGAAAACCGTGGTCATGTGCGGCCCGCCCATTATGATTAAATTTACCCTGGCAGGACTGATGGAGCAGGGCTTCCCCAGAAACAACATCTATACGACCCTGGAGCTGCGTATGAAATGCGCCTTGGGACGCTGTGGCCGGTGCAATATCGGCGATCGGTTCGTCTGCAAGGACGGCCCCGTATTCCGTCTGGACCAGCTGGACCAGCTGCCGGACGAGTATTAAGCCTTTATTCGTGAAGGAGTTAAAAATATGGAACAAATGGTAAATGTATATCTCTTCGGCAAACGCTGCGCCGTTCCAGAGAGCCTGACCATTATGGAGGCCATGGAGTACGCGGGGTATCAGCTGGTCCGGGGCTGCGGCTGCCGGAACGGCTTCTGCGGCGCGTGCGCCACCATCTACCGCATCGCCGGTGACCGGGAGCTGAAAGGCTGTCTGGCCTGTTCCACCAAGGTGGAAAACAATATGTACGTGGCCACGCTGCCCTTCTTCCCCCTGGTGAAAGAGATCTATGACATGGAGAAGATCAAACCCACCGAGCAGATTATGATGCAGCTCTATCCGGAAATCTATGCCTGCGTCGGCTGCAACGCCTGTACCAAAGCCTGCACCCAGGGCCTGGACGTGATGCAGTACATCGCCTACGCCCAGCGGGGGGAGTACGAGAAGTGCGCGGAGGAGTCCTTTGACTGCGTGATGTGCGGCGTGTGCTCAGCCCGGTGCCCGGCGGGTATCTCCCATCCCCAGGTGGCCATGCTGGCCCGCCGCCTCAACGGTAAGTATCTGGCTCCCCACTGCGGCCATCTGGACGAGCGGGTGAGGGAGATTGAGGAGGGCAAGTATGTGTCCCTCATTGCAGAGCTGATGAACAAGTCCGACGAAGAAATTCGGGAAATGTACAACAGCCGTGAGATCGAAAAGTAAGGGAGGGTGTCAACATGTATCATGATCCAGTGATCCAGGCGTCTGCCGGGAAGGTAGCCGCCGCCAGAGAGCAGAATGCCAGGCTGGACCCCCGGCGTATGACGGCGGAGGAGAAGGACCAGCTGCTGAAGACCTACCATCCCGACTACCGGGAGGACCAATTCCAGATCCTGCAGGCCGGCCCCAACAAGGGCGACAAGGTCCCCCACGAGCTGGCGGCGCTGCTGCAGGCCAACTCCCGCATTGCGGAGAAGGACGTGGACCTGACTGCCCCTGCCTACGATGTAGACGTACTGGTCATCGGCGGCGGCGGCGCGGGAACCTCCGCGGCCATCGAGGCCCATGCCGCCGGCGCGAAGGTGATGGTGGTGACCAAGCTGCGCATGGGCGACGCCAACACCATGATGGCGGAGGGCGGCATCCAGGCCGCCGACAAGCCCAACGACTCCCC